>CALJHN010000007.1 GCA_938075455.1 uncultured Flavobacteriales bacterium
GGATTCTACAGTAGATGTGACTTGTAATAATGATACTGATGGGAAGATATTTTTAACAGTTACTACTCAGCCACCGGGTAATATTTATGGAATAGATTGGGATATTGATAATTTCATTGGGTCTGTGCCAGATGATTTAGACGGGCTTCAGGACAGTCTTATAGAGACAGAGTTAGCGCCTGGGGTTTATTTTGTAAGAATAACAGATTCTACAAATGGTTGCGTTACTCTTCATAGCGATACTGTTTTTGATCCTGGAGCTATTTTTATATCAACTGCTTTTGACTCAGTATCCTGTAATGGACTTTTAGATGGTTCGGCTTCAGTATTTGCCACAGGAGGTAATGGAAATTACACATATTTATGGGACGCTTCTGCAGCAAATCAGACAACCAATACTGCTTTTAATTTAGGTGCTGGAAACTATTCTGTAACTGTTACAGATCAGAAAGGATGTTTTAATGATACTATAGTAACAGTTGAAGAGCCAGTTGTATTATCCATAGTATCAACTGGACAAGACAGTGTTTCTTGCTTTGGAGTAAATGATGGGAAAGCATATGCAGCAGCGACTGGGGGAACAGCCCCATTTAGTTATATGTGGGACTTTTTTGCTGGTGCCCAGACAACAGACACAGCTTATAATCTACTAGCAAACACTTACGAAGTAGTTATAACAGATTTCAACGGATGTAAGGATAGTACTGACATAACAGTACAAGAGCCAACTGTATTAGCTATAGGTTCAATGAGTATGGATAGCGTCACTTGTAGTGGTGCCTCAGATGGAACAGCTGCTGCCAACTCAATAACTGGTGGAAATGGAATTAATACTTACAGTTGGAATACAACTCCAATACAGACTACCAACCCAGCTATTGGGCTTGCTGCTGGGAATTATACAGTGGAGGTAACAGATCAAAATAATTGTTCCACAACTGCAGATATAGAGGTTAAAGAACCAAATGAATTAATAATTGATAGTATTTATCAAGAAAGTGTAAAATGTTACGGATTTGCAGATGGAAGTGCTGTCATAAGTAATGTTTCTGGCGGAACAGGTTTTGGATATAATTTCACATGGACAGATTCCCTTGGTAATGATTTGTCTCAGGACAGTAGCACTGCTACAAATCTTTCAGCAGGAACTTATAATATTACGGTAACAGATTCAAATGGATGTTTTATAGATACCAATGTAACAGTACTACAACCAAATTTATTGGTAGTTGATACTACTAGTCAACTAAGTGCTCAATGTCATGGAGCTAATGACGGAGCTGCATTTGTGTCAGTTTCAGGTGGAAACGGTGGATATAATTATTTATGGAGTGATGGCCAGATTACAGATACAGCTTTAAATATTATAGCTGGCACTTACCAAGTTACAATAACAGATGAAAAGCTTTGTTCAATTGACACTAGTGTAATAGTTTTACAGCCAGACCAATTATTAGTAGACACTACTTTACAAGATAGCGTATTGTGTAATGGCTCTTCAAATGGAATAGCTTACGTTGGAATTATTGGAGGAACTGGGACATATAATTTTACATGGACAGATTCACTTGGAAACAATTTATCTCAGGACAGTAGCACTGCTATAAACCTTTCAGCAGGAATTTATAATATTATGGTAAGAGATCAACTGCTTTGTACCATAGATACTAGCGTAACAGTCCTAGAGCCAGATACTTTTGTAGTTGACACTTTAAATGTTATTAGTCCTTATTGTACTTCTTCAACGGATGCAATTATAAACCTAGATGTATCCGGCGGAACTAGCCCATATAGTTTTAGTTGGTCTGACTCTTCAACTACTTTTTCATCTACTAATCAAAATATAAACAATTTGTTACCGGGTATTTATTATGTTGTTGTAACAGACAGCAATGGTTGTACTGCAAAAGATACAGTAGAATTAACTCCAGGATTAGAAATATATGTTGATGCTGGACCAGAAGACACATTGGTTTGCTTTGGGGATAGTTTGACAATAACTGGTAATACTTATGGAGCTATTAACCCTTCTGTATCTTGGAGTTTATTAAGAAATGTCATAAGTAATGATAGCACTTTTGGCTACTCTTTTGATGATTCATCCACGTTTATTTATGATTTTGAATTTGTTTTAACAGAACAAAATTGTATTGTTAAAGATTCAATAAAGGTATTTGTAGCTTCTTTACCAATTGTAGATGCCGGTATTGATGATGCAATAGGGCTTGGACAACCCTTTATATTAGGAGGAAACCCAACAGGGCCTATCAATTCATCTTATCTTTGGACTCCTCTTTTCAACTTTGTTAATGAAGCAGATTCAATAAATGCTAACCCTGAGATTGAAGTCAGCTCTAGTGAGATTTATATAGTTTTTGTATCAGACACTAATGGTTGTAAAAACAACGACACAATAAAAGTTGATCTAATACCAGAAATTAAAATCCCTTCTGCATTTTCACCTAATAATGATGGAATAAATGATAACTGGATTATTGAAATATCAGAACTTTATAAAAATATTACTGTAAGTGTTTACAATAGATGGGGATCTTTAATTTATAACAATCCAAATTATCAAACAGGAGGTGATAACTGGAAAGGTAATGGAAAAAATAGCAATCCAATACCAGTTGGTACTTATTATTTTGTTGTTGAATACGATGAAATAAATGGTGAGAGAAAGAGTTTAACAGGTCCGATAACAATAATTAGATAATGAAAATATTTTCAAAACATACTGTTGTATTAATGTTTGGTTTTGCGATAAACTTACAAGTTTTTGTTGCACAGCAAATTCCAGTTTATTCTCAGTTTTTCATGAACAAATACACTCAGAACCCAGCGTTTGCAGGGATGGATCATTTGTATAGTGTAACATCTAATCACAGGTATCAGTGGGTAGGATTAAAAGATTTTCCAAGAACATATACCTTAAGTATTAATGGACCAACAAAAGATTTAAAAAACGGATTTGGGGCATTTTTATATGCAGATAATGTAGGGCCAACCAGAAGAACTGGGGTTCAGGCATCTTATGCATACCACACAAAAATAAACGAACAAATAAATGTTTCCCTTTCTCTAAGTGCTGGACTAATTGAATGGAAAATCGATGGACACCAACTGATATTTACAGAACCAGGAGATCCTTCAACTACTGGAAAGGTTATGCGTTCTATAATGCCTGATGCTAAATTCGGATTCTTATTTTACGGTGATAAGTGGCATGCGGGAGGTGCTGCTCCAAATTTACTTCAGAATAAAATTAAATTTAGTGATATCTCAAATCCACATCCAGGAAATAAATTAGAAGACCATTATTTTATTCATGGAGGATATGATTTTATTTTGCCATACGATTTAGTAGCTGACCCTTATTTATTGTTGAGATACGTTTCCAATGTGCCAATGCAAATTGAGTTTGGATCTAAAGTAACTTGGAAGGAATCTGCTTGGGCTGGATTTTCCTTTAGAAGTGGAGATGCTTTTTCGATTTTATTTGGTTATACATACCAAAACTATATTTCATTTGGATACTCTTATGATTTTACTACATCCAATCTAAGATCCTATTCAGGAGGCTCTCATGAATTATTATTTAGAATTCTTTTCAAAAAACACTAATTTTATAATAAGTTAAGACATTTCATAAAGGGCTTTAAATAGACTAAAATAGTTATTAAAGATGATTGAAAATTAAATTTTATTTTTTTTAATTTGAAAGTTTCAAAAGGACAGTTTTGGCCCTATACCTTTTTACTGATTATTAACTTAAACTTTTTTATTAATATTAAACTAAATTTAACATGAGGAAAAACTCATATATTTTGTATGTTTTTTTTCAATATAATTACTTTATAAAAATTATTAATTGTGAATTTAGTTTTATTTTTTTGGACTTTATTATTTTAAAACTTGACCTTTTATTTAAAAATATGAAAAAATCATCATACAAAAAGTCTAATAAATGGCAATCAAATCAATAACAATATTTTATAGCCTTAAAACCATTTTATAGTTACCCCTTTTGTATTTGTTAGAGTCTAAATCAACTTCCTTAAATCCAAATTTATCATATAACTTTCTTGCACTAAATAATCTTCTATTAGAAATTAAAAATATTTCTTTTGCTTTAGAATCTCTTGCATAGTCAATGCATTTTCTCAATAATATTTTTGATAGCCCTTTTCCTCTATATTCTTTTTGAATAGTCATTTTAGCCAATTCAATTTTACTATTTGGGAATGGAATCATCGCTGCAGTTCCTACAACAAGACTATTTACCAATGCAAAAAATACTTCTCCCCCTAAATCTATAATAGACTCTTGAGGCTTAAGTAAGTCTTTTAGATCAGAGTCTTCTAAAACCCAAAACTCTTCAATCCAGCTTTTGTTTAATTCGTAGAATGATTGGTCGTATTTTGAATTATAATTTATTATTTCAATCTTTTTTTTGAAAGGATTTCTCTGCTCCCATTTTTTTGGAGAAAGATATTTTATAATTGGATATACAATGAATCTTAAAATTTTACTGTCCATAAAGACCGCACTTTTTGATTCTATAGGAACAGCTCCAATTGTGCTTTTAAACTCTGAGGCAGTTCTTCCATAGACAATTTTTGATGCTTTTTTTTCTATACCATTACTTATAGAGTCGTATAGAATTCTATTATACAAACTGTATTTTATATTATACCCATAGTCTAGTCCAATAAAATAAGAATACAATATTTTTTCAAAATAGAATTCCGATGAAAAACCTATTAAGTCACCTTTTAGATAGTAGCCATTTACACAAAAATTTATAATAGAATAATTGGCTAAATCTTCGTAACATCTAATATTTAAAGCAGGTCCTGAAAAAGATGACTTATTATGTACATTATTATAAAGAGTCTGTAGTTCAGGCACTATTGATTTTATATCTTTTTTCTCTATCTTTTTCATCTCTAGATCTTTACTTTTTTTATATACTCTTCTAATTCTTTTTTTATACTTAGAACTAACATCTTCCTTATAGTCTTCAAAAGAATTCCATCGCTTATTTAATTCCATAACTATATTAGGATCTATCTTAAAATAAGGAGATAGTTTCGTCTTCGTTTCCTTATTAAAGCTTAAAGATTTTAAAAAATAATCTGGGAGTAAGAAAAGTTTTACTTTATATTTTTTTTTGAGTGTGCTAAAAATAGCATTTAATTCTTCTTCTGAAACTCCTTCATTTTCAAAATCACATGATGGGATATTAGTCAGATAAGTATTTCCAAAACAGAAAAACTGAAATTTAATTTTTTTTAAAAAAATTTTATTAAATCTAAACCTGCTATTATTGGTTAAGTAATTTGCTATTTTATTACCATCAATTTTAATTAAATGCCCATAAACATTTCCGTTCTTAGTTGTTATATAAACGGGACTAACGCTCTTAACACTATTATGTTTTTCAAAAATTTTTAAAAAATTCGTATGTAAAAATGGATTGGTGTTTTCAAAATTTAAATTCCATTTCTTTTCGTTCAATGTATTTACAGAACTTACTATTTCCAACTTTTTTTTCAATCTAAAAAAAATCGTTTTTAAAATTTATTAGAAATAGTTTTTTAGAAGCTCTTGTTATAGCTGTATATAACCATCTTAAATATCCAAGGTCTAACATTTCATTTTTGAAATATCCAAGGTCTACAAAAACATTTTCCCATTGCCCCCCTTGAGATTTATGACAAGTAATAGCATAAGAAAATTTCACTTGTAATGCATTTAAATATTTATCTTCCTTTATCTTTTTTCTATCTCCTTTGTATTTCTTACTAATCTCAAGATATAGTTTTTGATATTCCTCATAACTTAAAGAAGAGGTTTCTAGATTAATCGTATCTAACATTACTAGCACATCAATTTCTTTTTCTTCCAAAAAATCAATTAGCCTAATAGTGATATCTGCAAAGTTAAAGCTATGTTTGGTTAAAATTTTATTGACACTAAGAACCTCTATAATATCTCCGTTGGCTATTAACTCTGAGGAGTTCTTTTCTCCTAACCAGAAGTAGTTATTTCTTACCACCATTAATAAATCTCCAGTAGATATTTCTTCCTCCAAATATCTGATTCTAGATCGAATTTGTTGGTTGTAAATATTTGCTCTTTTATTTGACCTACAAAGAACAATGGTATTAGGGATGCCTCCTTTATTATAATTGGACTCAAGGCATTCTTGCAGTTCATCACCAGATTCTATTCTAATGACATCGTCACTAACCTGAAACTTTGGAACATCAAAAATAGATTTAGAAATTCGGTTTCTAATATTTGTTGCATTCAATAAAATAGTAGAGGACTTATCTTGTCTAACAACTTCACTCAAGCTGAACGAAAGGATTTCTTTAGAATAATTTTCACTTAAAAAGGATTCGCTAAGAGCAGGACTTATGTCTAAATTTACTGGAGGTAATTGGGCTGTATCACCAATTAAAATAAGCTTACATCCTATACCGTCATATACATATTCAACTAAATCATCTAAAAGTGATCTGTTCCCAAACCCTTTGTCGGATGATTCTGGAATCATAGATGCTTCGTCTACAATAAAAATCGTATTGGAATGGGTATTTTCTTTTAACTTAATATATGTATTTCCACTTTTATTACTATTGATCCAGTAGATCTTTCTGTGGATAGTAGATGCACTTTTTTTAGAATATTTAGAAAGCACCTTGGCCGCTCTCCCAGTAGGAGCAAGAAGGAAAGATTTTTTTCCAACGTATGAAAGGCTATTGACCAACGACGAAATTAAACTGGTTTTTCCTGTTCCAGCATATCCTTTAAGTAGAAATATATTACGAGTGCTTATTGAATTAACAAATTCAGAAACTTCTTGTACTATTTTCTCTTGTTCTTTTGTAAAAGAAAATTGGAAATTAGATTTTATTTTTTCTGGAAGACTATTTTTATTCAAAATTGCAACAATCCCCCAGTTTATATATTTTTTATATAGTCACCGTAAGGATCTTGGATTTCAATTCCTTCCGAATATTCAACTTTACTAAGTTTCTTAAATTGAACTAATCCCCAAAGAATAAACTCATTTAAAAAATATATATCCTCTTTCAAAGCCTCAGGTTGGTATTCTTTTAAAAGTTTGTTTAGAGGCTCGATCGAAAGTAGTTTCTTTTGGTATTCTTTTTCTGAAATTCCATTTAGTATTTCAAATTTTGATTCGTTGAAAAACCAAGTCACTAAATCATCGTATGGACTATTGGCTCCTTGTTTTTCCAATTTTTCAATTTTAGGAAAATTCTTTTCAAAAAGTGTTTTAATAGCGGTGTCAATTAATTTATTTGCCACAAATTCAGCACCTTCCTGTTCTCCTTCATAAACAAGCTCTACTTTTCCTGTAATAGCTGGAATAATACTTGAAAAATCAGATAATCTTACCGAAGTTTTAGATTCATTATTTCTAAGTAAGCGCTGCTCAGCACTACTTAAAAGGTTTTCTAAAGCTGAAATGCTAAGTCTTGCACTTACTCCACTCTTTTCATCAATATATTCACTCTTTCTTGCTTCGAAACTAATTTCTTCTAACAAGTCTGCAGCAAAAGAAGGAAGATAAATTTTTTCTTTTTGACTTAAGGTTGCTTTTATTTCTTGCGCAGTTATTTTTTTTGCTGTTTCAATATCTTTGGGATAATGGGTAATAATCTGAGACCCTATTCTGTCTTTAAGTGGAGTTACTATACTTCCTCTGTTTGTGTAATCTTCAGGGTTGGCTGTAAAGATAAATTGCATATCTAACTCTAGTCTAAGTTTAAATCCTCTAATTTGAACATCTCCTTCCTGAAGAATATTGAACAATGAAACTTGGATTCTAGCTTGTAAATCTGGCAATTCGTTGATAACAAAAATGCATCTATTTGCTCTAGGGATCATACCATAGTGAATTACTCGGTCATCTGCATAGCTAAGTTTTAGATTAGCAGCTTTAATAGGGTCAATGTCTCCGATTAAATCTGCTACTGTAACGTCAGGTGTAGCTAATTTCTCTGCAAATCTTTCATGACGATGTAGCCAAGAAATTGGTGTATCATCGCCCATTTTTTTAGAGAGTTCTATAGATGCTCTAGATATTGGAGCGATTGGGTCATCGTAAATTTCCGAACCTTCTATATAGGGAATATATTCATCCAATAGATTTACCATTAAACGAGCAATTCTTGTTTTAGCTTGCCCTCTTAACCCAAGAAAATTAATGTTGTGTCTAGAAAGTATGGCGCGTTCTATTTCTGGAATAACACTTTTTTCGTATCCATGGACTCCTTGAAAAACATTGATTTTATTTTGAATATTATAAATTAGATTTTCTCTTAATTCATCTTTAATACTTTTTGGTTTGTATTTGGCTTTTTTAAGGTCTGCTAATGTTTTAATTTTTAGATAATCCATTTTTTATTTTATTCTTTTTTTTCTATTAGTCTCGTAATCTTCAAAAATCATCTCCCCAAGATTTTGCAGTCCAGTAAAGAAAGCCTTCCCTTTGTTGGCTTCTGTGAATTTTTTGACAAATTCCATTAAGTATGGGTCTTGGGCAATCATAAATGTAGTAATTGGAATATGTAATCTCCTTGCTTGTTGAGCCATTGCATAACATTGCTTGGTAATATAAGGGTCTAAACCGTTACTATTCTTATAATATCTGCCGTCTTTAAGTCTTAAACAACTTGGTTTTCCATCTGTAATCATAAAAATTTGTTTATTGGTGTTTCGTTTTCTTCTAAGCATGTCCATCGCTAAACTTAAGCCAGCAACAGTATTGGTGTGATAGGGACCAACTTTCAAATAAGGAAGATCTTTAATTGCAATGGGCCAAGAATCATTACCAAAAACCAATATGTCAATACTGTCTTTTGGATACCTAGTTTTTATAAACTCAGATAAAGCCATCGCTACTTTTTTTGCTGGTGTAATTCTATCTTCACCATATAAAATCATGCTATGGCTAATGTCGACCATTAACACTGTACTCATTTGACTTTTATGGAAAGACTCTTCAATTACCAGGTCATTTTCACTTAGTTTAAAATCATTAATTCCATGGTTAATATGGGCGTTTTTCAAAGATTCAGTTACTGAGATTTTTTCTATGGAATCTCCAAACTGAAAAGCTCTGAAATCACCAGTGAGTTCGTCTCCTTGACCTTGCTTATTGCTTTTATGGTTGCCAATTCCATTTTTTTTGATTTTCCCAAATATTTGATTTAATGCTTGTTGACGTATAGCTTGCTCTGTTTTGGCGGTTAAAGAAATATTTCCGTCACCATCAACATCAATTTCTTCTTTTATGTAGCCTTTTTCTTTAAGTTCTTCTATAAAATCTTCAATAGTATAATGTTCATTGGTAAGATTGTACTCTTTATCCAATTCTTTTAGCCAGTTAATGGCTTCGTCAAAATCTCCCGATGTATGGGTAATTAGCTCCTTGAAAATATCAAAAAGCCTATCAAATGGAGATTGATTTTCTTCCTCAAATTTTTTAAATATAAACCCTTCTTTCTTTTTCATATTTACTACTTATAAAACTATAATTTATTAGTTTATTCCCAACAATTTTATGATTTTTTAAGTAATTATTTCACACAAATTTAGCTTTGGCTGTTGCATATAATTATTAAAAAATGAGTAAAATGAAAATTTATTGATTATAAAAACGTTAGTAGTTTTAAGACAACCCTTACTGTTTTGTACTCGAATCATAATTATAAGATGAATAATTAATTTTCTATTTACATATTCTTTCTTAAATTAACACATTATTAAATTAATTTCAAAGCTTTGTTTAGAAGTCAAATATTTTTCTTATTTCTAATAATAAATATTAATCTTTTCTCACAAGGCATAAAAAGTATAAATGAAATTAATCAAGATTTTAAAGTTTTTTCTGTAAGTGATTCTAACAAATTAAACCCTCTAAAATTTTCAGTACAAATTGGAGAGTTTAATAAGCTTATTGATTCTGAAAATCCAATTTCAAAATACCCTTTACTTTATTTTAAAGAAAAAAATAGTTATAAATATTTTGTTGGGAACTATTATAATTATTCAAGTGCTCAAATAATGAGTAAAATGCTCATAAATGATGGACTGGACAAAGCTTTTATAATTTGTTTTGGATCCATAACGAAGGAGTTAATAAACTCAGTAAATACTGTAGAATTAGAAGATTCCTTTGAAACGGATTTAGTTCAAGACAAAGAGGTTAATGTTCAAGAAAGTGAGGTAAAGATTCAAGACGAAGAGGTTAATGTTCAAGAAAGTGAGGTAAAGATTCAAGACGAAGAGGTTAATGTTCAAGAAAGTGAGGTAAAGATTCAAGACGAAGAGGTTAATGTTCAAGAAAGCGAGGTAAAGATTCAAGACGAAGAGGTTAATGTTCAAGAAAGTGAGGTAAAGATTCAAGACGAAGAGGTTAATGTTCAAGAAAGCGAGGTAAATATTCAAGATGAAGGTGCTAATATTCAAGAAAGTGAGGTAAAGATTCAAGATGAAGGAACTAAAAATCTTAGTTTAAATTCTAAAACAGAATACAAAGTTAATTCACAGAAAATCAGAATTGCAAATAAAGTTGATCAAGATTTTCAAGTTTTTCCTTTAAGTGATTCTAATAAATTAACTTCAACTAAATTTTCGATTCAAATAGGAGCTTTTAAGAATCTAATTGGTTTAGAAAGTCCAATTTCAAAATATCAACCCTTATTTTACTTTTTAGAAAAAAATATTTATAAATATTTTGTAGGAAATTTTGAAGATCTTTCAAGCGCTATAAGTACGAAAAACCTTTTAGTCCAGGACGGCTTAAGTGATCCCCATATTGTTTGTTTTGATGCCAAAAAAAGAAATGCATCCAAGAATGCAAAAAACCAATCAGAGACATTGGTTTATCGTTTAGGAACTTTCGTTGAGAATGATAAAATAAATGAAACAGAGACCAATTATATAGATAAATCTTCTGACATTGATGAAAAAATCCAAAAACTTAGAAGTCTAACTAACCCTTCAGATCCAGAACAATATACTCAAAACATCACCAATTTAGACCCAACTTTAAGGATTTCAGGAGTTTCAGATTCTTCTCAATTTAAAGAAGTTTTTTACACTGTTCAATTGGGGGCCTACTCAAAACCTCTGCAACCTCCAAACTATATTTTCAAGTTTGATCTTTTTATGTCAGAACATAATTCTTTGTTCAAATATTACAATGGTCAATTTAAAACTTTTAATGAGGCTAGAAAACAGAGAGATATTTTCCGTTTATCCGGTATTTATGACGCTTTTATTGTTGCTTATGGTAAACCAAATAAAGGTTCATATTTATACGATGAAGAAATTAAAAATATTAATAAAAAGATAAATATTAATGAAAAAGCTCAAAAATCTATTAGTCTAACTAACTCTTCAGATCCAGAACAATATACTCAAAACATCACCAATTTAGACCCAAATTTAAGGATTTCAGGAGTTTCAGATTCATCTCAATTTAAAGAAGTTTTTTACACTGTTCAATTGGGGGCCTACTCAAAACCTCTGCAACCTCCAAACTATATTTTCAAGTTTGATCTTTTTATGTTAGAATACAATTCTTTATTCAAATATTACAATGGTCAATTTAAAACACTTAATAAGGCTAGAAAACAGAGAGATATTTTCCGTTTATCCGGTATTTATGACGCTTTTATTGTTGCTTTTGGCAAATATAAATAGTCGATATTTATGTAAGGGAATAAGAGTAACCTAATAGAATTGAAAAAATTAAATAGAAAATTATTAATTGTATTTGTTTTTTGTAGCCTGATTTCATGCAGAAGATACCCTAATGACTCTAGGTTGCAAGGAGAGTGGACAACTGTTCAATTAGATCAAGCAAATGGAGTAGAAATTACAGCTTCAATTTTCTTTGTTTATGATGGAGATATTTCCTATACAAGAGGCAATCTTTCTTGGCTTGGGAAGTGGAATACTGACAGGGGTGTATTAACAGTAAGCTTTGAAGATTCTACTATAAATGGGACCTATGATTATAAAGTCAAAAATCAGAATCAAAATACAACAGCTGCAAAGCCTTTTGATGAACTCGAACTTAACCCAATCGAAATTCACGATTCTTTATTGGTAAATCAATTTTTAGGAACTTTTAATTCTATCTACTAAAGTTATATTAGTTTATAGAGTATTTGAAAAACCTCTTATCATCTTCTTTTCTAATTCTTTCAATCTTCAATCTTCCATTGTCATTTATAGTTCTAATAATGGAACTTCTTTTTGACTTTATAGAGTCAAAACTTAAATGTGATATTCCTAATAATTCATCTAACTCTTCTCTTTTGATAGTAGATCCTTTATTAATTAATAGTCTTTTTTCAATTTCAAATGTGTTTTCGTTAGTTGAGTAACTATTTAAATTTATTTTTTTTATCAGTAAAACAATTAAAACACATAAAATTATAAATCCAATTGCATATGCTGATATTTCATAAATTCTATTTTCTAAGATTCTATCGTAGTATATCTCTTTCATAGGATATCTATCATAAACGCTTGACTCATTAATTACAATAGAGGATAATTCATTGCTAGAATTTCTATAGAAAAGTGTACTATCTTTTAAATAAACATAAGAAATCCCATCCATACAAGGGATATCTTTTAATAAATTAGTAAAGAGCCTTTCACCAGTTTTTTTATCAAAAATTCCGTAGATACACTTTTCCAAAGTACTGTTTTCATATATTATGTACCTGTGAGATTCTCCAATAATATCCTTATTCCCAAATGAAAGATCGGGGCTGTACATGGAACTAAACCCACCAATTTCTGTGAATGAAAAGGTACTCATGTCAATTTCTCCAAATATAAAATTGAATTTTTTAGATTTATTATTACCATTTAGAGTAAGTAAGACGTTTAACTTATTATTTATTAACCATGAGGATATAATTTTCTCTGCATTGAAAGGATAATTTTTAATTTCTATTTTAAACCACTCTCTATTTTTTTTATTGAATTCTAAAAGTTTAGAACATGATGCCCAAAGTCCTTGTCCTCCAAATGAATAAAATTTATTTTGATTAATGAATAAATATCTATTGAAAGTACTTCCATGGTAAATACCCTTACTTAATTTCTCTACACTAACAGTGCTGTCAAATTTTATTTTGAATAGATGAAGAGTTCCATCAGGATTATAATATGCTAATGAGTCGTTTTGGAATCTTATGTTTTTAAAAAAATGAGTTTCTAAATTCCTTGTAATTGTAGGGTCATTAAATTCTTCAAGCTTGATTACAACTTCCTTTAAATCAATCTTTGGAGGAGTTATTTTCGAAAATCCCTGCAGGCTAAATACTATTATGGAAAGTAATACATAATATTTCATCTAGATTCCTTTCACTCAATGTAGTAAATGTTTTTTGAATCACTTTTGATTTGCTCCTTTTATAGTAAATATGTACACCTATAATAGGTGAATTCACCTAAATTAACCTACTTTTAAGGTGCAGTCTAAAAATTATTCTCTCCGAAAACATATTTTTTTAATTGCTCTAATTACCATTAAAAGTCCTTTTTTATGCAATCTTGCTTTGCTATTTTGTTCTTAATTATTGATATTAGTTGGTAATTACATAACTAAAGTTAATTTAAGTAAGAGATTAATTTTAATGAAAACAATTAAAGAATTCCGTAGATGTTACCAGGCTTTATATAATTTAGATTTTTTGGACCCACCTATTCTTCAAACACACTATTTTCTTAGAACCAATTAATAAATCTACTCTAAAATAAACCGTTTACTAGAGCTACCATCATCAAAAATATCTATTAAAATTTTGTTTTGCCTGTCTTTAACTTCTCTCCCTAAAATATCTATGGTTTTTAATAGAATTTTCTCACGATAAATCTCCTTTTTTATAACTTTTGTTAATGGATTATACAATAGTTCACAAGTATATTCTCCAGGGTTTTGACCTATTAAATTGGAGTATGTAAAATATATATATAATGGGTAATTTATATTAATTAATTGACTTGATGGTAAAACAAAGTTTAGTCCAATATTTGTATAATAATATGAGGAAGTTGTTCCAGAGGGAGTAACGAACCAATTTATTTGACCCTTTTGTATTGTATCGCCAAGAGCGTCTAACGTATATTCTATAAAAGGGTAATGAGTGTCCATATTATCAGCATTGTAAATATGAAAAGTGATAGAGTCATTTTGAATAACAACATCATTTACAGTCAATAAAGAACAATTAACTAGACCTTGTCCAAAACTAAAAATAGGAAAAAATAACTGTAAATAAAGTATCTTTTGTATAGTTCTTGACATCAAATAAATTTATGTAAAAAAACCATTTTTTAATTTTTTTTTGTGTACTCCCACCGAGACTCGAACTCAGATCTACTGCTTAGGAGGCGGTTATTCTATCCTGTTGAACTATGGGAGCAATAAAGTTTAAATTACCTTATGGTGTTACCTGCTTCTAAGTCTTTAGTAGGAGATACAAAAGCCAATTCGCCTTCCTTTGTTTCGGCCATCAAGATCATCCCTTGAGATTCAACTCCTCTAATCTTTCGCGGAGCTAAATTTAACAATACACTAACTTTTTGCCCAACAATATCTTCTGGATTATAATGCTCAGCAATACCTGAAACTACGGTTCTAATATCAATTCCTGTATCTACCGTAAGTTTTAATAATTTATCGGCTTTTTCCACTTTTTCTGAAGCGGTTATGGTGCCTACACGAATGTCCATTTTCATGAACTCGTCAAAAGTAATTTCGTCTTTCATAGGAGGATATTTATTGGTTTTTTGTCTTTGTTTTTTTAATTTTTCAATCTGCTCATCAATTTTTTTGTCTTCTATTTTTTGAAAAAGAATTCTGGGCTCATTTATTGTATGATTTTCAGGCATTAATTGATCCTTCCCTGCTTTGTCCCATCTAGGAAGATTGATATTTAATAGCTCAGCCAAATACAAGGCTTTTTTTGGCATAAAAGGTTCGAAAATAATAGCCAAATTAGCAGTAATTTGTAATGAAATGTTCATTATTGTTTTTACCCTTTCCGGATCCGTTTTTATCAGCTTCCAGGGTTCGGTATCTGCCAAGTATTTATTTCCAGCTCTAGCTAATTTCATTGCTTCTCCTTGCGCATCTCTAAATTTAAAGGAGTTTATAGCTTGGGCAATATTATTAGGTGCTTCTTTAATAATTTTAAGCAACTCTATATCTACATCTAAAAGCTTATTTCTGGATGGAGTAACTCCGTTATAGTATTTCTTTGTGAGTACCAAAGTCCTATTTACAAAATTTCCAAAAATAGAGCAAAGCTCATTGTTGTTTCTAGCTTGAAAATCTTTCCATGAAAAATCACTGTCTTTGTTTTCAGGAGCAATGGAGCAAAGTACATATCTCAAAATATCTTCTTGATTTGGGAATTCAGTTATGTAATCTTTTCCCCAAACCGCCCAGTTTCTTGAAGTACTTAATTTTTGACCTTCTAAATTTAAAAACTCATTGGCAGGGATATTAGTTGGTAAAATATAGCCATCTAATTCAGATAATATTGCAGGAAATATGATGGTGTGAAAAACAATATTGTCTTTTGCTAAAAAGTGGACCAAATTAGTGTCTTTATTTTTCCAGTATTCCTCCCAGCTCTTTCCATTTTCATTTGCCCATTTTTTGGTTGCTGAAATGTATCCAATGGGAGCATCAAACCAAACATATAGTACTTTCCCTTCTCCATCTTGCACTGGAACGCTCACCCCCCAATCCAAGTCTCTTGTAATTGCTCTAGGCTGAAGGCCTGCTTTGACCCAGCTCATACACTGGCCAACCACTTGATTCTTCCAATTTTCTGGATTATGCACTTGTTCTCCATTATAAATTCCTTTTTGAATCCATTCACTCAACCATTTCTCGTGTCTATCTAAAGGTAAATACCAATGAGTAGTACTTTTTAATTGAGGACTTTTTCCGCTAAGTGTTGAAATTGGATTAATAAGTTCTGACGGGTTAAGAGCACTTCCACATTTTTCACATTGGTCACCGTATGCATTTTGATATCCACACTTAGGACATTGGCCAGTGATATATCTATCGGCCAAGAATTGTTGGTATTCTTCATCGAAGTATTGTTCTGATTCTTTTTTTTCAAAAGCCTCTTTTTTATTCATTTCCAAGAACAACTCTTTGGCAGTTTCATGGTGGTGTTTCGAAGAAGTCCTGTCATAAATGTCAAAACTAATTCCTAGTTTTTCAAATATGTCTTTGTTTGAGAAATGGTACTCATCTACTATTTCTTTTGGACTTTTATTTTCTTTTTTTGCTCTTAGGGTGATAGCTGCACCATGCTCATCAGAACCACATATAAAAGCAACATCTTCGCCATTAGACCTTAAAAATCGAGCATAAATATCTGCAGAAATATAAACACCAGCTAAATGGCCCAAATGCAAAGGCCCGTTAGCATAGGGAAGAGCTGCGGTTATGGTATGTCTTTTTGGAGTTTTCAAAATTTAATTTAGAATGGCCAAATATAAGTTAATATGCTATTTTTATACTAAAGAATTTAAATGAAATGAATTTACCCCCCAAATTAAAACTTAACGACGAAGTTATTCTAATTGCTCCGGCTAGAAAAGTGGAATTAGAATCGCTTATAATGGCCGAAAATTTATTGTTAAAATGGGGATTAAAACCATTGCGTTCCAAAAATATTTTAGCAGAGTCTGGTATTTTAGCAGGGGATAAAGAAGAAAGAGCATTAGATTTGCAATGGGCTATAAACCATCCAACTTCAAGGGCCATATGGTGTTTTAGGGGAGGATACGGATCTATTCAACTTTTAGAAGGATTAAATCCAGCGTCTTTTTTACAAAACCCAAAATGGATAATAGGGTTTTCAGACATTACCAATATTCATTGTTTCTCTAATATTATTTTAAATACAGCCTCTATTCATGCTACAATGCCAATAAATGTTGGGTTAAATACTCCACAATCTTTAGAATCTTTAAAGAGATTTTTATTTAAACAAGAAATAAACTATAAAATAAATTCCTTCTCTAAAAATATACATGGTGAGGTAAAAGGCGCTTTAGTTGGAGGAAATCTATCTGTTTTGTGCGCTAACTTAGGAACCAATTATCAGCCAGATTTTGAAAATAAAATTTTATTTATTGAAGACATAGACGAATATTTTTACAAAATTGATAGAATGCTATGGCAGTTGAAATTTGCGGGTGTATTTCATCAAATAAAGGGGCTCATTGTGGGACATTTCACTAATACCAAAGACAATTCTACAGCATTTGGAATGGATATAGAAGAAATGGTATTACAAAAACTAAATGAATATGATTTTCCTGTAGTTTTTAATTTTCCCTCAGGTCATGAAAAAGAAAATTTAACTTTACCATTAGGATTACCGCTAAATTTAAAAGTAAACTCTAAGTCTACATTATTACAAACTTAACAAAACCCTTTATATGAAGCACATAATACTAACTCTAATTTTCACAATTTTTTTTTCTCAAAAAAGCTTTTCACAAGTGGAAAAAGTTGAATTTGAGCTAGAAAAAACACCTTTTAAAATGAGTTTAAATTCTGGATTTTATAAGTCTAGACTCTCAGGAGCTTCTGAAAGAGAAAATAGTTTTAGAAATTTTTCAATTTTTGCCCAAGTTTACTTTCCCTTTAAAAGATCTTTAGATAAACCCGAAAACTTCAGTCAATCTTGCTCTGCTTCAAGCTTTTTTGACAGGCTATTTACCGTTAGTCCGGTAGCTGTTTTCCATTTGACAGAAAAAGGGGGCAATGCTTTGGGAATGGGGCAAGAGTTGTCTTTTAAAATTGCAAAAAAAACATTTTTAAAATCTCAACTAGCATTAGTTTGGGTAGAATCTAATTCTCAGAAAAACGACGGTCTTCAAAGTGGACTTAATTTTCATCATTTTTGGCATTTTTGTTCTTATATAAATTCTAACACCTATCTTTCAATTGGATATAATCATATTTCAAATGGTAAAATATTTTCTAAAGAAATAGGATGTTTATTTGATATGATGGTAGTTGGAATAGCACATTCTTTCTCCAAATAAAATTAATTTATATCTAGAATAGCATGCATATATTTAAATTCTTTGTTCTTTCATTTTTTTTCAATCTGTTGTTTTTTTCTTTCCCGGCTCAACAATTAAGCGGGTCTGAAATATATCATCAAATTAAAAAATTAAATGTCTTAGGAAATGTTCTTTATCTAGCAGCACACCCGGATGACGAAAACACAAGATTTATTAGTTATTGTGCAAACGAAAAGCTATTAAATACAGGTTATTTGTCTCTTACAAGAGGAGATGGGGGTCAAAACTTAATAGGAACAGAGATTAGGGAAGAGTTAGGAATTATCAGAACTCAAGAATTATTATCTGCAAGAAGGGTAGATGGAGGAAAACAATTTTTCACTAGAGCCAATGATTTTGGATATTCTAAAACACCAGAAGAGACTTTGAAAATATGGGATAAAGAAAAGATTCTTTCTGATGTAGTTTGGGTAATAAGAAATTTTCGTCCAGACTTGATAGTTTGTCGTTTTCCTATTAATGGAAAAGGAGGCCATGGCCACCATACTTCTTCTGCACTTTTAGCTATGGAAGCTTTTGATTTAGCTGCAGATTCCTTAGCCTATAAAGAGCAATTAAAGCATGTAAGTATTTGGCAACCCAAAAGAGTGGTGGTAAATACTGGAAGATGGTGGAATAATAATATTTCCGAAAATGATCCTGGAGTTGTTTCCTTAGATATAGGAGGATATAACGATTTGTTAGGAACTTCCTATAATGAATTGGCGGCTTTAAGTAGGTCTATGCATAAGACTCAAGGCTTTGGAAGTACTGGTAAAAGAGGAGAATTTCTAGAGTTTTTTGAATATTTAAAAGGAGATACTGCAAGCAATGAACTCTTTGAATCTTTGGATTTTTCTTGGGCCAGAACTTCAAAAAGTGCAGCAATACAATCCTTGACTACTGATATCATTAGAAATTTTTCTATAAACACCCCTTCACAGTCCATACCAAGACTTCTAAAGTTAAGGACTGCCATTTCAAAACTAGAAGATCAATATTGGAAGGAAATTAAAATGAAAGAAGTAGAGGATTTAATATTACAGTGTTCGGGTTTATATATAGAAATGACCACCTTGTCTTCTAAAAAATCAAACGAAGATTCAGTATCCTTTACTTTAGAAATTATCAATAGATCTAATATCAAAATGAAATTGAAATCAATTTCTTGTAAGGATTTTAATTTTCACAAAAAACTTTCAAAATCATTGAAAGAAAATCAAAAAAACATACTAAAAAATAAAACCATTGTACCAGCAAAACTGCCAATTAGCCAGCCATATTGGTTAGAAAAGCCATCTTTTTTGGGGGCTTATAATGTAGATTCATTACAGCTAATTGGCAGAGCTGAAAATAATCCCTCCGCAGAATTTTTAATTTCTGTAGAAGTTGGAGATGCAACTATTCATTATAGAAGGCCGTTAATATTTAAGTGGAATGATCCGGTAAAAGGGGAGCAAAATAAAAATTGGATAGTTTGTCCAAAAGTAACTGCAAATATCGATCAAAAAGTAATGATATTCTCTAATGAATCTGCTCAGAAAGTTTTGGTTACTGTAGTTGCTCACTCTGCAAATCAAAAAGGGGATATTAATATTATTCATCCCCATGGATGGAAGGTAGAAGGGCCAACGGAATATTCTTTAAAAACAGTAGATGAGGAGCTAGTGTTAGAATATTTTATTTCCCCCAATAAAAACGCTAATTCTGGAGTTTTAAAGGTCCAAATTAACGGTGTAGATGCCCATGCAATGAATACAATTGTGTATGACCATATAATTGAGCAAAGATGGTTTCCAAAATCTGAACTACAGTTGGTACATTTAAACCTAAATACAGTTCCTAAGAAAATTGGATATTTAATGGGAGCAGGGGATTTAGTTGATCAACATTTAAAAATTTTGAAATATGACATAAATCAAATCAGTACCAAGGACCTAACTCTAAAGGATTTAAAAAATTACGATGTAGTTATCACTGGAGTGAGATTTTTTAATGTTGAAGAAAAAGCACCTTATATCGCTAATTTACTTCTTAAATATGTTAACCAAGGAGGGAATCTGATAGTTCAATACAACACCAGCTACAGACTAAAAACTAAAAACTTTTATCCCTATCCTCTTCAAATTTCTAGAGATAGAGTAACCCAAGAAGATGCACAAGTAACGTTTTTAAATGATTCTCACCCTGTAATGAATTTTCCAAATAAGTTAACTAAAAACGATTTTAATAACTGGGTTCAAGAAAGAGGATTGTATTTTCCAAATGTTTGGAGTAAGGATTACCAACCAATATTTTCTTGGAATGATTTTAACGAGGAGCCAAAAAAAGGATCCTTACTTATAGCTAAATATGGTAAAGGCTATTATACATATACAGGTATTTCTTTTTTTCGTCAACTTCCTGCTGGAGTAAGCGGAGCATATAAATTATTAGTTAATATAATTAGTTTAAATAATGATTGAATCTGAAAAACCTCCAGTTTTTAAATCTTGGAACCATTGGTATATTCTTCTTCTTTTAGTTTTACTACTATTTGTTTTAGTTTTTAGCTGGGTAACACAGAATTTTTCATGAGTAATCTAGACTGGTTTGTATTAATTTTCACTTTAGTTTCTATAGTGACTTATGGCATATGGAAAACTCGTGGTGCAAAAGATTTAAAAAGTTATTTGAAAGGGAATAACGATGCTAAATGGTGGGGGATAGGAATTTCTATAATGGCTACACAAGCCAGTGCAATTACTTTTTTATCAACGCCTGGTCAAGCATACACAGACGGGATGAGGTTTATTCAATTCTATTTTGGGCTACCTATAGCAATGATTATTCTTTCAGTCACTTTTTTACCTATATTCTATAGATTAAAAGTATATACTGCCTATGAATATTTAGAAACTAGGTTTGACTTGAAGACAAGAACCTTAGCTGCTTTTTTATTTTTAATTCAAAGGGGGTTGGCCGCAGGAATTACTATTTATGCTCCCTCAATAATTCTGTCTACTTTATTAAATTGGAATCTTACATTAACCAATATTTTTATTGGTTTGTTGGTAATTCTATATACAGTTTTAGGTGGCACTAAAGCAGTTACACAAACTCAGAAACAACAAATGGCAGTGATGATGGGGGGAATGATTCTTGCTGGAATTTTAGTAATAAATATGTTGCCAAATAATATTAGCTTTTTAGATGCGGTAAATGTGGCTGGAAAAATGGAAAAACTTAACCTAGTTAATTTTGATTTTGATTTGGAAGACAGGTATAATTTTTGGACTGGGACAACCGCAGCTTTATTTTTATTTCTCTCCTATTTTGGAACTGACCAATCGCAAGTACAAAGATACTTAACGGGAAAATCATTAGCCCAAAGCAGATTGGGACTAATTATGAATGGACTTCTTAAGATTCCCATGCAACTCATCATATTATTTATTGGAGTTATGGTCTTTGTTTTTTATCAATTTAATACTCCTCCAATATTTTTTAATAAGGTAGAACTTAACAATATAAAAAGCTCTAATTACTCTAATGAAGTAAATATTTTAGAGAACGAATTTAAAGCTTTACACGATAAAAAGATAGTGGATATTTACAGCCTTCTAGATGCTCAAAAGAATGAAGAGAAGGCAATAGTCCAAGAGTTAAAAAGAAGTGTATTATCCATAGAAAGCAAAATGCAAGAAATTAACAATAATGTTAAAACCATTGTGATAAAAAATAATCCCTCTGCAGAGACAAATGACAAAGATTATATTTTCATGTCCTATGTAATTGACTATCTCCCAACAGGTGTCATTGGACTTTTATTTGCTGTAATGTTTTGCGCAGCTATGTCTTCCACTGCATCTGAATTAAATGCCTTGGCATCCACTACTACTATAGATATTTATAGAAGGTCTTTTAGGGAAAAAGAAAATGACAGACATTATTTAATATATTCTAAATATTTTACACTTTTCTGGGGAATATTAGCGATTTTATTCGCCACTACTGCTTCGCTATTTGAAAACCTAATTCAAGCGGTTAATCTTCTAGGTTCGCTTTTCTACGGGACAATTTTAGGAATTTTTGTAGTGGCTTTTTATTTTAAAAATGTAAAATCTAATACTGTTTTTTATTGTGCAATTGCTGCAGAAATAATGGTGGTTTCCATTCATTTTCTAAATCATTACCAACTTGCACCAAATTGGCTTCAAATGGGTTATTTGTGGTACAATGTGGTGGGGTGTTTGCTAGTAATTCTATTTGCAACTTTAGCTCAGAAAATGATCAATCTACAAAAAGCTACTTAGATTTAATGCTTTTTATTAAATCCTCACTTCTTTTAATATATCCATAATCATCTTTCTTCTCCTTTGCTAAGGAAATCACCTCTTCTGCAACTGAAATAGATTGTTTGTTATTCCCAATTTTTTTTAGGATTCGAGCTTTGTGAAACTTCATCCAAAATGCATCAGGTTTTTTTTCTATTGCAGTATTTATCCACTCTAAGGCCATATCATATTCAGAGGTATTATCTGCAAAAAATTTAGCACCATTATAATAATCGTTAGCTGAAGGACCTTTTGTCAATAGTTCTACGAATTGTTTTTCTAATTCTTTTGCAGCTAAAGATTCTATCTTAATACCAATTTTCGTATTAGCCCATTTTAGAGACATTATTGCACTAAAAGATTGAAATGTCCCGAAATCAATAGTAAATGATTCTGTAAAATCTTTGGTTTCAATGACTTTAGCCACAATACTACAAACTTGTTTTTCTTTGTCGTACTCACCAACTCCCCAGAGCTCAGTATTTTTATTTAATACAACTGTCCATTCTTTCTTTCCGGGGATAGTAAATAAAGAATAACTTCCCTTTTTAATCTTAGCACCACCAAAAACACAATTTTCATCAAATGTTATTTTGGTTGCCTTGTTAGCACCTGTTCTCCACATTTTTTCATAGCTCACTAGTCCACCAAATATTTCTCTTTCTTTAGCTCCAGGTCTTGAGTACTCAACAGAAATATTAGATATTCCAACTTTTTGAGTAATTGTAGCAGTTGGACTTGGTTGAGGAGTTTTAATTTGGGCAGTAATAAAACCGTAGCAAAACATTGCAGAAAGAATAAGAGTTTTTTTCATTTTATTTTAATTAGTTTCTCAAATTTAAAATAATTAACTTAATAATTGAAACAATAAATAAACTTAATAATTGTCTGGTAATCACCAAAAAACAGGAAAAGTTGGAGAGCAAAAAGCAATCTCCTATTTAATAGAAAAAAATTACCAAATAATCGAGACCAATTGGAGGCATCAAAAGTGCGAAATTGATATAATAGCATCCAAGAACAAAGAATTGGTATTTGTTGAAGTAAAGACAAGAACCAACTCTATTATATCCCAAGAAAATCTAATTTCAATTTCCCAACAACAGAGAATAATTTATGCTGCTGATTATTACATAAATAAAAATAAAATTGATTTAAATATAAGATTCGACTTAATATATGTTGAAAAAGATTTTAAATCTTTTAAATTCACTCACTTTAAAGAAATTTTTATACCAACAATTGATTAGACTTAATAAATATATTTCAAACTCTGGAGTTTGTTCAAGAAGAGAAGCCGACGTTTTAATTGCTGAGGGCAAAATTAAAATCAATAATAAAGTAGTTACAACTTTAGGAACAAAAGTGGCTGAACAAGACGAGGTAGTTTATAATGGGAAAATTCTTGAGACTGAAAAACACCAATATATTTTAATCAATAAACCTAAAAATTGTATAACCACTGTAAAAGATACCCATGATAGAAAAACCGTAATGGATATCATTGAAGGGGCTTGCGATCAGAGACTCTACCCTGTAGGAAGATTAGATCGAGATACTACAGGATTATTGTTACTTACGAATGATGGTGAACTCACTAAGAGGTTGACCCACCCTAGTTTTGGAATTAAAAAAAAATATGTAATTCAATTGGAAAACAGCATCCATCCGGATTCTTTGAAGGAGATGGTTAAAGGAATTAATCTTGAAGACGGGGAAGTTAAGTACGATGAAGTGAAATACGGTCGCCAACAAACCGATAGAACACAGTTAATAGTTACTTTGCATTCTGGAAAAAATAGAGTGATAAGGCGAACTATGGAGTATTTTCAAAAAACACTTCTTCATTTAGATAGGATAGAATTCGCAGGGATTAAAAAAAATGATTTGCAAAGAGGCCAATGGAGATTTTTAGACGCCAAGGAAATAGGATTTTTAAAAATGACTAAGTCGCGCTAAGAACTACTCTACATGCATCTTGTTCTGCTGCTTTTTTGGAAGATCCGATTCCTTTTCCAATACTTTCACCATTAGAAAACACTTCTGAGCTAAATTTAACTTCTTGCTGAATGTGATCTGTTTTAAGAGTCTTAAAAACTATTGCAGTTCTTTTTTTTTGAAAGAGCATTAATAATTCACTTTTGTAATCTCTATTTTTTAAAATTATTTGATCAATATTTATTTGACTTTTTAAAATAAATTCTTCAATACTTTTTTGAGCTTTTTCCAAACCTATGTCAATCAAAATTGCTCCATAGACAGCCTCAAAGGTATTTCCAACCAATGATTTATAATTATTACTACTTTTTTGATATAAAATAAAATCTTGTAAGCCAATATCCTCTCCAATTTTATTTAGACTTTCTCTACTTACAATTTTGGCTCTTAATTGAGTTAAATAACCCTCTTTTTTAGCTGGATATACTTTGAATAAATACTTAGCAACAGCTAAAGAAATAAATGCATCACCTAAAAACTCTAGCCTTTCGTTGTCATATTGACTATTTTCAATATTCTTATAAGAACTATGGGTGATGGCTTCTAAATAAAGTTGTTGGTTTACAGGACGAACCCCAAGCTTATTATTTAAAAAAAATAAAAAATCTTCAGTAAGTAGTGGTAATTTCTTTTTTTTAAAAAAAAAACTAATCATTGAACTCTTTCACAATAATTGATGTATTATGGCCACCAAAACCAAATGTGTTGCTTAATGCTGCTTTCACCTCTCTTTTTTGTGCCTTATTTAAAGTTAAATTAAGATTATAATCAATGTTTTCGTCTTTGTGTTCGAAGTTAATAGTTGGGGGAATTACATTGTTCTGAATAGATTTAACACAGGCTATTGCTTCTATAGCACCAGCAGCACCTAATAAGTGACCAGTCATAGATTTTGTACTGCTTATATTTAATTTGTAGGAATGTTCACCAAATACTTCTTTAATAGCTAAAGTTTCTGATATATCTCCCAATGGTGTAGATGTACCATGGACGTTCACGTAATCTATATCTTCTGGATTCATACCTGCATCTTCTAAAGACAATTTCATTACACTAATTGCTCCTTTTCCTTCAGGATGAGGGGCAGTAATATGGTGCGCATCAGCCGTTAGTCCACCTCCAGCAACTTCAGCATAGATATTTGCACCTCTATTTTTGGCATGTTCTAATTCTTCTAGAATTAAACATCCCGATCCTTCTCCAAGAACAAATCCATCTCTAGTTGCGTCAAAAGGTCTTGAAGCTGTACCTGGATCATCATTTCGAGTTGAAAGAGCTTTTAATGCATTAAATCCGCCAATTCCAGAAATATTAACACCCGCTTCAGAGCCACCCGTAACAATAAAGTCCGATTTACCTAGTTGAATAAGCATCATTGCATCAATGATAGCATTAGTTGAGGAGGCACATGCAGAAACTGTTACATAATTTGGACCACGTAATCCATATTTAATTGATATATGACCTGCCGCGATATCTACTATCATTTTAGGCACAAAAAACGGATTAAACCTAGGGGTTCCATCTCCATCTTTAAAATTAAAACATTCTTCCTGAAAGGTATACATTCCACCAATTCCTGAGCCCCATACTACTCCAGCTCTGTCCAAGTTTACTTTTTCCAAATCTAATTTAGAATCTAAAATTGCTTCTTGGGTCGTTGCTAGTGCATAAGCTGAAAAAGGATCCATTTTACGAGCTTCTTTTCTATCCATTATATCCAGTGGATCAAAGTTTTTAACTTCACAGGCAAACTTAGTTTTGAATAGACTGGCATCAAATTTGGTAATAGGCTCGGCACCACTTTTACCAGATAAAAGGTTTTTCCAATATTCATCAACAGAGTTACCAATTGGAGTCAATGCCCCCATACCAGTTATAACAACTCGTTTTTTATTCATAAAATGCAGGCTTGGTAAAAATTATAGAGAGTGTTATTTATTCTCTTCAATATATTTTATTGCTTCACCAACAGTTTGAATATTTTCAGCTTGCTCATCAGGTATAGCAATGTTAAATTCTTTTTCAAATTCCATAATTAATTCTACAGTATCTAAGGAGTCTGCCCCTAAATCGTTGGTGAAACTAGCTTCATTAGTTACTTCTCCTTCGTCAACTCCTAATTTATCAACTATTATTGATATAACTTGAGATTTTACATCTGACATATTATGTTTTTTAATTGTTTGCAGTGCAAATAAATAACTTTTCCTTTATTCAACAAAATTCTTTACTTTAAACTTATTCAACAACTAAAGTTGATTAAATACCAATCTATGTCTATATTTCAAAAAATTAAAGAATGAGAGTAGCATTGTTTGCCTCTGGAAAAGGAACTAATGTTGAAAATATTATTCGCTATTTTAATGGAAAAAAAAGTGTAAATATTTCAATTATTTGCTCTAATAATAAAAATAGTGGAGCGATTTTACATGCGAAAAATTACCAAATCCCAGTTTTTTTATTGAAAAAAAATGATTTATCCATGTCAAATGAGTTGGTAAATAAATTAAATAGCAACCTAATTGAATTGGTAGTCTTGGCCGGCTTTCTTTTGAAAATACCTAGGAAATTTATT
Organism: uncultured Flavobacteriales bacterium; assembly: GCA_938075455.1. GTDB lineage: Bacteria > Bacteroidota > Bacteroidia > Flavobacteriales_D > Parvicellaceae > MED-G20. The sequence goes on from CALJHN010000007.1 coordinate 27,070, forward strand.
AAAGAATTTAATGGGAAAATAATCAATGTCCACCCTTCCCTTTTACCAAAATATGGGGGGAAAGGAATGTATGGAGACAAAATTCATAAATTAGTTTTAAGTAATAAAGAAATCAAAACTGGAATTACCTTCCATTACGTAAATGAAAATTATGATGAGGGCGAAATAATTTCACAGTATGAAATTGAAATAGATGATAATGAAACATTAAATTCTCTAAAGAAAAAAATAAGTCGCGAAGAATTATTAAATTATCCTAAAATTATAAGTTCGTTTTTAAATGAATAAGCTCAAAATAAAAATACAGGAAATAATTTTTGAAGCAGATACTCCAATGGGAAAGCTGTTTGATATTGCTTTATTGGTAATGATTTTACTTAGTGTTACTGTCGTGATGCTGGAAAGTGTAGAGTCTTATAGAAATCAATGGTCTTGGCTTTTTGAGATTTTAGAATGGATATTCACTTTTTTATTTTCTTTAGAATATCTCCTAAGAATTTTTTCTGTAAAAAATCCATTTAAATATATATTTAGTTTTTATGGTATAATTGATTTATTGTCTCTTATTCCATCATATATTGGCATTGGCATTGGAACTAATAACATTTCCTCCATAAAAAGTATTAGAACCATAAGGTTGATTAGGATATTTAGAATATTAAAACTTATTAGATATGTGAAGGAGGCTGCGGCTTTAAAAAAAGCATTTATTGCAAGTAAGCAAAGAATTGTAGTATTTCTCTTTGTTGTTTTTTCTATTGTTGTTTTAATGGGATCTATAATTTATATGCTAGAAGATCCCAAAGACGGGTTTACATCTATACCAAGGAGCATTTATTGGGCTATAGTAACTTTGACTACTGTGGGATATGGAGATATTGCTCCCCAAACTCCCTTGGGTCAATTTTTCGCCTCAATTATTATGATTTTAGGATACTCTATAATAGCAGTCCCCACTGGAATGATTTCAGTCGAGCTCTCAAAAACATCTTTAAATACCCAATATTGTAGCGCTTGTTCTTTTGATAATCATGAAGATGACGCAATTTTTTGTAAAAAATGTGGAGAAGAGCTTAATCCTTTAGTTGGATGAAAATAAATTTATATACAGATGGGTCTGCTAAAGGAAACCCTGGTAAAGGTGGTTACGGAGTAGTCTTGATAGCAGGAAAACATTATAAGGAAATTTCACAAGGTTATAGATATACCACTAATAATAGAATGGAACTTCTAGCGGTAATTGTTGGACTAGAACATTTAAAAAGTAATAAAAGTGATGTTGTTATTTTCTCTGACTCAAAATACGTTGTGGACTCGGTAGAAAAAAAATGGGTTTTCCAGTGGCAAAAAAAAGGATTTAAGGGCAAAAAAAATTCAGATTTGTGGAAAAGATTTTTGTTGATTTACTACAAACACAATGTATCTTTTCAATGGGTTAAAGGTCATGCTGGCCATCCAGAAAATGAAAAATGTGATCAACTAGCGGTAGAAGCTTCAAATTTTAAAGAATTATTGATTGACCAAGGATACGAAACCCCTATTGACTCAAATACACTTTTTTAAAAATGAAAGCTATCCAGCTAACAAAATACGGTTCTTCAAAAGATTCCTTTGAAATCAATGAAATTCCTATTCCAAATTTGACAAACAAGGAGGATGTTCTAATAAAAGTAAATGCATTTGGAATTAATTTTGCAGATGTTATGGCTAGAAAAGGCTTGTATAGAGCTTCTCCCCCTTTACCCGCTGTTTTGGGTTATGAAGTTGTTGGAATTGTAGAAAAAACGAAAGACCCTAAAAACAGTCATTTAATTGGTAAAAGGGTACTTGCACTAACAAGATTTGGAGGTTATGCTGAGTACGCTGTAAGTACAGCTCTAGGGGTAATTGAAATTCCAAAATCTTTAAAAAATGGTATAGCCTTAGCCTTAGCTACCCAATATTGTACTGCTTTAATGGCAGTTCAAAAAACTGCTTTAGAAAAAAATGATTTAGTATTAATTCATTCCGCAAGCGGTGGAGTAGGCACTGCTTTAACTCAGCTTTTAAAACATAAAGGCTGTAAAATAATTGGACTAACTAGATCTGACTCAAAAATGGCTTATTTGAAAGATAATGGAGTTGATTTTCCAATTGACACAACTAAAAATGATTATAATCTTCAAATTCAAAAAGCATTTCCTAATAAAAAAGTTAGAGGAATTTTCAACTCTGTTGGTGGCAAGACTTTTAAAAAGGATATGCAACTATTAGATAATATTGGGACTTTAGTTTTTTTTGGAATTTCAGATAGAACAACTCAAAAAAAAGGACTTTTCTCAACTCTTTTACAAATGTTAAAAATTGGAAAAATTCATCCAGCAATGCTTATTTTGAAATCACAAACTATTGTAGGGTTAAATCTTTTAGAAATTGCAGATAAAAATCCTCAACAACTTCAAAATGCATTAATAGAGTTAATTACTTTATTAGATAATAAAATAATTAATCCTGTTGCAGCAAATGAATTTTCTTGGGAACAAATTTCAAAAGCTCATTTTGGTATGGAGAACGCTCTATTTACAGGTAAAATATATGTAAATATATTAGATTAATGAAAAGAGTATTAGTTTTATCTTTAATTTTCTTTTCTGGTGTAGGAGTTATAATTTTTCTAAATCTTGAATGGCAAGATGACAGAAAATTACCTGTTTATCAGCCAAATGATATAAATCCAGAGCTAGTAGATTCTTCTCTTCATGGAAGAGGAAGAGGGATTGACGGAGGAGACCATAAAATTTCTGAATTTGAACTCTTAGATCAACTAAATCAAAAAATAACTAAGAAAATAATGCTAGATAAAATCGTTTTGGTAGATTTTTTCTTTGTTTCTTGCCCCTCAATTTGCCCCAAAATGACTTCTAATTTGTTAACCATACACAAACATTTTAAATTAGATAGTTCAGTATTAATTCTATCCCATACAGTGTGGCCCGAAGTAGATAACGTAAATGTTCTATACAGATATGCTGAAAAATATGGAGTAGACCATAAATACTGGAGATTTTTAACAGGGGAAAAACAAGAACTTTACCGATTGGCAAGACAAGACTACTTGGTTGTCCCTGATATAAATGATCCAAATTTTCAGCACGGGAATGATGCAGATTTTATTCATACGGAGAATATTGTTTTGATAGATAAAAAACAAAGAATAAGAGGGTTTTATGATGGAACGAGTGCAACTCAAATGCAACAAGCAATTGAAGATATAAAGCTTCTAAAAAAAGCCTATAATTAAATGTAGGTTTTTAATTTATTAGTCAAATAATAAAAAGGAATGGTATCAATTAGTGCTATTATCATCTTAAAAACATAGCCAGATAATATGAAATAAATTAAAGAGTGGGTTAGTTCACCGTCTATAGTCTTTGGCAATCCATCTACCACATAATGGGTGATTAATATTACTGCTGTACTATCTACTAATTGACTAATAAGGGTAGAAACATTATTTCTTAACCATAGTTTTTTGTCTGCCGTTTTATTTTTTAAATAGTGAAATATATTTACATCAATAAATTGTGCACTTAAATAGGCAATCATTGAGGCTAAAGTTGCTCCCATACTTAATTTTCTTATATGGTAAAATGCATATTCAGAGTGTATAAATACTTTGTTATTTTTAATTTCATAGAGTGGAGAGTTTGTCAATATTTCTTCAGGAGGATCTAATACTCCAGCAAACCAAATAAAAAACAAGACCCAGATATTAAGAGCAAGACCCATCCAAACTACCCAGTTAGCTCTTTTTTTTCCATAAAGCTCGCTTATTAGATCTGTACACAAAAAGGTAATTGGATATGGGAGGATTCCTATGGCAATGACAAATGGAATTTCGAACCCTAAATAATTAAACGAATAATCTATGAACTTAGATGTCCCTAGGATATTTAATAGGGTTATCGACCCAAAAAAGAATCCCGACAAAATTAGAAATATCATGGCTTTATTTGATTCTTTTTTATGCAAGGAAGTGATGGTAAGTTATTTTATTCTTAAATATAAAACTTATATGTATTTTTAAGTAATTGTTTTCAAATTATAAATGATAAAAATAGCTTCTATTCAAACCAATATTATTTGGGAAAATCCTAAAGCCAATTTATTGGAGTACGATAAATTATTTCAATCCTTAGAGCCTGTAAACTTAATAATTTTACCAGAGATGTTTACCACTGGGTTTTCAATGAAGACTGAAAATATTGCAGAAAATAATTCAGGAGACACCTTGTTGTGGCTGCAAGAGCACTCTAAAACCCTAGATACATGTATATTAGGAAGCCTACCAATAAAAGAAAACAACAAATTTTTCAACAGGCTATATGTAGTAAAACCAAATGAAATTCAATACTACGACAAAAGATATCTTTTTTCAATGGCTTATGAAGACAAACACTACTCTAAAGGAGAAAAAGAACTAGTTTTTGAATTAAAAGGCTGGAAGATTAAACCATTAATTTGTTATGATTTACGTTTTCCGTTATGGAGTAAAAATAAATATAAAAATAACGAATTTGATTATGACATCTTGGTATATATAGCCAATTGGCCAGCTGTTAGATCTAACGCTTGGAAAAGCTTACTTAAAGCCAGAGCAATTGAAAATATGTCTTACGTGGTAGGTGTTAATAGAATAGGTCAAGACGCGAATAAAATAATATACAATGGAACCTCAAGAGTTTATGATTTTAAAGGGGAAAGAATGGATGATTTTAAGGACAACATCCCAAGCGTACAGATTAATAACTTAGTTAAAAGCGAACTAGACTCGTTTCGAAATAAATTTCCAGTTTTTAAAGATGCAGATGACTTTAATCTTCTAATTTAAAATCCCATTGAATATTACTAGTCCAATTTTTCTTTAATTGTAATACTCCATTATAATCCATTATAGGTTCTGGTAAAACTTTCTTTTCAATATTCCCAACTGTCCAATAGCCATCTCCATTCAGATCTCCTATTAGCTTTATCTCATAATCACCTGGATTACATCTTGAATTAGAGTATTCTAGTTTTTTTCCTGATACTCTTAACTCTTTTACTACTTGTTTGTTTTGAACAATTTGAACAATAGATTTTGGATATGGAATATTAAAAATAGTAAGCTCTAGAGTTGATAAATTATTGTTATTAGAAATCATGAAATTCACAATACTTGTATCTTTTTTAGCTTCTTTTATCCCAGTTATACTATTTGGGAGAAGAGTCATTTTATAATTATTAACCTTGCTTTCTGGGAAAATACTAAGTAAGTTTTTATTTATTTTAAAAGAAGCGTTTATTAGAATTGAATCTACAGTTATTTCTATCAAAGAAGTATCAATTTCTTTTATGAATTGATTAAACTCAAGAGTGAATTCTTCTTTGGATATAAGAGTGTTAGACTTTTGTTCTTTGTAAGAAATTTTATTTCCTAGTTCTGTTTTATCATCACAGGAGACTCTTATTGTGTCTTTAAATTCATTTCCAGATTTTATTATTAGAGAGTGTTTTGCCAGTGTATCAGAAAAATAAAAAAAATGCTTAGTGCTCATCGTATTGGATTGGTAGATTGTGTTGGAGTTTAAGTCTGTAACCATACAGGAGTCTACAGGGATATTAAATTCCAACTCTAACCTCCCAAAATGGTTAAATGAGGACTTATCCAGTGATTTTTTTCTTTTTGGGCTGAAAGCAATAGTATTTAAAATTGTAGAGCTGTCACTCACTAAAATAGAATCTCTACAAAAACCATGATCTTCCGTTAAAGTATCTAATAGTAAATTGTCATTCTCATCTAGAAAGCAGTACAATTGGTATTCTCCGTTTTTTATGTTGTTAAGTTGATATTTCCCGTTTTTATCTGCGTAAGTTCTATAAGTAAATACCTTGTCATTAACATTTACTATTCTTATCAAGGCGTTCTCAAAAGCCTTTTTTTCTGGATACTTTATAATTGTTCCTTTTAGAGATCCAGAATCAATTTTCGGCCCCGTAGATACTACATAATTAAATTCATTTATTTTGTTTTTTTCGGTAATGTCAGCAATGGAGTTAATAAATAAGAAAGAATAAGTAGTATTTGGATTAAGAGTGTCTTCCCAATTAATTTCAATTTTATTTTTTTCTTCTGTTACTTCTACTTCATTAATTGACGGGTTGGCTATTAAAGCTCTATTTCCTTTTAAAAATTGAATATTTTCATTGAATTCTAAATTTATACTGGTTTGTTTCATATTAACCAAACTCATATTTGAATCCACTATTAAAACAGGAGATAGGGTGTCTTTATCACCACCAGTAAGAGAAGTTTGTTGAGCACAACTGAATAACCCTAGCAATAATATTATATAAAGAAATCTCAAATTATTTTAATTATTAAATCATTAATTAAACTTAAATTTTTTTCATCTACTTCATCAAATGCATTTATTTTATCGTGATCTACATCTAAAATATATACAACCTCTCCCTTTTTATCCCTAATTGGAATTACAATCTCAGACTTTGAAGCTTCATTGCATGCTATATGGCCATCAAATAAATCTACATCTTTTACTACAATTGATTTATTTTCTTCCCAGGATTTCCCACAAACTCCTTTTCCTTTCTTAATTTTCACACATGCTACAGGCCCTTGAAAAGCATTGAGAATTAAAAAATCTCTTTCCACTTTATAAAACCCTACCCAAAACCAGTTAAAATGACTTTTCAGTAAAGCAGAAATATTTCCTAAATTAGTAAAGGTCGGAACAGAAAAATCCAAGATATTTTCAATATCAGAAAGAATTTTTTTGTATAAATTAGATTTATTCATCTCTATAGAATTAAGCAAAAATAAGCCCATCTATTAGAAATGCAATTTTTTTTATTTTTATACATTAATTATTTTTCATGGCAGGACATAGTAAGTGGGCAAATATTAAACATAGAAAAGCTGCTCAAGACAATAAAAGAGCTAAAGTTTTTACTCGTGCAATAAAAGAAATAACTATTGCAGCACGTGATGGTGGTGGAGAATTAGATACCAATCCCTCTTTAAGACTAGCAGTTCAAAATGCAAAAGGCGCCAATATGCCAAAAGACACCATCGAAAGAGCTATTAAAAAAGGGGTTGGAGGAGAAGGAGCCAATTTAGTAGAAATAACTTTTGAAGGATATGCCTCTAACGGAATTGCAGTATTTGTTGAGGCAACAACAGACAATAACAACAGAACGGTAGCGTCAGTAAGATCTATTTTTAATAAGTTCGGCGGTAATCTAGGAACCAATGGTTCTTTAGGTTTTTTGTTTGAAAGAAAAGGGATTTTCACTTTAAAAAAAGATAGTATTGGAGTAGAAGATTTAGAGGAATTAGAGATGGAGTTGATAGACTATGGTTTGGAAGAATTATCCGAAGTTGACCAAGATGTAATTATTCAAACATCCTTCGATGAGTATGGAAATATGCAAGCGATTTTAGATAAAAAAAAATGGGTAGTGAATAATTCAGAACTTCAAAGAATTCCTGTTGACACCACAACTCTAGAATTAGAAAGTGCTCAAAAAGTAATGAAGTTAATTGATAAAATGGAGGAAGACGATGATGTTAACGCTGTTTATCACAATCTAGAAATTACTGAAGAATTAATAAAAGCTATTTAATCCTTTTTAATAAATTCTATCCAAAACTCATAATCTTTTCTTGGTAAAGATGAAAGCAAGGAATTTTCAAATTTTTTAAAATTAAATTTACTGTTGAATAATTCTTTGTATTCTTTTTCAGTTCCTCCAAAAGGAGGCCCTTTAGTATCAAATTCTCTATTGAAAAGTAATCCGATTATTTTCCCATTTTTTTTTAGAATTTCGTTAGTTTTTTCTACGTAATTGGGTCTTAATAAGGGGTCAATTGCACAAAAAAAAGTTTGTTCAATTATCACATCAAAAAACAATGGTTTTTTAAGTGAAAAAAAATCACCTATTAAAATTTGATCTTTTGGAAACCCTGGGCATGTTTCCTTAAACAAGTCTCCAGCCCTAGTGGAAAAATCCATATAAAAAATATTTTCAAACCCTTTTTCAAATCCATATTTCACTTCGTAACCTTTACCTGCACCAGGTATTAAAATATTAATTTTTTTATTTTCTTGATTTTCAAACCACTTTTTAATAGGTTCAGATACTTGACCTAAGTCCCAACCAGTTTGGTTGTTTTGGTAGCGAAGATTCCAAAAAGAACTATCTAAGCTATTCTCTTTCATTGATATCCCCTTTTTCAGAAAGTAAAATAGCTAAGGGTCTAGTGTATTCAATTTCAGAAAGAATGATTATAATTACAACTGTAAAAGGAACGCTAACTATCATTCCAGTAGTTCCCCATATCAACCCCCAAAACATTAAAGATAGAATACTCACTAAAGGACTTATGTTCATAGAGTTTCCCATCCATTTTGGTTCTATAAAATTGCCAATAATAACTTGAATGGATCCCACTACAAAAAGAATAATAAAGGCAGTTGAAAAATCACCAAATTGCAATAAAGAAAAAACAACAGGGAATAATGTTGCTAATAAAGAACCAATAGTGGGAATAAAGTTTAAGAGAAATATTAGAAAGGCCCAAAATATTGCAAAGTTAAGATCACAAAAATAGAAAACTAAAAAACTCAATAGTCCTGTTATGAAGCTTGACATTGTTTTAATACCTAAGTATTTTGCTACTGACCATTCTATTTTATCAAGTGTACTGTTAAGACCATTATAATCGGAGTTAGATTCTGATAAAAATTGTTTTAATTTGTGTGAAAAGTTCGTTTCTTCTAAAAAAATAAATATCGTAAATATCACTATCATTAATGTACTACTTATGATTTTAGATACTGCATCAAAAAGCATTTCTGCCATTCCAGTAATACTTATTTCAGTATACTGAGTCTCTATGTAAGATTGTAAGTCAATTTCAAACTTATTATTAATAAGATTTATTAAGCCATTTATATTATCATTATAGTCATGGTGTGAATCTATAATAGAATTAAAACTAGATAAGATAAGCTGTGAGAAAAAGTAAAGAATAGAAAAAATAAATATTGTGGTAATTATCGTTTTTAGTTTATTAGGCACCCACTTTCCATAAATAGGGAATTTTTGAGAAACTGTAGTAAATACCCTAACTGTAAACCACAATAACAGAGCAAAAATCAATGGAACAAGTATATATTGTCCATAAATTAGTACTGTTATAACGCCAGCAAAACCAATTACGTATTTAGAGAATGAATTCAAAAAAATAATTTATAATTGAATAAATATATTAAATCTATAATTTAAGATACAAAAAAAGGCCTGATCATATCAGGCCTTAGGAAATAATAAAATTAAAAATCTTACTTTACAATCTGTAATTTTTTAGTACTTAATGACTCACCATCTTTCAAAATAAGATTGTAAGTTCCGTTATTTATTAAAGAAAGGTCTATATCGAAGTAGTCAAAGTTAGAAGTTGGTTTATAATTTCCTGTAAATACAATTTCACCTAGTATATTATATAATTCAAATTTTATATTTTTCCCTTCAACTCCTTGAAGCTCGATAGTAGCTGAGTTTTCTGCTGGATTTGGATATACTCTTGAAGAAACATTACTGCTTTCCTCAATCCCAACTGCATCTAACAACTGAATATCATCTATAAATAAGTTATTTCCATTATCTGAAACGCATCTAAATCTAATTATTACATCGTCTTCATTAGACCACGCTGCTAACCCTTTCCATACATCTTCCCAGTCATCAGAAGTTGGGTAGAAATATGAATTTCTGGGAGATGCAGTTCGAAGTTCGTTTCCAGATTTATCAAAAAGAGTTACCCAAGTTTTCCCACAACTATAACTTGCTTCAACAACTAATCTGTCCTGATTTCCTAGTGTGCCTCCAATTTTTTGAGTATATGCATAAGAAAATTTTAAAGAAGGGGATGTAGTGTTTGACAAATCAATATTATTGAAAACTAAACTAGCTGAGACATCTTTTGGCCAATCAAATAAACCAAACTGAAGAGATCTAGTGCTTCCATTTCCTCTATTAGAGATTTTAAAATTAGGCAACTCATCACTATTTTCTAAAAATCCTTTGTTAATAGAAGAGCTATTTATTTGGTAAGATTGAAACCCTTCATTAATTTCGAAGTCGACAATATTAATAGGAACAGTATAAAAAATAGGAGGATTATAATTATCAGTTGATGTAGCATCAATTATTGAATTGTTATTGGCAACATCTAAATTAAACTCAAATTTATGTTCTCCGTCTGTAATATTTATTGATGGGAAAATAGTAGTTCTTGATGAATTTTGGCCAAGATTAGTTTCAGTAATAGAAACTGGGCTTCCACCATTGTATCTATAAGAAATATCGTAGTTAGCAGTAGATGTATTGTTATTATTCCTAACTATAATTTTGGGTTCATAACTTGTTAGACAATAATCATTTAATGGAGATGATACAGAGTCTAAAATAAGTGATGATATCCCAGGTTGAGATGTTGAAAATTCCATAGATGAAATTGATCCATTTATAATTTCTTGCGTACTTTCGGCTATAAATACTACAACTTCTAAATCGAACAAATCATATGGAACACTATTTAGGCTTTGAGGAATAGTATAGGTTATTGTATCTGTGTAAAATGAACCTTGGGAAGTGTTAGAAATAGTTTGACCCCACTGGCCTGTAAGAAGATGTCTAAGCATTTTCGAATGATTATAATTTCCATTTGGAAGCACTTGTGAAGGATTTTCTGATGAGCTCAATTGGAATCCTTCAATATTGTTTTGCAGCAGAGCTACATTTAGCCTATTAGTATTTGACCCATTGCCAGTATAATATGCTTCAACTACCACTGTTAATTCTCTAGATGCTAAATCTATGGTAGATTTAGCGGCTACGTTAACATAAGAAGATTGAGCTAAAGCTTGATTGCCAGCAGACACCCATTGATCTCTACTCATAGCTGTCACATTAGAAGCCATCCCTAGTCCAGGAAAGACATGTCTGTTAACTGTTCCTGCAGGATATCCAAGAAGTCCAGTTTGGTTTAATATAGCTTCTCCAAAACTTGTAGTATAATTAGGATAGCCAGATGCAGGAGCAGCATAACCACCAGCATGAATATTTATTATTACCACATCACCAGGGTTTGCTGCTTCAAATTCATTTGCGATTTTATGACCATCAGCACAAGGGCCACAACGTACGCCTCCAATTTCTTCTAAAATAACATTTTTATTTTCAGGGACTGTGCTAACAAATGTTTGACAAAATGTTTCTGTTATTAAAAACAACAACAAAATAAAGAAGGAAATTTTTTTCATACTAACTATATATTATATATATTTTATTACGTGCTAAACTAATTAATTATGTGATTAAATTAAAATTTTAGTGATAAATTAATTAGATTTGATTAATATATTTTTAGCATGAAACATTTATATTTTATTTTTTTTTTGCTTTTCGGATTAAAAAGCTTTTCTCAAGTTGAATTCTATTTAGATAATGGTTCAGGGTATGATACATTGAACATCTTAAACGGAACTACAGTAAATCTAAATGAAAATTCATCTTTTGTAGAAGTTACAATGGGATGTAAAAACACATCTACAGATTCTTTAGATTTATTTATTAGAAGAAAAATTTTCACCTCCTCTTGGAGTTTCTTAAGTGACCAGTTGTGTGATAACAATTTATGTTATTCACCAGCTGGAAATGATTTTATTACACCTATCTCAACTTTTCTTGCAGATGGACAAATTACAGTCTTAAAAACAAGTTTTTTATTTTCAAATACCAACACTTCTATTTATGTAAGATATTATGCTTTGGATGAAAATTTAAATATGATAGACTCAGTTGATTTTTCTTTAAATAATGCTACCACCACAAATCAAAAATTTAACTCATCAGAAATATCAATATCATCTCTCCAAAATAACTCTGAAATATTTGTTCTAAATACTAGTAATTACTCAAAATTAAATTTTAAAATATATAATGTTTTAGGAAACCTTATAAAAAAAAGTGTTCTATATCAATCGAAAACAAAGCTAACTTTTGATTTAGCTAAAGGAACTTACATTATAACAATTGATTCCAACGGACAGGTTATTAAGAGCAAAAAAATAGTTGCGCTCTAATAAATTTTCTTTTAAATAACTAATTAATAGGTATTTCTAATACTTCTTCTTAAACGACTTCTAAGCCATTTTAGCAATTCTAATTTTAGTCTTATTAAAGTGGAATTAAGCTGTCTATAAGAGTTTGCCGTTAATTACATTAATCTTGTTTTAGATTTATCTAAAAAATAAAATAATCAACTATTTATAAGAAAGGTGATTTAAAATATATTATTCGATGATGATTTTTCTACTACCAATTGAAAGATGATTTTCATCTTTTAGCTCAATTATATAAATCCCTTTTGCTTTATTGCTAATATCAATAATGAATTGGGATAATCCGTTAGTTAATTTAGAGAATATTTCCTCCCCCATTATATTATAAATTGCTATTGAATGGGGCAACTTTAGACTATTAAAATTTAAATTGAAAAATCCATTGTTTGGATTTGGAAATATCGTAAAGTCCAAACGATTATTATTTCTTATTGAATTAATCCAGTTTAAATCCTCATAAACTTTAACTGTATTATATTGTGTGTAGTTTCCCCCAGGAAAGCTAGTGCCTCCAATTACAGCAGCTTTTCCACCGTATCCGGGAGTTTTGAAATCCATCAAAGGTCTGTCTAAATTCATAAAACTAAACGATGTATCTTGAGAATCAAAAACATCGATTCTACTTACTATATTACCATTACCCCACATCCATTGAAAATTCCAATTACCTCCTCCAGAAAATAATATTTTATTCCCTGCTGTAGCACAATCTTCAATAGCTCTAGATGAACCAGCTAAGTTTGCTGATGTCCAATTACTACCATCAAAAATATTTATTCTAGAAGACCCTGATAAGTTTCCTGTAGATCCTCCAGCAAAAACAAAAAATCCGTTACAATGGCACGCCGAAATTCTTGCTCTTGCACTAGCTGCAGGTAAATTTCCCGTAGTCCAAGAATCAGTTTGTCCATCATAAATTTCGTATGCATCAGACACACTAAATCCATCTAAATAATTACTAGGCTGTGTTGTATCCATAGTTAATCCACCAGCAAAAATTGCAATATTACCATCTGTTACAGCACTACTGTAAAATCTACTATCAACTGTATATCTCGAAGACCATGTTTTTAAAGCTTCGTCATAAATCCATAATTTAGTTTCTCCTCTAGTTTTTGCTGCGTCTTGGTACCAGTGCCAGTAATTTGCTCCTGGAGCAACAATTATTTTGCCATTTATTGCTACTGCATTACCTTCAATCGTTTGAAATGGAATACTTGACAAGGTAAAGGACCCATTATTATAAAGCTCCATTGTAGGAGTTAAAACCCAAGGCTGTTGGTTCCAGTTTGAAACACCTCCAATGACGTAAACACCACTATCTCCTCTTACTGTAATTGGCTCTAATCTTGTAAAATTCATAGCTTGTATCCCCCAGGAATGGGTGTTAACATTGTAGGTATAGGCATTAGGGGAAAGACTTGAACTATTGGTAGAACTAGTCCATACCTGACCTCCAGCTATAAGAATATTATCTGCATCAATAAACTCTGCATCATATCTAGAAAGTTTTTCTAAAATAGTACCAGATGTCCATTGGCCAAATACGGCTCCTGAAATTAAAAAAATTAATAAAGTAGAAGTAAAGTTTTTCATGTGATTGAATTTAAAAGTTGAGTATATTTAAGTCATTACCAATAATCAGGTGTTTTAGTTTTAATATTAAAAATTGTTATTTAAGATTTGTAATTTTTTAGAATAAATAGATCCATCAACTACTAATATTACATTGTAAATTCCATTATTCAAAGCTGAAATATCTAGATCTTGTCTAAAATCAGAACTAGTTGTATAATTTTCTGAAACTACAAGTTCCCCAAGTAAGTTATATAACTCTAATGTAATATCCGGACCGATTATTCCTTCCATATTAAGAGTAGCTATTGTAGAAGCAGGATTTGGAAAAATAGTAAAATTAATGAATTGGCTTAGGTTATCAATTCCGACAGTTGATGTAGCAGGAGCATCAACATTTTCACCTTTTGTATTGTATACCTGTCCGTTAGAAGGGTCTATTAATAAAACAATTGCTCTTAAACGAGATTGATCGTATTCGCTTGGGACTGAATAAGTAGGAAATGTGAAATTATATGTACTATCAGCTATAAGGGCTGAAGGTAAGGCAGAACTAGACCCAATAAAAGAGGGTATAATTGCTCTTGCAACGTTTTTAAAGTACATCAATACAGGTGGAACTGGATTTCCTGCTGTTAAAAAGTCTACTCCAGTCGTAGCCATTTGAGTATTTCCTAGATAATATGCATTTGACTGACTGTAACCCATGTCGGTATCATCATGGACGCTATCTTCAGTGATAACTAAAGCTAAATTTAGGTTTGAACAGCTAATAGCAAATTTTAAATCTGTTGATACATTTAATTCTCGGTTACTTGAGTCATAATTTGCATAAACATCAATATCTGCATATCCAAAATCATTTTTGTAGTTATTAAAGTCTGCCATTGATGCTCCAACTACGTTTCCATAATTAGCAACAGTTTTTCTATCTATAATATTTTGAGGCCAAGCATTTGCGGAAACAAAAGCGTTATTAAAGCATGAGCTTTGGTAATTCATATTATACATAGCATCACTTGTTCCTGAACCCATATTCCCATGTACACTAATAATTTCAATACTATCTATAGAGCTAGTTAACATTACTTCCTCTAATCTTACAATTCCTCTTGGACTATAAAACCCAAAGTCGTTTGCTCCAATAGTTTGGTCTTCAAATAATACTTTTTTGAAGGGAAGAAATGATCCTACATTGAGTGTATGAGACAATGAATTATTGGTGCTATCAGGATCTCCAGAAGCAACAACTTCTACGTCAATATTATAAGTTTGTAAAGAATTAGTTTGGATAGGTGTTGAATGTGTAAAGTTATAGCTTTGATTGAATCCTAAATTAACATTAAACGTTTCTGATTGTGGTCCAGATCCGTCATTCCAAACTATATCAAATGATGTTATAGGATTAACACCGAGATTTGTTACAACTCCCTTAACATTTGATGTTCCAGGAGCACCATAATCGGGGATGTTTAATGAACTCATTTCCATATCTACTGAATTAGCTTGCTTAATAACTACATCATCAATAGCCCACCACCAATCATAATCACCTTCATAATGAAACCTTATTTGTACGCTAGAATTTCCAACAATAGAGGAAATATTGTGTGTTTGATGACCATAATTATTATTGGTTCCATAATCATGAATTAAAGTCCATGTAGTTCCACTGTCAATAGAGGCTTCAACTCTAGCAACTGGATTCCCATATACCTCATAAGAGTGGTTAAATTCAAGCAGAAGAGAACTGTAAGTAGAAAAATCCAAAACAGGTGAAATTAAATCTGTATTTTGAGTATTACCATTTCCAAGACCATCACTATCAACAATAGCATAAACGTTAGTACAGTTCCCTGATTCATTAGATGTTCCCGATACTTCTACTATTGTATTATTACCATTATTACCTGGTGTTCCGGTAGTTGGGTCGTTAATAGTCCAGTCACTATCGCTTGTAGTCCATCCAGTTGGAAAAGTTCCAATACTAGCAGATGTAGATTCAAAGTCTTCAGAGATAATCTGAGCTTTAATATTGATAGAAATTAAAGCGATAAATAAAATTGAATTTTTTTTTTTGAAGTGATTTTTAAACGTATTTTTTTGAAAAGGGTTCATCATAATATTTTCAATAATTAATGTTAAAACAAAAGTAAAGTTAATAAATTATGCACTTTAATATTAAATTTTATTAAAATTTTGTGACTCCGGAAGGATTCGAACCCTCAACCCTCAGAGCCGAAATCTGATATTCTATCCAGTTGAACTACGGAGCCATTTTGAACAAAAATAGTTTTTTTGCAATAATTATTTTAATAATTAGTTAGTTTGCATAATATGAAATGGGTTAAGTACACTTTATTTTTTTTGAATCAATTCGTAATATTGATTAATGCACAAGATTTTTCAGTAGAAACATGGAGAGATCATTTACCATATTCAGAATTTAATCAAGTTGTAGAATTAGGAAATTTCTATTACGCAGCTACACCATATTCTATTGTAGAATTTGACAACTCTGATAATGAGATAACAAAATTGAGCACCGTAAACGGATTAAGCGAAATTGGAATATCTTGTATTGCAGCCAATAACTCTTACAATTCTTTGTTAATAGCTTACAACTCTAGCAATTTAGACTTGATTAAAAACGGAGAAATAACAAATATATCATCCATACTCAACAGCTCTATCATTGGAGATAAAACCATATACAGCCTTTACAGTTACAGTAAATATATTTATGCATGTACAGGATTTGGTATTGTTGTAATCGACATAGAAAAGAAAGAAATTAAAGACACTTACATTCTAGGAAACAATAACTCACAAATAAAAGTTAAGGATCTTCATATTTCAAATGATACAATTTATGCACTTACTGAAAACGAGATTAAGTACGCTTCACTAAATAATGCTTTTTTATCAAATCCGAGTGTATGGGATTCACACTTGTTACCTCAGGGAATAGATATTAATAATCTTGAATCTTTTTCAGAAGACTTTTTTGTATTTGGGGACTTAAACATTGTTTTTAAATATTCAAATAATCAGTGGGATACAATAATTTACCAGCCCAACGAATTGTTAAGAAACTTTAGGGTTAGTGATCAGAAGCTAATTACTTGTACAGAATCCTATGCGACCATTTACGATCAAAATTTAGACACTTTAGATTTACTATATGCTTATAATGGGATTTCCGGAATATCTCCTAATGATATTATTTATGGCCATGGATATTATTGGATAGCAGATGACTCAAAAGGATTTATGAGGTTAAAAAACAATTTCTCATCTGAAAGAATTGGACAAGGTGGACCTTTTACTAATGAATGTTTTCATTTGTCTTCTAATGGCGAAAATATATATGTCGCTGCTGGAACTCCAGATGGTACCAATTGGAACAAAACTTTTAATTGGCATGGAATATTCCAATTTAACAATAACTGGAGTTTTTATAATCAGACAAATATTCCCCTTATGCTTCAAGAAATAGATACTATTTCTGACATAGTATGGAATACACCAAATCCTAAAGATGAAAATAAATTTTTAGCTTCTTCTTTTGGTGGTGGACTTTTAAGTTTTAATGGTAATCAAATTGAGGAAAGGTTCTCTTTTCATAATTCATCATTGCAAACAAGAATTGGTCAAAACGGTAACAACGTTTTTGTGGCTGGATCCTGCTATGACAATTTAGAAAATCTGTGGGTAGCAAATTCTTTTGTTACATCTCCATTGTCTGTTAAAACACCAGAAGGAGTTTGGAAATCTTTCTATTGCGGAGCTTTAGCATCCAACCAACTATGTACAGACTTAGTCGTAGATAACCAGTATGGATATATTTGGATGGTTATAAAAGGGGTTGGAATATTGGTATATGATTTCAACTATACACCTCTTAATGAAAGTGACGATCAGTATAAAATCATTGGAACCAGTTCTGGTTCAGGATCCTTGCCAAGCAGCTATGTAAATACTTTAGCTATAGACAATGATGGTGAAATATGGATAGGGACAGATAAAGGTCCTGTTGTTTTTTACAGTTCTTATTCAATAATGAACGAACCCAACTACGATGCTCAAAGTATTTTAATTGAAGAAGCCGGAACTTTGCAGTATCTTTTGGAAAATGAAATAATAAAAGATATTGCAGTAGATGGAGCTAATAGGAAATGGATAGCGACTCAAGGAGGTGGACTTTTCTTGCTTTCTAAAGAAGGAACAGAGACCATTTATTCTTTTTCTGAAACCAATAGTCCACTATTCAGTGACAAAGTAAATTCATTGGCAATAAATCAAGCTTCCGGAGAAGTTTTCATAGCTACTGATAAGGGAATTCTCGGTTTTAAATCTACAGCTACGTCTCCAGTGAATGAATTTGGGGACTTAGTAGTTTATCCAAATCCTGTTAGACCAGATTATCAAGGAAATATTGCTTTAAAGGGAATGATGAATAATTCTGAGGTTAAAATTATAGATGCAAGTGGAAATCATATTAAAACCATTTTCTCAAATGGCGGACAAGCGGTTTGGGACGGACTAGACAAAAACAATCAATTGGTAGGAAGTGGTGTATATTATTTTTTAGCTACGTCAGAAGACGGATATTCTAAAGCCAAATCCAAAATCCTTGTAATTAGATAGTTTTTATCTCCTATTTGTGAATATCTATCTAAGGTAAAGTACTAAATGCCATTCTTTAAATTTAATTTTATAGAATGGTATGGTTAGATATTGTTTTATTAGCTCCATTAATATGGGGAGCATATACAGGATTTAAAAAAGGACTTATTGCCCAAATCCTTGGGATCTCAAGTCTCCTAATTGGAGTATGGATAGGAACGCAGCACCAAGAACTTATAGAGTTCTTAATTATTGACAAAGTCCAAGAAAAATATTTATCTATAGCTTGTTTTATTATACTATTTTTTGGAATTGTTATTGTAGGAGCAATCGTCGTAAAAATAACTGAAAAATTCATCAATTTTATTCAACTAAAACTATTAAATAAAATAGCTGGTGTTGTTCTTGGAGTTATTAAAATTATTTCTTTTTTGGTAGTAGTTGTTTTTATGATTGAAAGCTGGGACACTAATAGTTTTATAATAAAAAGAGACACTAAAGAAGCATCTATTGTTTACCCAATATTTAAAAATATTGGTAGTATGGTTCTGCCAACTTTTAAGAATAAAAATATTTTAGATAGTTTGCCAGACCCAAATAAACTGATTATCTAATTTAAAGTTTAACTATATTTGAAAAGTGTATTTTTCAGATTTTTCAGGGCAAGACTCTACTAAAACTCAATTATTAGATTTATTTAAATCTGAAAGAGTTCCACATGCTTTGCTATTGAACGGAGATGAAGGTTGTGGGCATTTGCAATTGGCACTAGCGTTTTCTTCCTTACTTCTTTGTCAAGCCCCCAATCCATTAGATGCTTGTAAAAAGTGTTCATCATGTAAAATGATTGAAAAAAACCAACATCCAGACTTACATTTTTCTTATCCAATTCACCTCTCAAAAACTGAACATTCTGAAACATCTGATGATCAACGATCTTCCTTTTTTGAGGTATTAGAAAAATACAAATGTTTGGGAAAGAAAACTTGGTACTCAAAAATGGGCAATGAGAATAAGCAAGGTGTCATTGGGGTTAAAGAAAGTCAGTCTATATTAACTAAAATCAGCCTTAAATCTTTTTTTGGAAATGCTAAGATTCTTGTGATGTGGATGCCAGAGCTTATGAATATTCAAGCCGCAAATAAGCTATTGAAACTAATTGAGGAACCGCCAGAAAATACTTATTTTATCTTAGTGTCCAACTACCAATCAAAAATACTACCAACTATTAGCTCAAGGCTCCAGAGTATTAAAGTACCTAGACTTAAAGATGAAAATATTTCTACTTTTTTAGAAGAAAGATTTCAAGTAGAGCCTTTTTCTGCAAAAAATATTGCTAAGATTTCCAAAGGCAATCTAAATAAAGCCATAACAATTCACTTAGATGCTGGTATTTCAGAAATGAACAGATCTCTTTTTGTTAATTGGATGAGACTTTGTTATTCCAGAAATATTGCAGATACTATTGATTGGGTAAATGAGTTTTCCAAAATAGGTAGAGAGCAGATAAAAGATTTTATAATTTATTCATTAGAAATGTATAGACAATGTATAATGTGGAATTACAATATGGTAATAGAAGGGTTTAATGAGAGTGAGAGAAATTTTTTAGAAAAATTTAAACCATTTATAAATAACCAAAATATTTCTGAAATTAATTCCATAATGAATGAAGCTTATTTCCATATTGAGAGAAATGCAAATCCTAAAATTTTAATGCTTGATGTTTCTATAAAGCTCTACAAACTTTTGAGAACTAAATAATATATCCTTAAATGAAATTAAAATCTTTTTTAAAAATCACAATCTTTGGCCTTCTTATAAGTTGTAGTGATGAAAATATAATTTTTAACGATTATGTTGACATTGAAAACACCCAGCTATCCTTTAAAGACACAATTATTTTTCAAACATCAATTTTAGATACTATTAACCTTCATAATGTTTTTCTACAATTAAGAACATCCACTGATTATAAATGGTCAAATATGTTCATTTTTTCTGAAATTTACTTCCCAAATAATAAGACAAGGACAGATACTTTTGAAGTTTTTTTGATGGATAAAAACGGAAATTGGAATGGCGACAAATCTGGAATTGTTGCAAATTTCAAACATTCACTTTATAAAAACATTAAGTTCCCTATTAAAGGAGATTATAAGTTTAAACTTATACAAGCAATGAGAGATACTATACTTAAAGAAGTTATAAGCGTAGGTCTAAAAATCACCAAGCCTACTAAAAAGCAATAATTCTTTAAGCAAAATAAAATCTTGAAAAAATCACCAAAGTCTAAGTTGCCCAATAATGGGACCAATATCTTTTCTTTAATGTCTAAACTTGCCACGGACAAAAAAGCAATTAATTTATCTCAAGGATATCCAGATTTTGAAGTAGACCCTGTTCTTATAAGTTCTGTTTCTAAGTATATGAAACATGGGTTTAATCAATATGCTCCCATGCCTGGTGTTTTAAGATTAAGAGAGGTAATCTCCAAAAAAATATTTAAAAATTATAATCAATATTATAACGAACATGAGGAAATTACAGTGACTGCTGGAGCAACTCAAGCAATTTTCACAACTATTTCTGCATTAATTCACCCAAATGATGAGGTTATTATTTTTTCTCCTTCTTTTGATTGCTACCAACCTGCTATTGAGCTAAATGGTGGAATTCCAGTATTTATTGAGATGGAATCACCAGATTTTAATATTAATTGGAATACAGTTGAAGAAAATATTTCTTCAAAAACCAGAATGATTATTATAAATTCTCCACAGAATCCACTGGGAACGATTATGTCAAAAACAGACATGACAAAATTAGAAATAATATCGGAAAAATACGATCTGATAATTTTAAGTGACGAAGTTTACGAACATTTAGTTTATGACAACAAAAAACATCTTTCAATCTGTAGCTTTCCAAAGCTTTTTAATAGATCTATTGCTACCTTTTCTTTTGGAAAAACATTCCATGTGACTGGCTGGAAATTAGGGTATATTGTAGGGCCTAAACAATTAATGTCTGAAATCAGAAAAGTTCATCAATTCAATGTTTTTTCTGCCAATCACCCACTACAGTTAGCAGTAGCAGATTATCTAGAAAATGAAGAACATTTTTTGAAACTTAGCTATTTCTATCAGAAAAAGAGAGATTTGTTTTTAGCAATTATTTCCGCATCTAGATTCCAAGCTAAGGCATGTAGTGGAACCTATTTTCAGTTGCTAAATTATTCTTTGATTTCAGAAATAGCCGATACAGAAATGGCTAGAGTTTTAACAATTAAAAATGGAATAGCTAGTATTCCAATTTCTGTATTTTCTCATTTTAAAAATGACAATCAAAACCTTAGATTTTGTTTTGCAAAAAAAGAAGAAACTCTTAAAAGAGCAGGAGATATTCTCGTTAAAATATAATTATCCACAATTCACTCTTTAAAGTTGGTTTCCTGCCAACAATTCTACTTTTTATTTTAATTTATTTTTACTTCGATGAAAGAACATATATTTTATTTTATATTACTATTAAGTTTAAATTCAACAGCTCAAAATATTATAGACGTTTATTGTTTCGATGACAGCTGTAGTCATCAGATGATTGATCCCGAAATGCTCGTAGTAGAGCGCTGGGACACTTTAGCGCAATCTAAGTTCTGGAAAACTATTATTACAACAACCAAAGATACTTGTGTAATAAACATTGCTAGCACACGAAAAATATTAGATTATGTATACAAAGACAAGTGGTTTGAGCAAACCGAGAAAGAAAAGAAAGCCTTTAAAGACTCAGTTATAGATTATTACTGTTTAGACACCAATACTAGATTATATATTACTACGGGTAAAAAAGAGTTTTATCAAATAGAACAAGTGATACCCTCTTTAGAAACTGCAATAAATATTTTTCAAGAAAATAATGTTGACCCTTGGTTTGCACAATCTATTTTATTAATTGAAAGTCCTGCTCAATTAAAATATTCTAGTGTTGGAGCCTTCGGACCTTTTCAAATAATGAAAAGAGTTGCAAGAGACATGGGCCTTACCGTTAATAAGTATGTTGACGAAAGAAAAGATTTTAATAAATCTGCTTTTGCAGCAAGTGAATTATTAAGAAAAATCTGTATTCCACAAGCATATAGGATTTTATGTAAAGTTGGAGATATTGAGCCAAAAGGAGATGAGTTGTGGTTCAAGCTTTTGGTTCTTCACATCTACCATGCTGGAGCAAGAAATATAGAATCTTTATTAAGCCAATTAGAGCAACCTCTCCAAGGCATGGAATTAATAAAATGGATGTGGAGTAATGAGTATGGAAATTTTAAAAACTCATCACAAAATTATTCTCAAATTGCTATCGCCGCAATGTTAACTCTAAAGGATATTGTTCTAACCGATTGCGAATATATTTTCAATTGTAATAGAACCAGTCCTATTGAAAATTAATGTTAAGATTTCTAAATATAGTTACTAATATCTTGGTAATAGGATTTGCATTATTGGCCTTCCTATTCTATAATCAAGATTTTGGATTAGAGCTAATCATTTTTAAAGAAATCACTATTTTTTTTCCAATAATTTTATTATTAATTGGGGGATTTAAAAGCTTTTCGAGATGGCAAAAAATTAAATTGATTAAGGGTAAAGAAGGTTTTAAAATTTCAAAATCTGGATGGATCAAAGCTTTTACCTACGAAACCATGCCTTTTTTTATTTTCGTTCCACTAAGCATAATTCTATTATTTTATTTAGATATCACAATCTTTTTTGTCGTGGTGCTTTATATTCTTATTATTGAAAATCTACTTTTTTTGTTTTCTGGAAAAAAAGCCTTTAAGATTATTGCAAATGACCAAGCTCTAATTATTTTAAATAACCAACAATATTTTCTTTTTTGGGACAAAATAAAATATATTTCATTTCAACAAAAAGGAATGATAATTTTATTGAAAACCAAACGTCAAATTTATATTGGAGAGTCGGATTACGAAGATTTTTCAAATTGGAAAGAGAAAATTAAAAACCAAGCTATTTCATCAGGAATATATATCCAGTAATTGTTATTTTATTCCACTAACTATTATAGCTTCTAGCTCTCTTAAATATTTTGATTTTTCAAAATTTGGAGCGTAAACATAACCTTGAACAGTTATGATTTTTGTTTTTTTATTGTTGAGCCAGGAAAAGCTTATAAAAGGACCACCCATCTTATCTTTTTCCATCCTCCAGCAACCTTTAATTTGTTTAACATATTTATCATTTATATAATAGGAAGTGTCTGTGGTTTTACTTATTTCATTTTCAACTGTTTTCATAAAAGAGCTATCTCTCTTTCCAGTAAGATAAATTTTCCCTAACGAATCTTTCACCGAAATAATTTTACTTTTTTTAAATTGATTTTTATTTTTATAATCTTCTTGGTGCAAAATAATTCCCTTTTGAATTTCATGAGATCCGTTTTGATCTTTTTGAATTTCAAGTTTACTCCACCACCTAAAGTCTTGTGCTTTTTTATTAAGTTTTATTCCATCGGGAGCCCTAAATTTTAAATCCATTGATTTTTCTAATTCTTTATTTATATTGTTTTGTTCGGAAAAACTTTTTTGAATCTTGTTTAAATTAAAAGTTTTTAAAATTGATTTTACTTCATTGTTTTTGTGCTTAAAATAATTAATAGCAGCTTCTTCAGACTTAAACTTAAGCTCTACAATTAACTGCCCGTTTGACCAAAGATCTTTTTTAATTACTGGTACTATGTTTTTAGAATTATAATTTTTAATCTGAACAAAAACAAAACAATTGTTATTTTTTATGTTTTTCAAAATTTTATTAGGGACCACAAAATCAGTGTCAAATTCTTTTTCGTAAGGTAAGGGGGTGGTTTTAACCAATTTTTCAAAAGAGTTTTTGATGGTTTTACCTAAATCTCCATTCCAATATTTTTTATCTAAAGCAAAAAGAATTTCATGGTAATTTTTCTTAGCAATTGGCTTCATAAGATGTGGTTGGTAACCATTATCCGTGCTGCATGTTAAAAACAATATCCCCACGATAACTATAAATAGTATTTTTATATTTCTTACATACATAATGTTAAACCATAAGAGTAAGTATAAAGATCTTTATAAAGATTAGAATATTGTAAAATATTGGTTTGGAAGAAGATTCCAATATTTTTATAAATAAACTTTAGATTTCCAGAAAGACAATATTTATTATTGAAGAAATCATTTCTAGTTTCTATAGTCTGGTCTAACTCACCATATTCTAATTTGGATTTACCAGCCATCAAAAATTGATTTACAAGCGCTAGTTCGGTTTTTAACTTTGGTGTTTTCTTAGGAAATGGTGCCCAGCTAAAGTTTACAGGAATAGTAAAATAATGATGGTTTAAAATACTTTTAGATATTGCTGGTTGTGGTCCAGCCATCAAAGAGGAATTAAAAATAGTCATCGTGTCTCGAGAGATACTTATTATTTGGTTATCAAGATCTAATTTGTTTTTTCCAATACCAACTCCAATAAATAATTTTAGAGTTTCTTTTTTAAGATTAAAAGATTTGAAGAAAAGTCCAAAATTTATGTTCACAGAGCTAAGTGTTTTATATCTAATAGGATTAAAGCTATTAAATCCATTAAAAATCGAATTGTTATTTAACTGCATATTCCCCAATGAAAAGTTCATTTTAAATTTTGTTTTTGTATGTTTCTCTTCATTAATACTATTTTCAAATCCCCATTCATTACCCGTACTGCCTTTAGAAATAATTAGTACTTTAGAATCTTTATATTTAAATTGAAGAGTATCGTTAAACTGTGCATTTACTGAACTAAAAAGGAGAAAAAAAAAGATGAAGTTTTTTGAAAAAACTAAAATTTTTTGGAAAAAATACCAAGTATATTTTATAGACATATGGCAATATCTGATCATAATTTTAATCTTTCTAATTGGATTAATTTTTACTTTGTAATTCTACCTTAAAGCAAAAGATGACTCTCCGATAAAGTAACCTTCATTGTAAATTTCAACTTTATAATTTCCTGGTTGTAACACATCTTCAATTTCATGAAAAACACATAAATCCATATTCTCATTTTGATAATTCACAATTCGTTTTGAACTAAGTTCTAAATTATCCCCATCAGAACTCATAATATTTATTGGATTTTTAGAAAGCAATGTTTTTTGATTTGGATCGATTACTTTGATATAAATATTTTTATCTCCTGATTTTGAAAGTTTATTTTCCAGCAAATTAAAACAGGCCTTAATCGAATTAGTTTTGGCAGCCCTAGTAGTTTCACTTTGAGCCCCAGAATTTCTAATTCTTATTGCTGAAACTGTTATATTTCCAGCTTGTAAAACTGCACCTAAAGCAATTTTACTTTTTAAGTCTTTATTTTGTTTTTTATATCTCTTATTTTGATTAGATACAGTTTTTAATCTATTAGTTTTCTCTGTTAAGTTATTAGATAAATTAACATTTAGGGTATTTAACGAATCTATTGTGTGAATATACCCTATCATAATTCCTCTTAGAGTTTCTGCTTCTTTTTTTAGTTTGAATATTGATCTCCAGTCTTGTTTTGATTTACTATTTAGTTTATCGACTTTTTTTATTAGAGTTTTAATTTTTTCTCTTTGTAGATTTATACTGTCTACTACTAAAGTATTGCTGAGTTCAAGGCTATCATAAGAGACCAATAATAATTTCAAATTATCTTTTAAATTCAATGCTTTGGAAGCTGATAATGCTTCTTCATTCAATAAGGTTTTGTTCATTTCATTATTTTCCTTAAGAAGATTAGAAAGTTCCTTAGAAATTTCGTGATTTTCTTTGTTAAGGGAGCTAATTAGATAACCTGTATAACCAAGACAAACTACTAACAGCAGAATAATAACTGAAGAATAATTATTTTTGGCAGTTGATTTGTTGATCATATTAATTAATTTTCTATTGAACAATTATTAATTAAAGTAAAGTTAATACATCTTGTTAAAAGAATTCATACAACTTATATATCCAGATTTTTGTTCTGGATGTAACCAGCCATTATTGTTTTCAGAAAGAGCAGTTTGCTCTTCTTGCCTAATAGAAGTAAAATCTTCTTTTGTCTCTGATTCCAATACTTTTTTTGGCAGACATTCCGTAAACAGAGAAATATATGCTTTTAAATTTTTTAAAAACAAACTACTTCAAAAAATGATTTACGAAATGAAATACAATGGAAATAAAGACACTGCATTTGTTTTGGGGGTAGAGTTGGGGTTACTAATTAATAATTTTTGCAAATCTAAAAATCAAGATTTTGATTTTATAATCCCAGTTCCAGTAAGTAAAATTAAGAAACAATCTAGAGGATATAACCAATGTGAATACATAGCAAATGGTATTTCTCAAGTAATAAAAATACCAGTTCTAAATAACCATCTTAAAAGAAGAAATAATTTAAAATCTCAAGTAAATAAATCACGATATAAAAGATGGTCTAACGTAGAAAATCAGTATTTTATGACTAGAAATATAAGTGAAACTAATAAGATCTTATTAGTTGATGATGTAGTAACTACTGGTGCAACTATTAATAGTTGTATTAAAGCTCTTCAAGTTAGGAATAATCTACAGATTTCCGTAGCTGCTTTGGCTGGTAATAAAGAATAAAATATTATTGAGAGTTTTTTTCTGGAGTTTCAATAGTAGTTTCAATTTCTATCGTTTCTATTTTACCATCTTTAAAAGAACCCTCATATTTTGCTTTTTCTTTTATCCAAATGTACTCTCCTTCTCCGTTCATAGCATCTTCAGACCAACTACCGTTATACGTGTTTCCATTTTTCCATGTGTATTTTCCTATACCATCTTTCTTGCCTTCAACAAATCCACCTTTATATTCGTCTCCATTTTGATATGTAAAATTCCCAAAACCATTAGGCTTGCCATCTACCCAGAAGCCCTCATATTTATTTTTGTCCTCCCATAAAAAAGTTCCATGTCCTCTATGACAATTTCCCTTAACACATTGAGAATAAGATACCATAGAAACAATAGTAAGTAATGATATTGCAAAAATATTTTTCATATTAAAAATTATATATGGTTTTAAATAAAATTAATAATTTTTTTATTAAAAACAGAAAATCGTCGAAACTTAAATTTTAAATTGAGAACTCTAAAGAATTTGCATAATCTATATTTTCATAATTGATTTTTTTTGAATACCTATTAATATTAACCATTGGATTTAATGGTTTTTTTAAATATATATAGTTAAGTAGTTCCTTAACTAAAAGGGGAGCCATAAGTATTGCTTTACTACCCATTCCATTTACAGTATATAAATTTTTAATTATTGGATGTTCTCCGACTAATGGTTTTCTATCTAATGATGTTGGTCTAAAGCCAAATTTTTGATCTGTAATATTAATGCTATCTATTTCAATAATCTTATTTAGTTTTTTCATTAGATATTCTTTAGCACCGATTGTAACATTATTTTTTTGATCGTCATTGCTGTAAGTTGAGCCTACTGTAAATATATTTTTAGTTTCTGGAAGAGAGAAAATCCCACAATTTATTATCTGGGGGGGTAAAATATTTGAAGATACTTTAAGTAATTCTCCCTTATTAGGGATAATTGGCAAATAATTAAACATAGGATTTTTTAAGGCATTTACCCCATCACACATAATAACTTTAGAATAAACATCCCCTTTATAATGAAATCTATTATTTTTTAATTTAAGATTTTCTGCCTTAAATAAATCCTTTTTAAGGATTTTACTTTTTAATAATGAAGAACTAACAAAGCCTAAAAACTCATTGACAAAAAGTCGACTGCAAAGCTCTACAACCCCAATTCCAAACATGTTTTGTAAGTTGTCTACTTTTTTATTACATAAGCTTAATATGTTTTTATAAATTTTATTATTCGTTTTGCCAATCCAATTGTTTTGTTCTTCAAAAGATGCAAATATTCTTAATAATTTATAGGATTTATAGAGATCAATACTACTTTCATCATTAATTTCTTTATAAAAAGCATCGCTGAATTCATAAAACTCTTTTCCTCTCCAAGAAAGATTGCATCTTTTAAGTGAGATTGGATGGACAATGCCAGTAGCGACTTTGGAACTTGTGTTGGGGTTACCACCGTCAATAAGTTTAAATTTTTTTAAACTTTTTTTAAGTTGTAAAGCAACTATAGAACCTGTTATCCCTTGTCCAATTACTAAAAATTCATAATTCATTTATATTTGAATGTCTTTGAGACAAATTGCAACACCAAAGAAGACCATTAACCCGCCTATTAAAATTCCAATTACAGACAAAACCTTATTATCTAGTTTTTCTTTTAATCTGCTTGAAAAATAGATTTTAAAGACATCTACAATAAACATCGTTAGTAATGTAATTCCAAAAAATGAAAATAGTTTAAAATCTCCTAGTTTTAATTCATTGGTTGCATAGGTGCTAGCAGCTATCCAAAATATAAGTACACCAGGATTTATAGCATTTAGTCCAAGTCCTTTAATTAATAATTGAAAAGGGTAAATTATTTTCTTACTAGTATCTGTTTCAATTTCTTTAACTTCTTTTATTTGAGAATTATTTAATTTAATTTGTATAATATTTTTGTAAACATAAGCTATTCCCAACAAAACAAATATTGACCCAGCTATATATTTAATAAATGAATTTGTAGTCAACCAATGATTGATTTTTTCTGCAACAAAAAAAGCAGCTAAAAGATATATAGCATCACTTAAAAGTATACCAATATCTAAAAAAATCGCAGCTTTAAATCCTTTTTTTATGCTAGTTTCAATTAAAATAAAAAAAGCAGGACCTAGCATAAAACTTATTAGTATTCCAAAGAAAATACCATTTTGAATTATTTCCATGGCAAAATTTAGGGTTAATTGAAAAAAAAAAACCGCCATAAGGCGGTTTAATATTTAATTAATCAAATTTTTTAATTATCCCTTAACAAAAGGAAGACCTGTTTTAGGGCTTTCTACAACATTTTTACCAGCCGGTAAATCGCAAGCATTAGATCTTTCATCTTTGCAGAAGTAATAAATAGTTTGATTTCTTCCACCTCTAAGTTCTACATCTTTAGTGTGCAAGTAGTAAGTTTTACCTTTACTATTGGTATGTGAATACGCCATTTTATTAAATTTTAATTGTTTACATTTCTAATATAATAAAAACATGGCTATTAATCCCTGAAAAACAAGGATTTATCACATTTTTTCTTCATATCGGTGTAAAATTATTAGTTTATAAAGGATTTTACCAGTATTTGTTAAGTTTATATGGTTAAAAAACTAATATCTAATTGAGAGTTTAATTTTCAGTATCAAGTTCCTACTTCTTGCAGTTCTTTTTTTGATATTTGGATATGTCCAATTTCCATACTACAATGAAAACAATAGAAATTCTATTTTTTATGACAAGATAAGGATAGAAATTATTTTTTTGAGTTAGGAGATGCAATTCTTAAAAAAACATCAAACAAACAGAAGGTATATTTTCAACTTTCATGAAATTATAAATATTAACTATATCTTGCATTAAGTTCAACAAATAATTTAATAAAATGAAATCTTATAATATTTCTCTGATAAGTTCCTTAGTACTAATTACGATGAGTGGTTGGGGCTATCTATCCTCCGAAACTCCATCAATAACAGCATTGATACCACTATTTTTTGGTTTAGTTCTACTATTTTGTTATCCAGGAATTAAGAAAGAAAATAAGATTATTGCTCATATTGCTGTCACTTTAACTCTACTTGTTTTTCTAGCTCTTTTTATGCCACTTAAAGGTGCTTTTGGAAGAGAAGATAATGGCGCAGTCTTAAGAATATCAATAATGATTATAGGATCAGGAATTTCACTTTTTGGATTTATAAAAAGTTTTATAGCTGCTAGAAAAGCTAGGGAAAACAGTTAATTTCAAAATAATCTAAACCATCATTGGAAAAAGCAGTTCTTGTAGGAATTAATTACTCTTCTCAGACCAATGCCCAAACTAAAGAGTTTTTAAACGAACTGGCATTTCTAGCTCTTACATCTGGGGCCAAAATGGTCAAAAAATTTACTCAATCTTTGAATGTTGCCCATTCAACAACTTTTGTTGGTAAAGGAAAACTTATTGAAATAGAATATTTTGTAAAAGAAAATGAAATTGATCTGGTAATATTTGACGATGATTTAACTCCCTCACAACTAAGAAATATTGAAAAGCAATTGTGCTGTAAGATTTTAGATAGAAGTAATTTAATATTAGATATTTTTGCTAGTAGAGCTAGAACTGCTCACGCAAAAACCCAAGTAGAATTAGCCCAGTATCAGTATCTCTTGCCTCGACTAACTCGGATGTGGACCCATCTAGAAAGGCAAAAAGGAGGAATAGGAATGAGAGGTCCTGGAGAGACACAGATTGAATCTGATAGAAGAATAATAAACCAAAAAATAAGTAATTTAAAACAAAAGCTTACTAAAATTGACAAGCAGAAATTTGCTCAAAGAAAAAATCGAGGTAATATGGTTAAAGTTGCCCTTGTTGGCTATACCAATGTTGGCAAATCAACATTGATGAATATTATAAGTAAGTCCAAGGTATTTGCTGAAAATAAACTATTTGCAACATTAGATACAACTGTAAGAAAAGTAGTGGTAGATCAAGTTCCATTTTTACTCACCGACACAGTAGGGTTTATAAGGAAATTACCACATCAGCTTGTAGAATCTTTTAAATCAACACTAGACGAAGTTAGAGATGCTGATGTTTTAGTTCATGTAGTGGATTTGTCCCATTCCGTTTACCAAGATCAAATGAATTCAGTCAATAAGACTTTGAATGAGTTGATGACAGATTCTAAGGAAACAATATTATGTTTTAATAAGATTGATAGAATTCCAAAACAAGAATTAAAATCTCTAAAAGAGTTTTGGGAGAACAAAGAATTTAATGTTGTTTTTATTTCTGCAATTGAAAAATTAGGAATTCAAAATTTAAAAAAAGAACTTTTTAACAAAGTGAAGGATATTCATTACACTAGGTTTCCCTTTAATAAGACTCCTGTCTATTATTAAGAAATAATTTTTGTTATATTCAAGTTAGAATGGGTAAGAAATTAGTTATAGGCTCTTCTGGCCAAATTGGAGTTGAATTAATTGAGCAATTAGCAAAAGAATTTGGTGCCAACCAAGTAATAGCAAGTGATATAAAATCTGTTTTTGATAAAAAAAATTCAGCTGTAGAATATGTCATACTTGATGTTTTAGACAAAGAGAAGTTGTTTAAAACAATAAAAGATCACAATATTTCAGAAGTTTATTTATTGGCAGCAATGTTGTCTGCAATTGCTGAAAAAAATATTCAATTAGCATGGGATTTGAATATGAAAGGCCTATTCAATATATTAGATTTAGCAAAAGAAAAACATATTGAAAAGATTTTTTGGCCTAGTTCTATTGCTGTTTTTGGACCAACAAGCCCAAAATTAAATACTCCTCAGTCAACTTTATTAGAACCCTCTACAGTTTATGGCATAAGTAAAATGTCTGGAGAAAGATGGTGTGAATATTATTTTTTAAAATATGGAGTAGATATAAGAAGTTTAAGATATCCAGGGATAATAAGCTATAAATCTCAACCTGGAGGAGGAACTACAGATTATGCAATTGAAATTTTTCATGCTGCAATTAATCAAGGCTTTTATAATTCTTTTATTTCTAATGAAGTTACACTTCCAATGATTTATATGAAGGATGCTATCAGAGCAACAATGGAACTCATGAGAGCCGACAGAAAAACCCTGTCTATAAACTCTAGTTATAATTTGGCTGCAATAAGTTTTAATCCAGCAGAAATAGCTAACGAAATAAAATTTTTATTCCCAGAATTTAAAATAACTTATAGTCCTGATTTTAGAAATAGAATTGCATTGTCTTGGCCTTCCATTATAGATGATAGTGTTGCAAGAAAAGATTGGGGTTGGAAACACGAATTTGACTTGAAAAAGACAATTTTGGAAATGATTAATGGAATTAAAAATTCAGTTTTTAATTGAATCTATTCTGAACCCTATCAAACGTCTCTTTAATCGCATCAAATAATTCATTTTTAGATGCACTTTTATAATTCCATCCTCCCTTAATTTTAATTAAAAGTATCCAGTATCTGAAGTTAATCATTGCAATTACTGGTGCAATTAATAAAAAGACTAATCCATAAGACCAATTTTTAAATATTGTTAATAAAGTGGCTATTAAAAGCCAATAAAATATAAATAAAACAACTCCAATAGCTTGTTTTAATGATGAATGAAAATGTTTGTCTTTAATTTTATTTTCCACAAACCAAACAGGTATTTTATATGGTAAATAATTGGTAAATAATCCCATTATATGAAATGGGGATAACAATAATAAAATTAAGGTTAGAATAACCAATCTCAAATACGATAAAGGCAAATTATTAAATAAATAAGGTCTGATTTTATTACTAATCGAAAAAGACTTTATGCTTTTTAAATCCGAAATTAGATTTTCATACTCTTTTGGGTTATTTTTTTTTAAATATTCAGACTTAATTAATTTTTCTTTTCTTAAGTCAAATTTTCTTTCTAGCTCTGCATTGTCTTCTTTTAAAGGTAACCTATGAAGAAGAAAGTAAAGTTCATCATAGTTTTCTTGATCGCGAATATTTATAATTAAAGATTCTAAATCATCGCCAATTTTTAAGGTTAATTTATTAATAGCTTCTGCACTATTTTCTTCAAATTCTGTATAATAATTGCTTACTTTAATTGGGTTTCCAACGTTAAGTAAAATTTCAGAATTCATATTAAAATGATTGTCATAGTCTATTCCAACAGGAATAATATATAGAGGAGTCTCTTTTCCATATCTAGAAAGTGTTCCAAAAGCTATTCTAGCTAAACCCTTTTTAAGTGGACGAAGCATTTTTATAAAATTGTGATTTCCTTCTGGAAAAATCACTAAACTTTCTTTATTTTTCAATATTTTATGAGATTCAATAAATGTTTCTTCATTTTTTTCAATGGTATTAATACCGTCTCTTTGTCTATATATTGGAAGCATATTAAAACTTCTTAAAAGTTTATTGGCTATATTATTTTTAAAAATATCAGCTCTTGCCAAGAAATTCAAAGCAGTATTACTTTGACTAGCAATAGTAATAGGATCTAGAAATGCATTTTGGTGGTTAACAGCATATATTATACCAGCATTATTTGGGATTTTTTCCTTCCCATGGAATTTAAATTTCTTAAAGTAAGTTCTTGAACCAGTAATTAAAATAGCGTACCCTATTTTATATCCAAAATTCCAGTTTTTAAACCAATAACCTATCCAAAATTTTCTCATAATTTATCTTAGAATAGCATTAAATTCATCTTTTAATTTAACTTGTATAGAATTCATTACAGAATCAACCTCCTTGTCTTTAAGTGTTCTTTCAGAGTGCAAAAATTCAAATCTTAGACCATAAGCTTTTTGGTCAATATTTTTTTTATCTCTATATATGTCAAATAAAGTTGTTTTTTTTAAAAGCTTACTATTTATTTGGTTAACTGAACTTGTGATTTCTTGCATTGTTACTTCTTCATTAATTAAAACGGATAAATCTCGGAATACTTTTTGAAATTTATTGATAGGTTTAATTTCAGTTTTTGAATCTAAAATAATCTTCATAAGACTATCAAAATAGATTTCAGAAATAAAATAATGCTTTTTAAATCCTATTAAGTTGGATATTTCTTTTCTAACCGTTCCTATTGTCGCCAATTTATGTTTTGCTTTCTTAAACGACAACCCTTCCTCCCATAGATGGTCTTTTCTTAGCATTTCTATTTCGTAATAAATCCCAAGAGACTTAAATACACTTTCAATTATGCCTTTTAAATGAAAGAAACTACTTTCTAGTTTCCCATTAAACCAATGCTCTTCATTTTGCAGCCCAGTTGTAGCTACTAATAATCTATTTTCTTGGTCATATTTATGTCCATTTTTAGAATAAACTTTCCCCCATTCAAATATGATTCCGTTAGAATTTCCGTTAAAATGATTGAATTTTAAGACCTCTACGGCACCATAAATTAAGCTTTTTCGTAAAGTGGCTGTGTCATTGCTCAGAGGATTTAGTAAAGAAATATGGTTGCTAGATTTTTCATCGAGAAAATTACCATATTCTCGTTTTACTAAGGAATTATTCATTATTTCGTAACAGCCTAAGCTCACTAAATGATTGCTTATTTTTTGTTGAATAGAATGGTTGGTTTTTAACTTGGGAATGGAAGGCGAACTATTTATTTTTTCAGGGATCTCAATATTGTTGTACCCATATATTCTAAGAACCTCTTCTGCTATGTCAATTTCTCTAGTTACATCGTTTCTATATGCTGGGACACTTACCAAAGCTTTATTTGTATTAATACTATCTACTTTAATCTCTAGATGAGTTAAAAGATCAGTTATGGTTTTGTTGTCCAGCTTAATACCGCCAATTTTTCTAATTTTTTCAAAATTTATTTCAAAAGATATGTCTTCAGTTTCTTCTAGGTGAACATCTAATATTTCCGAAGCTATTTCACCTCCAGAAAGATCTTTTATGATTTCCGAAGCTTTAATTAATGCTGGTAATACCATAGAGGGATTAACTCCCCTTTCATATCTAAATGAAGCATCTGTATTTAAACCATGCCTTTTAGCAGTCTTTCTTATTAAAACTGGATTGAAAAGAGCACTTTCAATAAATATACTCTTAGTTTTTTCTGTTACTCCAGACTCAAGTCCTCCAAAAACACCAGCCAAACACATCTCCTTTTCACTATTACAAATCATAATATCTTCTTTGTCTAGTTTTCTTTCTTGCCCATCAAGGGTGGTAAAAAGAGTTTGATCTTTTGGGGATCTAACTATTATCTCATTACCAATTATTTTATCTAAATCAAATGCATGAAGTGGTTGCCCAAAGTTGTGTAGTACATAATTAGTAACATCTACAATATTATTAATAGGCTTTATTCCTATAGATTCTAATTTATCTTTTAACCATTTTGGACTTGGTTTAACTTGAATATTTTTTATTACAATACCTGTATATCTCTGGCATTGAACAGAGTTTTCGATAGAAATATTTATTTCAATGTTTTTCCTTGTTACAATCTGTGATTTCTCAGGAATTGCTTTAAGGACAGAACTGGAAGGTAATAATTTTTTGAATTTTAGTGCTGCTAACAAATCTCTTGCAACTCCATAATGACTCATTGCATCCGATCTATTAGGGGTAAGTCCAATTTCAAAAATTGTATCTCTAAAAACATTAAAATAGTTCGCTGCTGAATCCCCGATATTTGCATCTTTATCAAGAACTAAAATGCCATCATGTCCATCTCCAAGACCAATTTCATCTTCCGCACAAATCATTCCAAAAGACTCTTGTCCTCTAATTTTAGCATTTTTAATTTCTAACGAACTATTATTTTTTTGGTAAATAGTAGTTCCAGGTTTTGCAACAACCACCTTTTGTCCTTTTTTCACATTGGGAGCTCCACAAACAATGGTATAGTTTTTGTCTTCCCCTAAATCAACTTGTGTAATATTTAATCTATCTGCATTAGGATGTTTTTCAACACTTTTAACTTCCCCAACTATTAATCCTTGAAGTCCACCTTTTATGTTTTCGTATTCTTCTTCTCTTTCAACCTCTAAACCAATATCAGTTAAAAGAACAGAGGTTTGATGAGGGTCCAGTTTGAAATCTAAAATTTCTTTTAACCATTTGTAAGATATTTTCATAAAAAGTAGTGGTTTTCACTGTAAAATTAACTGCTTTTATTATCTGACAAAAAATAACTGCAATAAAATACTTGACTACTATATACAACTATTAGTTTAAAAAATGTTTGATGATGTAAAATTTTTATATTTTTGGCGCTCTTAAAGTTGGTGCCTTAGCTCAGTTGGTAGAGCAATGGACTGAAAATCCATGTGTCCCTGGTTCGATTCCTGGAGGCACCACTTATTAAAAGCTCTCATTATTTGAGAGCTTTTTTTAATTAATTACCTCTATAATCTATCTTATTAAATTAAAAGGAGCTCTAGATAATTTCATCAAATGATTAAAAGTCGTTATTAAACTTATAATATCATTTTATTATTAATTGTTTTTTTTACTTCACTTACTTTATTTCCACAATAAATACAATTAAATTTGAGCCTTGTAAAATGGTAATAAAGAACAACAAAACATTAATAATTTTTTATTTTTTAATTGCTTACGTTATTTTGCAATTTTTATGGTGGGGATACCATATTTCTTCCTTAACTGAGCAACTCAATAATAGTGAGGATTATATAGCAAGAAGATTGACCATGATAGCCGGAGAAGGTACGGTCTTTATAATTATTATTTGTTTGGGAGCTTTTTATGTTATTAGATCGTATTATTCTGAAATAAGTCTTGCTAAAAAAGAAAAAAACTTTGCCTTATCAGTAACCCATGAGCTAAAGACTCCCATCGCCTCCTCAAAATTATTTGCTGAAACTTTATTGCAAAGACAAGATTTGAGTAAGAGCCAAGTGACAACTAGTCTTGAAAAAATTGTTTATGAGCAAAATAGATTGAACGAATTGGTTGAAAAAATACTGTTGGTTAGTACAATTGAGGAAATGAAAAATGACATGAATTTAAAACCAGTATCCTTCAATGCTATTATAAATCAAGTAATTGGGGAAGATGAAAATTCTCATGTTATTAATAATACTGTTGATGAAGATTTAATATTTAGTGGAGATGATTTTTATTTGATTTCTTTATTTCAAAACCTATTAGATAACGCACAAAAGTATTCTCCAGATGGCTCAGAAATTAATATTTATTCTGAAAGTAATTCAAGTAAAATTATTATTTGTATTTCCGATCAAGGACTAGGTATTGCAGAAGACGAGAAGTCAAAAATATTCGAAAGGTTTTATAGAGTAGAAGATGAAGAAACCAGATCATATAAAGGTACCGGATTAGGGTTGTTTTTAGTGAATCAAATTGTAAAAATGCATGGGGGAAAAATTATTTGTAAAAATAATACACCAAGAGGTAGCATCTTTGAATTACACTTTAAAAAATAATATGAAAAAAAAAGCAGGATTAATAATCCTTGATGGTTGGGGTATTGGAGCTAAAGACGATTCAGATGGTGTTTTTTTGGCAAAAACTCCTTTTTTTGACAAATTAATTAATAAATATCCCAACGCTCATTTAACAACATTTGGAAAAGAGGTTGGTCTTCCCGATGGTCAAATGGGAAACTCGGAAGTTGGGCATCTAAATATTGGTGCTGGAAGAATAGTATACCAAGACCTTTTGAGAATAAATAATGAAATTGAAGACGGTAGTTTTTTCAAAAACCCACAGTTGTTAAAAGCAATTCAAACTGCAACCAAAAACAAATCAGCAATTCATTTGATTGGACTAGTATCCAACGGAGGAGTACATTCCTCATTAGATCATTTACTGTCCCTTTGTTCCTTTTTAAAGGAAAACTTTTCTGGTAGAGTTTATATTCATGGTTTTTCCGATGGAAGAGATTGTGGTCCAAATACTGGAATTGAGTCTTTTGAAAAGCTACATCACCATATTCATAATTCAAATATTGTATTGTCTTCCATTATTGGAAGATATTATGCTATGGACAGAGATCAAAGATGGGAGCGAATAAAAAAAGCATATGATCTTTTAGTTGATGGAATTGGAGAGATAAAAGAGGACTATTCTACAGCATTTAAAGAAAGCTACTCTAACGATATCACCGATGAATTTTTGAAGCCTGTAAAAATTAAAAATAATAAGGGGACTATTCAAGACAATGACTTGGTAGTATGTTTTAATTTTAGAACCGATAGGTGTAGACAAATTACTACAGCACTAACCCAAAATAACTTTTTAGAGCATGGAATGAAAATTAAACCACTTCATTTCTATACAATGACAAATTACGATAGAACATTTAAAAATGTGGAAGTAATTTTCGACAAGGACAATCTGCCGATGACACTAGGAGAGATCTTAAGTATTAATAACAAAAAACAATTAAGAATTGCAGAAACAGAAAAATATCCTCACGTTACTTATTTTTTCAATGGTGGAAGAGAAAAAGAGTTTAAAGGAGAGGCTAGAATTGTTGTAAGTTCTCCAAAGGTAGCAACCTATGATCTTCAACCCGAAATGAGTGCTGAAAATGTTACTTCCAGTGCGATAGAGTTTTTGAAGGAGAAGACACCTGATTTTTTGTGTTTGAATTTTGCAAATCCTGATATGGTTGGACACACAGGTGTTCCAAATGCAATTGTAAAAGCATGTGAAACCGTAGACAATTGTCTTGAAAAGCTTGTTAAATGTCTAATTGAGCTAGATTATTCAGTCATCATAATTGCAGATCATGGCAATGCGGATAGAATGAAAAATAAAGATGGTTCAGCACATACTGCCCATACGGTTAATATGGTCCCCGTAATTGTACTGGATCGAAATGTGAAAGTTGTTGAAAACGGAAAACTTGCGGACATAGCACCATCCATTTTAAAATTAATGGAAATAGATAAACCAAAAGAAATGTCTGGTGTAAGTATTATCTAATTAACTGAACTTTCCCACTTACTACGTTTTTCTCCAAGTTAATTTTTTGGTAATCGTATTTTGTAGATTTCGGATCAATTATATAATAATAGATACCTTCTTTTAGTTCTTGTCCCGATTTGTAGTGGGTGCCAATCCAATCATTTTGATAGTTTAAATTTTCATATACTAATTTACCCCATCTGTTAAAAATTAGCACATGTGGATTTGGATATTGATTTAAATTAATAGGGACAAAAAAGTCATTAATTCCGTCGTTATTTGGAGTAAAAATGTTTATGTTTTCTATTGGGCACTGGACCCAAACTTTACAACTATCGAGAATTTCTTTATTACACCTGTCAGTAACATTTATGAAAATAAAATTAGTGGAATCTATAGAAACCTCCACAGAGTCTAATTCACTTCCGTCTGACCAGTTAATAGATATTGGCTCAAGCCCACCTGATAAATTACTGTTTATGATAATTACTTCGCCTAATTGATTGCAAAAATTTAAACTATCGGGAATAGACACATTAAGCGGAGTATAATCACTGATGTATAAAGTAGCTCTAGAAGTATCTAATTGGCCAGAACATTTTTCGTAATAAACTGTTAGAACTACAGATTCAGTAGCTTCTAATATACTATCAAGAATAGGATTAATAAATAAGGTATCTCTTAGTTGTCCGCTTGGAATTGTTAAACTGTCTGGAATATAATCATAATCTTGACCAATAGTTGCAGTTCCTAGGAAATCAAAATAAATTGTAAAATCTCCAATCGTGTCTTGCCTTTCAAAATTAAAAAATGCAGAATTACATCCTTCATATAATATGGTGTCACTATTGGAAATTCCACTTGACAGTTCAATATCCCCACTAGACGAGAAGCTCCCCGCTTCTAGGAAAACCCAAGAATCTAAACTTGTGTCAGAACCATCTGCAATTGCCAGTCTAATATGGTAGGTTTCTCCACATTGCACCACTACATTAGCCTGAAACTTTTGGGTAAATCCATTACAAGACAATGTTTGAAAAACATTGGTATTGTTGATGTAATAATTACTATTAATTACATTATTAATTGAGCTTATTGTAATGGGCAGCGGAGGGGATGAATTTGGTACAGTTGCAATGTTTATAGATCCATTAGGAAACCCAGCTGGAGCTGAATAAGGACCTGATATTCCAGGCCCTGAAATAAAAAACCCAAAAACATCGTTGTACTGACTATTTACCCAGGTAAGATATTCATTAGATCCAAAAATGTAATTAAAACTCAGAGAATCAGAGTTAGGAATAAAATCAAACTCGAGTAGTGCGACATCAAAAATACCTGACACTGAGAAAGATTGACCTATTAATCCGGGGACACTATTAGCGACATTTAGTAAGTCAGGGTCACTCACATTATTTACTGGTATATTTATAAATCCACTAAAATTAGGATCTAAAGCATTTATATCTCCGGTTGACATTACAATCCCACTATCCATATTTAAATTAGTATTCAATGCATTGAAAAACCCAATTTGAATTGCGTCTCCCATAAAAGAATGATTTGCAGAACTTACCCCACCACCCAGTAAAATATTGTCTACTAGTGAAACTGCCGTATTGAATGGAGATGAATTATTCACTTGAATTTGACTATAAAAGTTATGGCAAAACCAAAATAAAAAGAATAGAATTAAACTTTTTTTCTTCACTTATAAAGTATTAAATTTCTCTAAAGTTAATAATCTATAAAATATTACTAGACATCTTTAGGTTTAGTAAATAAATCTTTAACTTGAATAATGAAATTAAAGCTCCTAAAATTTACTTATTATGACTCAAGAATATATTAATAAAAATAAAAATAGATTTTTAAATGAGTTATTTGAATTCATTAAAATCCCATCTGTTAGTGCGGACATTAAATTTAAAGATGATGTTCTAAAAGCAGCTAATTTTTTAGAGAATAATCTTATTAAAATTGGAGCTGATAACGTCCAAATATTTCCTACAGATGGGCATCCAATTGTTTATGCAGAGAAGATTATTGACTATAATCTGCCTACGGTTTTGGTATATGGTCATTACGATGTTCAACCTGCAGACCCTTATGAATTATGGGATTCAGATCCTTTCGGTCCAGTGGTTAAAAAAACCAAAATACATCCAGAAGGTGCTGTTTTTGCAAGAGGAGCTTGCGATGATAAAGGTCAGATGTTTATGCATTTAAAGGCATTTGAAGCAATGTACAATTCTGATGAACTTTTCTGCAATGTTAAGTTTATGTTTGAGGGAGAAGAGGAAGTAGGGTCTTCTAACCTAGAGAAGTTTGTTCGTTCTAATGTTGAACTTTTAAAGGCAGATGTAGTATTGGTTTCAGATACTGGAATTATAAATAATACTACACCATCCATTTGTGTTGGACTTAGAGGATTAAGTTATGTGGAGGTAGAAGTTACAGGACCAAATAGAGATCTCCACTCTGGACTTTACGGAGGAGCTGTCGCTAATCCAATTAATGTATTGTCTAAAATGATAGCTTCATTACATAATGAAAATGGAACAATTAACATTCCTGACTTTTATAAAGATGTTGTTGAGGTAAGTAATTTGGACAGAAAAGAAATGGCAAAAGCTCCATTTAATTTGTCTGAATATATGTTAGACCTTTCAATTGATAATGTTCACGGAGAAGATGGATTTACTACCAATGAAAGAAATTCTATAAGGCCAACTTTAGATGTAAATGGCATTTGGGGAGGTTACATTGGCCAAGGAGCTAAAACTGTATTGCCATCTAAATCACATGCAAAAATATCCATGAGATTAGTACCTAATCAAAATTCAAAAAAGATCACTGAGTTATTTGAAAACCATTTTAAAAAAATTGCCCCTGAATATGTGAAAGTTAAAGTAACTCCTCATCATGGAGGAGAAGGAGTGGTTATTCCTACAGACTTTCCAGCATATTTAGCTGCTAAAAATGCAATGGAAACAACTTTTGGAAAAACACCAATCCCAGTTAGAAGCGGAGGAAGTATTCCAATTGTTCCAATGTTTGAAGAAGTTTTAGGATTGAAAACAATACTACTTGGTTTCGGATTAGATTCTGACGTAATACATTCTCCAAATGAACACTTTGGGTTATTTAATTTTTTTAAGGGAATTGAAACAATACCACATTTTTACAAAAATTATGCAAATCTGATGTTATAAGAAATGAGATTATTTGCCATCGCTATTTTAAGTTTTATGATTTCTTCTTGCTCTTTATATAAGCCTCTTGAATTTAAAGGGATGGAAGATTATTCGTTTTCTGAGCAAGATGGTTGTAATCCAATCTGTGTTGAATTAAGTTTTTTTAATCCTAATCCTTATAATATATTCTTAAAGTCTGCTAATGTTAAAGGATTACTTGGTAAAGAAGATGTAGGAGTTTTGGAAATTACAGATTCTTACGTCCTTAAAAAAAGTAATGTTTCTAAGATCAACTTATCTTTTTCTACAGAAATCAAAAGCTTTATACCGGTAGTTTCAGGTGTTTTTAGCTATATCACTGGAAAAGAGGTTACACTCCTAATCTATGGATCTTTAAATGTAAAAGCATTAGGGATTTCCAAAAAAATAAAAATAAATGAATCTTTAAGTGTAAAGTATTAGTTTGTTGCCACGTAAAATGTTTACGTAGTTATTGTTCATATTTGTTGTGTAATAAAAATTTAAAAATGACAACAAAGACAAATTCTAATATCACTTTTCATATAAATTATATTATTTATGAGAAAAATGACACAGCGATACTGCTTGATGGGGCAGTAAGAATAAATAATAAAAACTATTATACTTCTATACCTATTGACCTTATTAGGTTTAGCCATTTATGTGAAAAAATAATTGGTTTTCAAAAAACCAACTCTTTGTGGAATAGGCTGTTAGGGGATAATGATCAGGTGTGTGAAATTGCCCCAAAAAACTACCTAGGCGAAGACTTAATTTTTTCTACTAATGAAACATTTATAAATCAACATTTATTTCAATTAAAAACAGCATAAGATGAAAACATTAGCAATTTCTGAAAATATAAAGGTTATTCTACCTAAAATGGGAATTATGACGCATTTAGTAGAACTTACAAGACATGATTATATATATGTTAAAGACTCCCTAAAAATTAACGATTTATTGACAATAGAGTCTGATAAAAGTAGATTTTGGGAAGAGAATTCTTTAGCTATATATTTCAA
This sequence comes from uncultured Flavobacteriales bacterium, assembly GCA_938075455.1. Taxonomy (GTDB): domain Bacteria; phylum Bacteroidota; class Bacteroidia; order Flavobacteriales_D; family Parvicellaceae; genus MED-G20. The sequence continues at coordinate 70,401 of CALJHN010000007.1, forward strand.
AGGATTTAAACTTGGTTATTTAAACAATTCTATAAATAAAGTAGTTCAAAAAATGATTAATAAATTTGGATATGTCAAAGTTGTTTTGAAAAATAAACCTAAAAGAAATAAACCATTTGACGGCTTAGATGTTTTAATTGAAATTGGTTAATTATTTGGACAACCATACAGATGGATTCACAGTATTTAATCCTTCAGCTAATATTTTCCAAATCTCAAAATGAGCTTCTGAAATACCAGATTCTTTTGCAAGCAGCTTACCCACCTTATCTTTGATTTTAATGATCTCCCCCTTTTTTACATAAACTTCCTGTAAATTAGCATAAACAGTTCTGTATTCTCCGTGGCTCACCATAACCACTCTTCCAGCTCCTGGAATTATAAGAACACTTGTTACTTTCCCACCAAAAACAGCACGAACATTTGCATTTTTAGTTGTAGTAATATCAATCCCATTATTGTCAACTGTTGCTGTACTTACCAAGTGATGTTGATGCTTACCATATCTACTGGTAATTTCCCCTTTTTCAACAGGCCAGATTAATCTTCCTTTGTTGTTGCTAAAATTTTTTGAAAGTGCTTTTCCTTCTGGTGTAAAATCAAATTTTGATTTTTTCAATTTCTCTAAAGCTCTTATTTCTTTTTCAATAGCTTTTTTAACAGCCTTAGCAATTTCTTGTCGTTTTAAATTATTTTTTTCTAAATCTTTAGCCAGATTTTTTTCGTTATTTTTGATCTTCTCCAGTGAAATTATTTGGATATTTTTGTCGGCTTGGTAATCTTTTTTTTCTTGTTTTTTATTTTCTAACAGAGATTTTTTTCTTTTAATTTCTTCGAAGTATTCTCTTTTTTTAATTTCTAGATTAATTTGTGTCTTTTTAATTCTATCTATTTGTTTTAAACGGTAGTCTTTATAATACTGAACATATTTCATTCTGTGAAAAGCTTCTGAAAATGTTGAAGAGGAAATTATATATAGAAATTTATAGTTGGGATCTCTATTTTTAAAAGCATATAAAATCATTTTTCTGTATTCTTCTTTTAAGATTTTATCTGTATTAGTTAAAGAACTAATCTGCCTATTAATTTCTTTTATTTTCTCATCCATTCTCCTAATTTGGAAACTGTAATTGTCAATTAGTCTTTGTCTATATTGAATCTGTTTATTGACTATATTTATTTCAGTAAGAGTAAGTTTTTTTGTTGTTCTAGTTTGATTGATTAGTTCTTTTGTGTGTTCAATTTTTTCTAATAATTTTTTTTCTTGTCGTTTAAGTAAATCACTTTTCTTTTGACCGCAAAATAAATTAGGAAAAAGCAAAACCCCCAATATTAAAATATGTTTTAATTTTTTATTCATTAAACTTTATGGCCTGGTAACTTTTGTCAATTTTTTTAAAAGGAAAAGTTTGTGGTAAGTCAAACTTTATATTTTTATAGTTGATTAATAGATTATATGTTTGCTCTAAATTGCTAATTACAAGTTCAATATACATAGGAAAGTATTGATTATTTATTTTTTCCCAGTTTTTATAAGTGATGTTGATTTCAGAATTGGATGTAGGGAAAATTATATTTATTTTCTTAGACTTATAAGTAAATGGATCAATCCACGATTGATATATATAATCAACTGATTTTTTAGATTTATTATTAGTAATTCTTTTGGTTTTTCTTTTCCTATGAGAAAGTAAATGGTATTCATTGTTTTTTACTTGTAGAATAAATTTATCCTCTAAATGTTTTAGGTAAGATCTCCCCATTAACAAATCTTCAATTAGTGCATATTGAATTGATAAATTTAAATCATCTTCTAAACTAGCAATAGGCCCCTTAAAAAATAATTTTTCAGGATATTCGATAACCATTTTTGAAGAGTCTTTTTTAAATTCTCCTCTGAATATTCTTTTTTTAAATTTAGAAATATTAAGCCAAATTAAACTGTCTGCTTTAGATCTAATATTAATATCTAACTGTTGTGGATCTTCATTATTAATGGTTATTAATGCATTACCTCTTGCTTTTAACCATTGAATATCTAGCTCATATTCTTTAATTGAATCTAAAAGCTTTTTCTCATTCAGAACTTTCACTACTTTCCCTACCTCTACATTTTTAATCATGCTACAAGAAATGGAAATAAACAAAGTAAAAAATCCTGCTAAAATATTATTCAATAAATTTATTTTCATTTATTTTTTGAATTAACTCTTTTGAATATTCACCAGTTTCTTCAGCTTTCTTCCAAAAAGTAATAGCTTTTTTCTTTTTATCTAATTTAAAAAGAACATCTCCATAATGTTCTAATATTTCCCCAGACTTTTCTCCGCTCTTAATGACCGCATCAAATAAAATTTGCTCAGCTTTTTCATATTCTTCTCGTTGGAACATCACCCATCCATAAGTGTCAATATATGTGGAATTGTCAGGAAACTTTTCTATTACTTTTAATATTAATTCTTTTGCCCTTGCAAGGTTGACTTTTTGTAAGGCCAAATAATAACTGTAATTATTTAATAGGTTAATGTTTTCGGGATTTAAAGCTAAAGACATTTCATAATAATCAAATGCTATTTTGAATTTTTTTATCCCATAATATGAGTCGCCAATTTGTTGATCAAAGTCACTTTCTAAAAATGAGTTATTAAAAACTAATTTTTTTCCTTTTTTAAGATTTTCAATAGCACTTTCAAATTCATTTTTTTGGTTTAAAGCAATTCCTAAAGCTAGATAAAGAAATGGCTGATTTGGATGACTTTCAATTGCGTTTTTAGAGTCTTTAATAGTTGCTTCCAACTTGTTTCTTGAGAGTGTCGAAGAAATGAGCTGAGTCCAAGATTCGTATGGAAGTGGATTAATTTTTAAAGATTCTCTTATATAGAAGCATGCAGTATCTTCTTTTCTTTGATGCATTTTTAACTTCCCTAAAAGTAGTAAGACCTCACTATTTTGGAAGTCTGATTTTAGATAACTTTCAGCTAGTTTACAAATTTGATTAACGTTGAAAGGGCTTTTCTCATCGTAAGAAATCTGAAGAAGCATTTGTTTTTTTATATTATTTTCAACTTCTAAGGATCCCATTACATATAAAAGTTCATCATAGGCTTTAATGATTTCTCCATTCTTATAATAGTATTGAAATAATGATAGTCTAACTAGACCATTTGACGAATCAATAAACATCATTTTGTCCAATAATTGTTTTGAGTTTTTAGGTTTGTTAATGTTCTGGTAGAACTCCGCTAATAAACCTAACGCTCTTAAGTTTTCTGGACTAAACGTAACTAATTTTATTAGTTCATTTATTGCATCCTTTTTATCTTTAAGGAAAATATAAATTTGATGTTTTTGCAAAGATAAATCTTCACTAACACCAATTTTCTCTTCAATTTTATTGAGAATTTTTAACGCCTTTTTGTACTTGCTCCCATTTAAAAGTTCTTCTGCTAAAGAAAATAAGTAAGATATCTTATCTGGTTTTATTTCAATTAGTTTGGAAAAGATTTCAGCACTTTTTTTATGATTGCCATTTTCTTTATAAACCAATGCTAAATTGGCTAGATACCATTCATTTTCTGATCTAATTTCAACTGCAATATTTGCATATTCCAACGCTTTTTGAGGTTGATTAAGTGTTAAATAAATTCCAGAAAGCTCAAAATTAACAACACCACTTTTTGGATTTATCTCTAAACATTTTTTGTATAAGGAATCTGCAGAATATAAATCTCCGCTAACTTTTGCTCCTGTTGCATCAATGAGATATTTCACAAAAGTCCTATCATCCAAGTTATCATCTTTCTGAGAACTTCCCTTTTGAGCAAAAAATAGCAATAAAAAAAAGGAGATAATTCTTAAATTTTTAATCATCAATCTTATAGAAAAATTATTTTTTACCTGTGCTTCCAAATCCATCTTCTCCTCTTTGACTAACCGAAATTTGTGATGTTTCAACAAACTTTGGAACTTCGTATTTTGATAAAACCATTTGAGCTATTCTATCTCCATTATTTATTTCAAAGTTTTCGTTAGAAAGGTTTACCAAAAGAATCCCAATCTCTCCTCTGTAGTCAGAATCAATAGTTCCAGGGCTATTAATTACTGTAATTCCATTTTTTAAAGCAAGTCCGCTTCTTGGTCTAATTTGTACTTCATATCCCAAGGGGATTTCCATTTTAAGCCCTGTAGAAATCAATTTCCTTTCCATTGGTTTTAATATTATTTTATTTTCAATAAAAGCTCTTATATCTGCACCAGCTGCTCCATTTGTGGCAAGTCCAGGGGTTTTATTATTAGAATTATTTACAATTTTTATTGAGATCATTGGTAGATTATTTTTTAATTCATCATTTTTTTAGGTCTTTCTACAAAATATACTAAAACTATATAGCAAGCCAAAAGAAAACAATGAAAACCATATTGTTTAATACTGTAATTAATAGATGCGTCAAAGTCTAGACTAAGCCAATAAAGGACTCCCCCTGCTATGAAATAAAGAATTATTTTTTTAAGATTATAAGGAACTTTGTAGTGGTATTGTCCCAAAAAATAGCTAATAATCATCATAGAGCCATAACAAAATAAAGTTGCATAGGCCGAAGCTTCATACCCATAAATAGGTATGAAAATAAAGTTAATTACAAGGGTGATTAAAACACCAAAAATTGAAATAACTGCCCCATAAATTGTTTTTTCAGAAAGTTTGTACCAAATAGATAGGCTCGTATAAATACCCAAACAAATATTTGCACCTAGTAAAATCGGAATTACTTTAAGACCGCTCCAATATTCAGGATTGGGAATGAAATATTTAAAGAGGTGTAAAAATAGAGTTATCCCTAAGAAAGTGAAAACAAGAACAACAACAAAATAGTTCATGACTTTAGCTAGTGTATCTTTGGAATTTTTACTAGCTTCATTTTTAAAAAAGAAAGGTTCAGAAGCATATCTAAATGCCTGAATAAACATGCTAACTATCATTGATATTTTATAATTTGCTCCATAAATTCCGTTTTGGGAAAGAGCCATAGATAATGCTTGTGAACTGTTTTCTGCATCGCCATTTTCTAAATATTGATTGAATAGAATAGATTTAAGCATTGCTCTATCTAAAGTCTCATTTACTACATAAGCTAGGCCAACTAAAAGCATTGGTCCTGCATAACGAATCATATCTTTAAGTATGGTAAAGTCAAAAGTCCCTTTAAAACTCATTGTTGGCATTAAAACAAAAAATTTTATCACACTTGCAACGAGATTAGAAATGAATACATAACCAACTCCAATTTTTGGATTGTAAAAATTTTCGATAATCCAGTTTGTATGCCCACTTTCATAAGCTTCTTTACAGTAAATGAGAAAAAACAAGTTTAGAAAAATGTTTACTCCAACATTCATAAGGTTGACCAGAGCAAATTTCTTTGCTTTTTCTTGAAGTCTCAACTTTGCTAGAGGGATAGACGAAACAGCGTCTAAACTCACAATCAAACTAAACCAAATAATATATTCTTTATGATTGGGATACTTTAGCCAATCTGCGATATTTTCAGAAAATATGGTGGTCATGGCCACAAAAATAGCGGAGCTAGTAATTAAGGAATATAATGTATTAGAGTATATATTTAATTTTCCGTCTTTGTTAGTTGTCGAGAATCTGAAAAATGCAGTCTCCATCCCATAGGTAAGAAAAACTACTAAAAACGCTACATAAGCATACATTTCAGTAATTATACCATATTGTTCGTTTGAGAATTGAAGTGCATACAGAGGAGTCAATAAAAAGTTTAAAAATCTCCCAATAATACTGCTGGTGCCGTAAATTGCTGTTTGGTTAATTAATTTTCTAATTGAACTCAATTTTAAAAATTAGGTTTTCTCTTTTCTAAGAATGCACTAGTTCCTTCAATAAAATCTTTAGTTTCAAAACAATTACCAAAAGAATTTATTTCCACTTCAAATCCGTTTAAACTTGAGTCAAAGCCAGCATTTATCGATTTAATAGCAGCAGATATTGCATTTGGTGAATTTTTAGCAATTTGATAACACAATTCTTTACATTTTGAAATTAATTCCTCAGCTTCGAAAACATTATTTACCAATCGATAATTATGCGCCTGATTCGCGTCAATCATATTCCCAGTTGTAATCATTTCTAACGCCTTGCCTTTTCCAACTAGTTGAGCCAATCTTTGAGTTCCTCCATATCCTGGGATAACCCCTAAACTAACTTCAGGCAATCCCATTTTAGCATTACTAGATGCTAGTCTAATATGACAAGCCATTGCAAGCTCCAGTCCTCCTCCTAAGGCAAATCCATTAATTGCTGCAATGATTGGTTTAGGAAAGTTTTCAATAAAATCAAATAATTTCTTCTGTCCGTCTTTTGCAAGACTTTTTCCTTCCTCTCTAGTGAATTTTGCAAATTCTTTGATGTCTGCTCCTGCAACAAAAGCTTTTTCTCCAGAACCAGTTATAATTATAGATTTTACATTTTTATTCGTTTTTATTTTTTGTAGCTCTTGATTTAGGTCATCAACAAGTTGGTGATTTAGCGCATTGAGTTGTTGGGGTCTATTTAAAGTAAATAGTGCAATGCTATTTTCAATTTTCACAAGTAGGTTAGGTGCTTCCATAGTAAGATTATATATAAAAATAGGACATATTAACTTATAATTTGTAAAATAGGAATTCTTTTAGACCAGCCCTTTTATTTTTTACTCAAAAACTTTGTTTTTAGTAAGTAAATACCTCCAATACCCAACCAATAAATAGAAATAAGGACAATAGATTCTTTAAAAATATTCCAAGTAAGGCTGCCAAAAAAACCGTTCACAAAAATTATTTGATAGCTTTTGAAAATTATTATTAGTAAAGAAAATAAGAAATTTAAATAAAGTTGTTTTTTATTCAAGCTAATATAATTATTGAATATAAATTACTTTTTCAGTAGAGGTCATTTCTACAATATTTATAACGCCCATAAAGACACCATCAACTTCAACATCTAAAACAGCAAACCCCCCTTGGCCATCTTTGTATCCATCACTAAAGTCAAAGCTGGCGGTCCCATTAACAGTAGTATTTTTAGTAACATCGTAAAGTGTAGTTCTTAATGAATCATCAAAAAATAAACGAATACTTATATTTTCAATTGGATTATTTGTGTTGTTATCCAAAACTCTAACTATTGCAATAGTTTCATCAGACTTGTAGCAAGAATTTAAGGAAGAGAAACAAATTATTATAATTGAAATTAAGAAAAGCCTATAATATATATTAAGGAAATTCATTTATTATTAGTGCGTTTGATGCATTTAAATTTAATATAATATTAAAATATTTTAGATTAATATACTACTATTGACTTACTTTGCAATATAGAAAAAAAACAGGATTTATATGTTTAGAGTTTTTAGAAATATAATATTTGGATTTACTGCCCTACTATTTTTTAGTTGTTCGGTGTTTAAATCCAATAACTCTGTCCCTAACGAAACTAGGGTTGAAATGATTACATCTAAAGGAACACTCATATTAAAGCTTTACAACGAGACTCCACTACACAGAGACAATTTTAAAAAATTAGTAGATAACAAATTTTATGATGGTATAAAATTCCATAGAGTTATTAATGGGTTTATGGCTCAAGCAGGAGATCCAAATTCTAAGAAAGATGATTTTAAAGGACAATTGGGCCAAAATAGCGAAGGAGAAACAATTCCCGCAGAGATTAATCCAAATTTATTTCATAAAAAGGGAGCTTTATCGGCAGCCAGAATGGGAGACAACGTAAATCCAGAAAAAAAATCCAGTGGAAGTCAATTTTATATTGTACAAGGAAGAAAACTTTCCTTGAAACAACTTACCCAAATGGAGCACAGTATTAATCAAAAAGTCAAGTATTACCAACCAACGGAAAATAATTTTCAATTTTCAGATACTGCAAAAAAAATATATCAGGAAATTGGAGGAACTCCTTTTTTAGACAATGGATATACTGTTTTTGGAGAAGTTATTCAAGGACTGCAAATAATTGATAAAATTTGTTCTGTTAAAACAGATAGAGGAGATCAACCAATATCTGCAATTACAATTTTATCTGCTAGAATTATTAAATAATATGTTTGAAGACATTGATAAGATTAATAACGAAGTTGAAAAATTTCAAAGTAATTCTCCGGAAGAACTAGAGCAGTTTAGGATTGCTTACCTTGGTAAGAAAGGAAAAGTAACTTTATTATTTAGCGCTTTTAAGGAAGTTCCTGTGGATCAAAAAAAAGAATTTGGAAAACAATTAAACATATTAAAACAAAATTGTCAAGAGAAGATAAACAGTTTAAAATCGAAATTATCTTCTATCACTAGTATTAGAAAATCCAATACTGATTATACTATTCCTGGACAACCTATGAATTTCGGTTCCAGGCATCCAATTACTCTAATAAGAGATAGGGTAATAAATATTTTTTCTCAAATTGGATTTTCAATCTCTGAAGGTCCAGAAATTGAAGATGATTGGCATAATTTCACAGCTCTTAACTTTCCGAAGGAACATCCTGCAAGAGACATGCAGGATACTTTTTTTATCCAAGAAGATATTGCTTTAAGAACTCATACTTCTTCTGTACAAGTAAGAGTGATGGAAAATAACAAACCACCAATAAGAACCATCTCACCAGGCAGAGTTTATAGAAATGAAGCAATTTCTGCAAGAGCACATTGTTTTTTCCATCAGATTGAAGGTTTGTATATAGATAAAGATGTCTCTTTTGCTGACATGAAAAAAACTCTATTGTATTTTACAAAATCTATGTTTGGTAACGAAGCAAAAATTAGACTTAGACCTTCTTACTTTCCATTTACTGAGCCTTCTGCAGAAGTAGATGTTTCTTGTACTATTTGTAATGGAAAGGGTTGTAATGTCTGTAAATATTCAGGCTGGTTAGAAATTATGGGCTGCGGAATGGTAGATCCTAATGTTTTAGAAAATTGTAATATAGACCCAGAGGTCTACAGTGGATATGCATTTGGAATGGGTGTAGAACGAATAGCACAGTTAGTTTACCAAGTAAATGATTTAAGACTATATTCTGAAAATGATTGGAGATTCCTAAAACAATTTAGTTCTGAAAATTTCTAGAATTCATTTTTGTGTTCCCAATTGTTATTTTTCATTGACAATAGACACCATTTTAATAAATCTATACAGCTTTCAACATCTTTTTTGTGAACCATTTCTATAACTTGATGAATATGTCTTGTTGGTATTGAAAATGCTCCGGCAATAGATCCACCAGGCGTCATTCTTTGAATACTAGCTGTGTCAGTTCCCCCCGCTGTAAGTATTTCGTTCTGCCAAGAAATTTTATTTTTAGTTGCCGTTTTTTTCATGAATTTTACCATCCTAGAATCGCAAATTGTACTAGCGTCCATAATTTTTATTCCTACACCACTTCCTAAAGAAGTGATTTTCTCATGTTCACTAGCCCCAGGGACATCATAAGCAATAGTAGTATCTAAGCCAAATCCAAAATCTGGTTTTATTTTCTGAGTCGCAACCTGTGCTCCTCTAATTCCTACTTCTTCTTGAACAGTGAAAACAGCATAAGTATCAAAATCTGGTTTTTCTAATTTTTTTAATGTTTCAATAAGAACGAAAACAGCAATTCTATTATCCAAGCTTTTACAATTTATACAATCTCCCATTTCAATAAGAGCTCTCTCTCTTGTTACAGAATCTCCCACAGAGATTATTTTCTCAACTTCATTTAATTCTAAACCTAAATCTATGTAGAAGTCACTAATTTTTGGAACTTTATTTTTTTCTTCAGGTGTCATTACGTGAATAGGTTTAGATCCCATCACTCCAATTGCATCTTTTTTCCCATGAACAATTACCCTTTGAGAAGTCAAAGTTTTTGGGTCAAAACCACCAAGGGGATGAAACTTTAAGAATCCTTTTTCGTCAATATGTGTTACGATAAACCCAATTTCATCCATATGAGCCCCAATCATTACCGATTTAGACGAGTCAACTCCTTTTTTTAAAGCAATTATATTTCCCATATTGTCAATTTCTATATGGTCAACATGATTCTTTATTTGTTTTAAAACTAAACTTCTAACTCTATTTTCAAAGCCAGGAGCTCCTGCGGTTTCACAAATTTCTTTAAGTAACTTAATATTGATCATGATTTAATCTATATAGCTTAGTTTTAACATATTTGTTTTTCCATTTTCAAGAAGCGGGATACTTGCAGTATTGATAATTAAATCTCCACTTTCTGCATAACCTTCTGTTTTTAGAAGATGCGTTATATCTGCAATAGTGTGGTCTGTACTAATTGTCTTATTGTAATAAAAAGTACTAACTCCCCAGACTAACGATAATGTGCTAAGTAGTTTTTTATTGCTAGAAAATACAAAAATTTCAGATTTTGGTCTTTGACTAGAAATCTTGTAAGCAGTATATCCAGAATGTGTCATGGTGATAATTGCTTTTGCTTCTACTCGCTGAGCTAATCTACAAACATTAAAACATATCGAGTCGGTAATAAATCGCTCGTTATTCTTTTTTGGTAGAGTTTCTTTTACATATATTTTATCAAAATTATTTTCTACTTCATTGATAATTCTTGACATTATTTTAATTACTTCAATAGGATGTTTCCCAACAGAAGTTTCTCCACTTAGCATTACTGCATCTGCTCCATCCATAACGGCATTTGCTACATCATTAACTTCAGCCCTGTTTGGAGTAATATTATTCATCATACTTTCCATCATTTGGGTTGCAATAATTACGGGTTTTGCTAAATCTTGAGCCATAGAGACAATCTGTTTTTGGATTAAAGGAACAGTTTCAAGTGGAATTTCTACCCCTAAATCCCCTCTTGCAACCATTACAGCATCTGTCTCAACCAATATCCCGCGAAGGTCATTTACTGCTTCAGGTTTTTCAATCTTTGCTATAATTTTTGCATTTCCTTTGTGACTATTTATTAAATGCCTAAGCTCAATAACTTCTCTTGCAGATCTTACAAATGAAAACCCAATCCAATCTACTTTTTGCTCTAAAGCTACCACCAAATCCGCTTTGTCTTTTATTGTCAAACTTGAAATACTAATATTAGTATCAGGTAAATTAAGTCCCTTTTTAGAAAACAATAATCCACCAGCAATTACTTTAGTTTTTACTGTGTCTATCAAATTAGTTTCTACAATTTCTAAATGTATTTTCCCATCATCTAAAAGAACTTTCTCCCCTTTTTTTACATCTTTAGGAATCCTATCAATAAATATTTGAGCGGATTTTTTTAAATCTCTTTTTTTAAGAGTAGTTAAAATAAATTCTTGATTATTTTTAAGTAAAAGTCCTTTTTCTGGCATATTGCCTATTCTTATTTTCGGACCTTGTAAGTCTGCTAATATTGCAGAATGGGTACCTAGCTGCTCATCCACAGTTCGGATTTTTTTAATTGCGTTAATATGATCTTGATGAATACCATGAGAAAAATTAACCCTAAAGACGTTAACTCCTTCTTTAATCATTGCTTTTAATACTTCTTCACTGGATGTTGAAGGGCCAATAGTTGCTACAATTTTTGTTCTTTTACTCATTTTAAAAAATTAGATTTTCTTTTGATTTTAATTGTTCTACTACTACAGAATGTGCCATTAATATAAATGGAATTTTCCTAAGTTTTTTTAAATAATAATCGTAAGTTTTTTTTTCATCAGATTTAACTAATAAAAAAAAATCAATATGAGATTTTTCAGGAATTAACCAGCTTCGCTCACATTTGTTTCCAATTAAATAATATTCATTGGAATTAACATCGTTTACATATGAAAAAATTGGAAAGTTTGCATTAGCTTTAGATTTCTTATTAAAAATCAACTCAATATCTTTCCCAGATTTAGTCAGCTTTAAATCTAAAGTACTATTTACCGCCCAACAAAGCCGATAATCTTTCTCATGGCAACAAATACCAAGAAGACTAAAATCGTACTCATATTCTTCAACTAAAAGATGTTTCATTCAAAATAAGTTTCCATCAATAAATTAGACACTTCAAAAAGAGTGTTTTCTTGAAAGTTTTTAGCCATTAATTGAATACCAAAAGGAAGGTTGTTGCTATGGGTTCCAATTGGCAAAGAAATTGCTGGAGCACCAGTTATATTAGCGTGAACAGTAAATATGTCTTGTAAATACATTTTTATTGGGTCTTTTATTTCTCCAATATTAAAGGCCGTAGAAGGTGCTGTAGGAAGAATAAGAACATCATTGTTTTTAAGCATTTCTTCAGTTTTAGTTTTAATTAATCTTCGAACTTTTTGAGCTTTTGTAAAATACGCATCGTAATATCCAGAACTAAGAACAAAATTTCCAAGCATAATGCGTCGTTTAACCTCTATTCCAAACCCTTCAGATCTTGTATTTTCATAGGTAGAATTTATATCTTTGGAGGAATTGGATCTATAACCATAATGTGCACCATCATATCTTGCTAAGTTCGAACTCGCTTCTGCTGTGGTTAAGACGTAGTAAGTTGGTACTAAGTATCTCAAAAAAGGGAACTTTAAAACTTCTACTTTGTGTCCATTCTCTTTTAAATTTTCAATAACAGACTCTAATTTATTTTTGATTTCGATATCTAGGCCTTCAAATTTCAAATATTCATATGGTATTCCAAATTTGAATTTTTTGTTAGATAATTTAATTTTTTTATTGCTGGGTTCTTTGGATGAAACAGTACTATCAAATTCATCACTTCCACTCATAACATGGATAAGAATATTTGCATCTTGAATTGTCTTAGAAAAAACACCAATTTGATCAAAACTTGAACCATATGCTACTAATCCATTTCTTGAAACTCTCCCATAGCTAGGTTTCATGCCAATTACTCCACAAAAAGATGCAGGCTGTCTTATGGAACCTCCAGTATCAGATCCTAATGCAATGTTACAGAGACCTTCTGCTACAGCTGCTGCTGAGCCACCAGATGATCCCCCGGAAACTTTGTTTTGATCCTTAGGGTTTTTAACAGCCCCATAAATACTATTCTCGTTGGAACTTCCCATTGCAAATTCATCGCAATTAAGCCTTCCTAAAATAATAGCATCTTCGTTTAGTATTTTTTTAACAGCTGTTGCAGAAAATAAGGATTTGAAACCTTCCAACATCTTAGAAGATGCAGTTAATTTATGATTTTCATAGCAGATATTATCTTTTAACCCTAGAAATACCCCTGCTAAAAGGCCAAAATTATTACTTATTATTTTTTTTTGAATTTCTTCAGCTTTTAACAAAGCCTCATCTTCAAAAACCTCAATAAATGCATTACTGGTGGAAGATTTTATTCTATTAATATATTCTTGGCAGATTTGAACTAAGGAGATTTCTCTTTTAATTACTTGTTCTTGAATGTCTGCTAAAGACTCTGGTATATTCAATTTTTTTAATCTTTATTTTCAGATTCTTCTTCGTTTTTAGTAGCTTCTTTAAATTCTTTAACTCCTTTACCTAATCCTTTCATAAGTTCTGGAATCTTTTTTCCTCCAAAAAGTAAAAGCACAACAATTAATATTATAATTATTTGAGGGGGACCTATTATACCTAAAAAAATTGTATTCATTTTAATTAAATTTCAATCTAATTTACGAAATATTTTCATTAATGTGCCAATAACCAATTCTCTCCACTCCCAATTTCTACTTCTAAAGGAACATTGAATTTTACCGCCTCCATCATTTCTTGCTTTACCAGTTTTTCTAAATCTTTTTGTTCTTCTTTGACCATGTCAAATACTAATTCATCATGAACCTGAAGTAATAATTTAGATTCCATTTTTTGAACCAATATTTTTTTATGAATATTTACCATTGCAAGTTTAATTATATCTGCTGCACTTCCTTGGATAGGTGCATTTATTGCATTTCTCTCATCAAAGCCTCTCATTGTTGCATTGCCACTGGTTATATTTGGCAGAAAGCGTTTTCTTTTAAAAATAGTTTCAACATATCCTTTCTCTTTGGCAAATGAAATGGTTGAGTCTATATATTGTTTAATCTTTGGAAATTCTAAAAAATAATTGTCAATAATTTCTTTCGCTTCAGTTCTTTTAACCCCTAGCCTTTGCGAAAGGCCAAATGCAGAAATCCCATAAATAATTCCAAAATTTACCATTTTTGCCTTGCTTCTCATTTCTCTTGAAACCTCTTCTAGATTAACATGAAAAATTTTTGAGGCTGTTTCAGTATGAATATCTCGGCCAATAGTAAATGCATTGATCATAGATTTATCTTTGCTTAATCCCGCTATAATTCTTAGTTCAATTTGAGAATAATCTGCACATAGCAAAAGGTGGTTAATATCGGAAGAGCAAAATGCTTTTCTTATTTCTTTTCCAAGTGCTGTTCTTACAGGAATGTTTTGAAGATTTGGTTTGTTAGAGCTCAATCTTCCTGTTGAAGTTACAGCTTGCATATAATTCGTATGAATTTTATTAGTTACTGGAGAAATTAACTTTGGAAGAGCATCTACATAGGTAGATAGTAGTTTCTTTTTTGTTCTGTAGTTTAGAATATCTGCTATAATTGGATGAACACCATTAAGTTTATTTAAAGTTGCCTCGTCAGTTTTATATTGGCCAGTTTTGGTTTTTTTTGCTTTTTCATCAAGATTTAATTTGCCGAAAATCACTTCTCCTAGTTGTTTAGGGGAATCAATATTAAATTCTGTCTCACTAAGTCGAAAAATTGATTGCTTTAAATGGGTTAGGCTAATGTTTAGTTCTTCAGAAAAACTTCTTAAAGATTCTGTATTTATTTTAATTCCTTGTCTTTCCATGTCATGAAGAACCCTCATTAGTGGAATTTCAATATTGTAAAAGAGATGTTCTAAATCAAGATTTTTCAGTTCCTCGCTAAATTTTAGGTATAGTTGAAAAGTAAGATCAGCATCTTCTGCTGCGTAATTTTTGAGAAGATTAATTTCTACTTCTTCCATTTTTATTGTAGGCTTTGTTTTGCTCCCAATGAGTGATTCAATTGGAATTGGATCATATTTCAAAATAGTTCTTGAAAGCTGGTCTAAATTGTGTCTCTTTTCGGGATCGATTAAATAGTGAGCTATCATAGTATCAAAACAAAACTCATTAATCTCAATACCATATTTAAATAGTATTCCGTAATCGTACTTTAGATTGTGTGCAATTTTTATTGTTTTGGAGCTGAAAAATTCTTTATATAACTCTATTATTTTCTCATCTTTTGAAACATCACAGTAATAAGCAGTGTTTTTACTGAAAGAAAATGAAATACCAAGTAATTTTGCCTTTTCAATTTCTAAGGATGTAGTTTCAGTATCAAATGCTACAGCATCTTTAGAAGATAATTCATTTACGAAATTTAAATGTTCCACCCTTGTTTGAATTAATTTGTAGTCTGGTTTTGTAGAACTAAAATCTTGAAGACTTGTTGTCGATTCAGATTCGTTTTCAGATGAAGCAAATAGATCCATTTGCTTTTCTTGATAAATTGGCTTGCCAAGAATTCTTTTTCCTAATTGATTAAATTCTAATTCTTTGAGAATATCTGTCAAAGGCTTTTCATCAATTTTCTTTCTTTTATAAATAGCATCATTAAATTCCACAGGACAATCAAGAATAATGGTCGCTAGTTTTTTAGAAATTAATCCTTGCTCAGCAAAATTCTCTACATTTTCTTTTTGTTTTCCTTTTAAATCCTCCGTATTTTCCAACAAGTTTTCTAAACTTCCATAGATTCCAATTAGTTTTTTTGCAGTTTTTTCTCCTATTCCAGGAATTCCAGGAATATTATCTACCGCATCTCCCCAAAGTCCTAAAATATCTATGACTTGTTCTGGACGCTCCACTTCAAATTTCTCACATACTTCTTTAGGGCCAAGAATTTCACTTGGGGTCCCACTTCTACCAGGTTTGTAAATAAATATATTTTCACTAACTAGTTGCCCAAAATCCTTATCTGGAGTCATCATAAAGACTTTAAATCCTTTTTTTTCTGCTTGTTTGGAAAGTGTTCCAATTAAATCATCCGCTTCAAAACCAGAAACCATTTCCACTTGAATATTCATTGCTTTTAATATTTCTAAAATATAAGGAATCGCTTTTCTTATATCTTCGGGCATCTCTTGTCTATTGGCTTTGTATTCGGTAAAAATCTCTTCTCTGTTAGATCCACCAGGAGGGTCAAAAATAACTCCTAAATGAGTAGGTTCATGATTGTTAATCACCTCCAATAAGCTATTGCAAAACCCGAAAATTGCAGAAGTATTTAAGCCTTTTGAGTTTATCCTGGGATTATTAATGAATGCAAAATGAGCTCTATAGATTAAAGCATATGCATCTAATAAAAAAAGCTTTTTTTCCATTTAATAGTTGTATAAGTAGGTTAAAACAGTTTGTCCAACGGCTTTTAAAGTTTGCCGGTCAATAATCTCCATATTGTCTCGATGAGTATGGTGAAACTTTCCAAAATCAAATCTATTTGTGAATGGACTTATATCATAGTGAATGATGTCTAAAGTAGGGATTTGTGTTAGCTCGTTGATGTATGTATGATCGTCTGTAAGTGGAGGAGCAATTTTATTTTTAAAGAAACTTCCATACCCTAAATACTGTCCAAGTTTCCAAATCTTATTTAAATGGTACCCTGCATACATTCTGGAGATTTCTTCTTTTGGAAATATTGCATTTTTTGCCCCTACCATATCCAACAATATTCCAAAGTTTGGTTTCTGGTAATTTTCTGGGAGATTATAGCTCCAGAATTGAGATCCGAGACACCAAGTATCGTTCATTGCTTGTAAATCTGAAAAGCTAGAGTTGTAATTTGGGGCGCCATAATCTTCTACATCAAATAATATAATTTCCAAACCAATTTTCAAGCTGTCTTTTTGAATTATTCTTGCTATTTCCAATAAAACACCTACGCCACTTGCGCCATCGTTAGCTCCAATTATCGGGAGATTAATATTTTGAGTATCTCTATCGGCAAACGGTCTTGTATCCCAGTGCGCACACAACATAATTTTTTTAGAAGAGTTTTTATTGAAGTTCCCAATAATATTTCTGACTGGTAGCTTAGCGCCATTAAATGCGGTAACCTCGCCAACTTGTTGAGAAACCTCAAAACCCAAAGCAGATAGTTTAGTAAAAAGCCAATCGCCACATTTAACATGATTTGCGGTATTGGGCACTCTAGGACCAAAACTAACTTGTTTTGCAATAAATTGGTAGGCGCTGTCTTCATTAAAGCTTCCTGCTTCCAGCCATTTCTCTACCTTTTTCTCAATTTTCTTTTCAGGCGCTTTGGGATTATCTTCACAAGACAATAAGCCGATCAAGACAATTAATAAAAGAAAAATTCTCTGGATTACCCCCCCCATATAACAATTATAAATATTCTTTAGCTAAAATAACCAAGTTCGTGATAAAATGCTCTTAAATTCAATTTATTGTTATTATATAATAATATCAATTAGAACTATATTTGTTAGTAGATGAAGCTATATTCAAAAAAACAACGATGGAAAAAAATATTACTGTTAGCTGGTATTTTGATAATTGGCATCATATTTTGGTTGACTTCAATTTTAGTTTCTAACGTCAAAGAATCTGAACTTGAAAAAATTCGTTTTTGGAGTGAAGCTGTTAAAAAGAAAGCAGAGTTGGTCAGACTTACAAATATTGCATTTCAGGAGTTGTCACAAAACGAAACTAATAATGTTTATTTATGGGCTAGAGCAACAAAAGAGTTTCAAAAGTCTTTAAATGACTTTGGACTTGCTTTAGAAATTATCCAAAACAATAACAATATTCCTCTTATACTTACGGATAATAATGGTGTTTACATTTCGCATAAAAACATTGATTTATTAGATATAAGTGATTCTAAGAAAAGACAAGACAAGTCAGATTCTATTACCTTAAAATGGGCATCTCAAAACAAACCTATAGAGTTTAATTATTATCAAAATAGAGTGCAAAGAATATTTTACTCTAATTCCTCAAAATATTTCCTACTTCAATCTCAACGCGATTCATTAATTAATTCTTTTTCAGTAGAAATAATGAATAATATAGCGCAGTTACCAGTAGTTTTTTGGAGCCAAAGTGGAGACTCTTTAATTGCTTCAAATGTAATTAATAAAAAAATGAAAAGATTGGAGATGGATTTAATTATTCAAAAAATGTCTGAAAACAATAATCCAGTAGAAATATATTTAGGAAATAATGATAATGGCATTATTTACTACAGCAACTCTAAAATATTATTTCAGTTGCAATATTTTCCTTTACTCACTCTTATAATAGTAGCTCTTTTTCTTCTTGTATCTTACCTTTCCTTTTCCTCCTTTAGACGCTCTGAACAAAATCAAGTCTGGGCGGGGATGGCCAAAGAAACTGCTCACCAGCTAGGAACACCTTTATCTTCACTTCATGGTTGGATTATGCTTTTAAAGGAAAGTGGGCATAAGAATTCAGAAGCTTTTGTTGAAATGGAAAAAGACATTGAAAGATTAACTGTTGTAAGTGAGCGATTTTCTAAAATAGGATCTTCAGTTGAAATTATAGAAACCGATTTATTAGAATTTTTTAATAATTACATTTCATATATGAAAAAAAGAATTCCCAAGACAGTAGAACTAAATATGGAATTTATTAACCAACCATTTCATGCATCAATTAATGCACCTTTATTTAGTTGGGTGATTGAAAACGTCATAAAAAATGCTGCAGATGCAATGGAAGGTAATGGTATTATCTATTTAAGCATTGAAAAGCAACAAAATAGTATTGTGATAAAAGTTAAAGACAATGGAAAGGGAATTCCTTCCTCCATCCACAAAACAATTTTTCAACCTGGATTTACTACCAAAGATAGAGGATGGGGATTAGGATTGTCATTAGCTAAAAGAATTGTTGAGGGTCACCACAATGGTAAAATTTATATTTCATCAAGCAAAAAGGGGGTTGGAACTGTAGTTGAGATAACCTTGCCATCCTCAAAATAATTTATTTAGTAATGCATTTAAAGACAATACTTATTACTTTTGTTTTCCTTAAAACATCAAAGACATATGAACATTAAAAAAATATTAAATTCTTTAGGAATAGAATCCGAAAATTCTGGAGCTGCAATTGGCGGAGACTGGTTAAAAACATCAGGAGATACAATTATTTCTGTTTCACCAGTAGATGGCCAAGAAATAGGCAGTGTTGTTTGTGCAACTGAACAAGATTATCAAAATTGTATAAATGCAGGTTTAGATGCATTCTCTGATTGGAGAATGATGCCAGCTCCACAAAGAGGTGAAGTTGTTAGACAATTTGGAGAGGCATTAAGGTCAAAAAAAGAAGCATTAGGGGCACTTGTTTCTTATGAAATGGGGAAGTCCTTTCAGGAGGGACTGGGCGAAGTCCAAGAAATGATTGACATATGTGATTTTGCAGTTGGTTTGTCAAGGCAACTACATGGATTAACAATGCACTCAGAAAGACCAATGCATAGAATGTATGAGCAGTACCATCCATTAGGAATTGTAGGTATAATTTCTGCTTTTAATTTTCCTGTTGCAGTTTGGGCATGGAATACTGCTTTGGCTTGGATATGTGGAGATGTTTGTATTTGGAAACCATCTGAAAAGGCTCCTTTATGTGGTGTAGCTTGCCAAAAAATAATAGCAGAAGTATTAGACAAAAACAATCTTCACAAAGGAATATCTACAATTGTTATTGGAGATGCAAGTATAGGAAAGCTTATGTCTGCTGATAAAAGAATTCCATTAGTTTCTGCAACTGGATCTACAAGAATGGGAAAATCAGTTGGTGAAGTAGTTGGAAAAAGATTAGGAAAGTCACTATTAGAACTTGGTGGAAATAATGCGGTTATATTAACCCCGAATGCTGATCTTAAAATGGTTATTCCTGCACTAGTTTTTGGTGCGGTAGGAACTACTGGGCAAAGGTGTACTTCAACAAGAAGATTAATAATTCATGAAGACATTTATCAAAATGTTAAAACAGCTTTGATCAATGCGTATAATCAGCTTAGGATTGGAGACCCATTAGATGAGTCTAATCATGTAGGGCCTTTAATTGATCAAGATGCTGTAAAGATGTATTTAGATGCTATCGAAGCAGCAAAATTGGAAGGTGGAAATGTTGTGGTTGAAGGCGGACAGTTAAGTGGATCTGGCTATGAAAGCAATTGCTATGTAAAGCCAGTAATTATTGAAGCAGAAAATAGTTTTAAAATAGTACAACATGAGACATTTGCCCCTATTTTATATTTAATTAAATATAGTGGAGATGTTAACCAAGCAATAGCAATTCAGAACGATGTTCCCCAGGGCCTTTCATCAGCAATCATGACTAGTGACATGAGAGAACAAGAAACATTTTTATCTCATCAAGGATCTGATTGTGGAATTGCAAATGTAAATATTGGGACTTCTGGTGCTGAAATTGGTGGTGCCTTTGGCGGAGAAAAAGAAACTGGTGGAGGAAGAGAATCTGGTTCTGATGCTTGGAAAATCTACATGAGAAGACAAACCAATACTATTAATTGGGGAACTTCGCTGCCTTTGGCTCAAGGTATCAAATTTGAGCTTTAAGAATTATATCCTAGACTTTTTCTAACTCTATTTAAGGTGGTATCTGCCACCTTTTTTGCTTTTAGAGCTCCCTTTTGTAACACATCTTCAACTTCTTGAGGATGGTTTATATAGTGATTGAATTTTTCTCTTTGTGGAGCAAAAGACTTAACCAATTCCTCAATTAATTCTTTTTTAGCATGACCCCACCCATAGCCTCCTGCCTTAAGGCTTTCTGCCATTTCGCTACTTTTTTCACTAGATGCAATTAAATTGTATAAATTATAGACTGTAGAATTATTAGGATCTTTTGGAGCCTCTAATTGAGAATTATCAGTAATTATATTTTTATTAATAATTTTTTTAATGGATTTTTCGTCTTCAAATAAATCTATGGTATTTTCCCTTGACTTACTCATTTTTTCTCCATCTGTTCCAGGTATTAATTGAGTATCTTTTTGCAGTTTTGCTTCTGGAATTATAAAAACTTCTCCAAACTTATGATTGATTCTTGAAGCTACATCCCTTGTCATTTCCAAATGCTGTAATTGGTCTTTACCGACAGGAACAAAATCTGCATCGTAAAGTAAAATATCTGAAGCCATTAACATTGGATAAGCAAATAACCCAGAATTAACGTCTTCTAGTCTATCCGATTTGTCTTTAAAAGAATGGGCAAGTTTCAATCTTTGATAGGGAAAGAAACAGTTAAGGTACCAAGATAGCTCTGTGCACTGAGGAACATCAGATTGTCTATAAAAAGTTGTTTTTTCTGGGTCGAGGCCACAAGCCAACCAAGTTGCAGCTACCTGCAAAGTGTTTTCTTTTAGTCGTTTTGGATTCTTAATTTGAGTTAAAGAGTGTAAGTCTGCGATAAAAAGAAATGAATCATTTACTGGATTATTAGCAAGCTCGATAGCAGGGATAATTGCTCCTAATATATTTCCCATATGAGGTCTTCCTGTACTTTGAACCCCGGTTAAAATCCTTGACATTTTATATAATATTGAATTTATACAAATTTAGATTTAAAAATGATATAATTTTAGGTGATAAATTTAATTTTAGTATTTCTGTAAATGAAAAAAATAATTTCCTTTTCTTTCTTTCTATATATAGGGGTTGTCTATATTATTTTTTGTATTACTTTTTGGGGGCCAATTTTTTTATTTGTAAGAGGAAAAAACAAAAATAAAAATGCAAAAAAAATTAAATTTCTTTGGTCGAAGTGGATGTCTTTTTTAGCAGGAGTTAAATTAGAAACCGTTTTCCTATCCAAATTAGACCTTCAGAAAAAGTATATAATTTGCGCCA
Organism: uncultured Flavobacteriales bacterium; assembly: GCA_938075455.1. Lineage (GTDB taxonomy): Bacteria > Bacteroidota > Bacteroidia > Flavobacteriales_D > Parvicellaceae > MED-G20. The sequence goes on from CALJHN010000007.1 coordinate 92,359, forward strand.
ACCACAAGTCTTACCTAGATATCTTATTAATGTATCAAATCATTGATCAAGATTTTGCTTTTCTTGGAAAGTCAGAAATTTTAAAATGGCCTGTTATAAATATTTTTTTTAAAAGAGGTGTTGACATTCCTGTTTATAGAGATAGTAAAACCAGAGCTGCAGAATGTTTGGTTTTGGCAAAAAAGGAAATTAAAAAAGGAAGAAGTATAATCATCTTTCCTGAAGGGGGGTGGGAAAACTCAGAAACTGAGATGAGAAGATTTAAAAATGGGGCTTTTCAATTGGCTATAGATACAAATTGTCCAATTCTACCCATAACATTTAAAAACAACTATGACTTATTTAAAGACCACAAAGATTTTTCTGGAAATACTAAACCAGGAGTAGCTAATGTTGTTGTACATGATTTTATCCCTGTAGACAATTTAAATCGTGAAGATTTAGTAAATTTGAGGGAGCAAACATTTCAAGTGATTAATAAAGAATTAAAAAGTGAAAATTAACAAAGAGATTATAACCAAACTTTCTAGCTTATCTAAGCTAAAGTTTAACAAGGAAGAAGCAGAACTAATTTCTGAAGATCTTTCTAAAATGGTAAATTTCATTAATCAGTTAAACGAGCTTGATACAGATGGAATAGAGCCTCTTGTTCATATGAACGAAGAAATAAATAATTGGCGAGAAGATAAACTAGGTGATGTTTTAGATCAAGAAAAAGCTCTTACCAATAGCCCTGTCAAAGACAGTACTTATTTTAAACTTCCTAAAGTATTGGATAAAAACTAGCAAAATTCTTTAAAAGCTTCTGTCAAATTCTCAGCAATCATTTCTGCTGGTCTCCCTTCAATGTGGTGCCTTTCAATAAAATGAACTAATTTCCCGTCCTTAAAAAGTGCCATGCTAGGAGACGATGGAGGATAAGGAAGGCAATATTTTCTTACTTGGTTAGTAGCCTCGCTATGATATCCTGCAAAAACTGTTAGAATTTCATCTGGTTTAATATCACTTTCCACAGCCATTTTTGCAGCTGGTCTTGCATTTCTAGCGGCACAACCACATACAGAATTTATTACCACTAGTTTTGTTCCTGAAGGAGAGTTTAAGTGGTTGTCAACTTCTTCTGATGATGTTAGTTCCTTAAAACCATTGGAGGTTAATTCTTCAATAAAGGGTGCTACAACTTCTGCTGGATACATATTTTAATTTTTTAATAAAATTACTTAATAATTTCTCAAATAATGAATTATTAATGTTAAAGTTCTTAAAAAACTATCTTTTTTTCTGAAAGAAACTCCTAAGTAAAAAGCTGCATTCATTCTCCATCACAGATTCAGTAACCAATGTCTTTGGATGTAGAATTTTTTTTGACAAGCTTGAGAATCCTCTTTTTTCATCGCAAGCACCAAATACAATTCTTCCAATTCTTGTCCAAAAAGTAGCTCCAGAACACATAACACAAGGCTCAAGAGTCACATATAATGTACACTCGTTGAGGTATTTATTTTGTAAATAACTACTAGCAGAAGTTAAAACCTGCATTTCAGCATGTGCAGTAAAGTCTGTAAGTTTTTCACAAAGATTGTAACCTTTTGCAATAACTTTATTGTGATAAGTTATTACTGCACCAACTGGAACTTCTTCATTTTCAAAAGCAATTTGAGCTTGATTTAGAGCTATTCGCATAAAGTATTCGTCACTATATACGTTCATTTGTCTGTTTATTTTCAAATTTAAACCAAATTTTCAATAGCTTTGATATCATTAATTACTAACGAACTAAAATTTAATTACTATGCCTTTTGAGTTACCACAATTAAACTATAGCCATGATGCTTTAGAGCCACACATTGATCACAAAACAATGGAAATACACCATGGGAAACACCATGCAGGTTATACCTCCAAATTAAATGCAGCTTTAGAGGGAACTGAACATACAGAAAAATCTATTGAAGAATTAATGAAATCTATGGATATGGAAAACAGCGCTTTAAGAAATAATGGTGGAGGATATTTTAATCACTGTCTTTTCTGGAATTCAATGTCTCCAAATGCAGGAGGTATGCCCTCGGGCTCTTTAGCAGATGCTATTGACAGAGATTTTGGGTCATTTGAAAAGTTTAAGGATTCGTTTTCAAAAGCAGCAGCCACACAATTTGGTTCAGGTTGGGCTTGGTTATGTGCTCATAGCGATGGCAAACTAGAAGTTTGTTCTACTCCAAACCAGGATAATCCTCTTATGCCAGGTGTGGGATGTGGTGGAACTCCAATCTTAGGAATTGATGTTTGGGAACATGCCTATTACCTAAATTATCAGAACAGAAGACCAGATTATATTGAAGCATTTTTCAAGGTTGTTAACTGGGATGAAGTTCAAAATAAATATACTTACTGATAACCCAAATTAAGACATTAGAATTAAGCCACTTTAATTAGTGGCTTTTTTTTTCAAAATAAAATAAATAGGATTATGATTTATGTAATTTCAAACCTTATTTCAGACATTTAATTGAGCATATTTTATCAAAATTGTGAATTATTTAAAACTTACAACAATACTAATTAGCTTTTTAAAGCTTAGCAGTTTATTTTCACAAACTGGATCCATATCCTTGGATTATTTTGACATTAAACAATTTAATGGGAATGTATATGTTGACATAACCTTAAGTGAAGGTAATACCTGTAATGGTATTATTATTCAGCGTTCATTAGATACAATTTACTTCCAAAATATTGCTCAGTTTCAGGGTATATGTGGTAATACATCATCACCAACAAGTTATAACTTCCTAGACGAAAATCCGATTCTAAATCAAACAAGTTATTATAGAGTTAAATTTGGCACCAATATTTACAGTGAAATTATTAAAATACTTATTATTGATAGCCAAGACAATGAATATCAATTAAGACCACATCCGGCAAATAATGAGACTACTTTGTATTTTAATAACGAGCCTGGGGTTAGCTACGAACTTACGCTATTTAGTATTGATGGGATAAAGATGCGGACATTTATATCTTCATCTAATAAGTTTTTTATTGATACATCGACATTGAATAATGGATTTTATATTTTTTCGATTAAGCAAGGCTCAACAAATTATTTCATAAATGGACAGTTGATAGTTAGACATTAAATAACTTTTTTTTTAAGCCACTTTTTGTTGTTTTGTTGTTTTTTTAAAAAAGGCATTAAGTAGAATAGATCCTACTACAATCATTGATCCTAGATAAAAATTTAGGTTCATTACTTCTGAATTTTTAAAAATTAAAAGTGCAAATATTATTGCATAAATGGGCTCTAAGTTGACGGATAAATTAACTGTGTATGGTTTTATAAACTTCATAACATAGACTCCTAGAAGGAATGCAAAAGAAGTACAAACAATTCCTAATATCATCAACCAAAATAATTGAAGGCTATTTAGCGAAAGTTGTTCTAAGACAATTTCTCCATTTATGTAAAATAAAATACTTATCACCCAAAACCCACCCATAAGTTCATAAAAAGAAATAATAGCAGAGTCATTTTCTTTAACAAGAACACTATTTATGACAGAAAAAAAAGCAGCTAAAAAAGCGGAAATTAAAGCTAGAAAAATTGCTTTTAAATAGTCAGGATGGTTTTCAAAATTTAAATTATTTACAATTATGGAGACTCCAATAATTACTAAAACACCTGTAAATAATTCTTTATAATCAATCCCTTTTTTGTAAACAACCCATTCTGCAAAGGATGTGAAAAATGCCGTGGTTGACATAAAAACTAAGGCAATAGACACATTTGAAAGTGAAATTGCCTCAAAAAAGCAATACCAGTGAAATGCGATTAAAACTCCATTTCCAAGAAGCTTAAAAAGTGTTTTTTTTGAAACTACTATGTTTTGTTTTTTAACTATAAGATAGAGTAGAAGAGTAGTCCACGCAATGAGCATTCTCCAGAATACAACTTCGCTAGTTGACAGTCCGCTTAATCCTAAAATTTTCCCAATAATGCCTGTAAATCCCCAAATTAATATAGTGAAGTGAAGTATAAGGTGGTTTTTGTATTTATTAATCAATTTTTATTTTTAAAACTTTATAAATCTATGATTTTACTTTATAAACTTTATCAGAGATTTAAAACTATTATACTATTACCAATAAGATTAGTATTTTTTTATTTAATTGTGGTAATTTCTTTAACTTAGTTCTTAATATGTTTATGAAAAAAACAAATAGGTCTATTTATTTTCTTTATCTCGCCCTAATTTTTACTTCATGTAAAAAAACTGATGAAATAGATTTATCTACTTTACAAACCTATCATCATGTAGCTATTCCGTTAGTTAGTGCTGAGATTGATGTTGAGGATATGTTAGAAAGAGATACAGGAGATATTATATCTACAGGAAACGATGGGGAATTATTTTTAGCTTACGTTACTCCTCCAACAACTATCAATGCTTCTGAAATTATCGATATTCCAGATCAAACTTTCAGTATTTCTGTTAATCCTGCTCCTCAAAATTTACCTTCGCTCATAAATTCGATTAGTTTTTCAGATACCAATATAAATACTTTCACATTTCCTCATGGGGAGGAATTAAGTTCGATTGATTTTTCTCAAGGGATTTTAACAATTGAAATCTTAAATAATTTAAGTCATGAAGTGGTTCTTGAAATAACTATACCATCACTAGTTAATGCCCAAGGAATTTTTTTTTCTGATATTTTAACGGCTTCTGCTAACAATCCTGCAGTTACTCAAGCAAATCTTAGTAACTATACTTTTGATTTAACTAAAGGAAGTCTTGGATTTAATGAGATGGTAGTTTATTTAGAAGTTACTATCAACGGTTCAGGAAGCCCAATTAATACTAATGACGATCTTACTTTTTCATTTACAATGGATAATTTAGAGTTTTCTTCAATTTTTGGTGACATTAAATACCAGCAATTTGATTTAGGTTCAATTCCCTTACCTTTAGATATTTTCAGCAACTCGGAGTCAGCAGTACAGTTTTTACTTACCAATCCAGAAATTAAGCACACCATTCAAAATAGTTTTGGTTTTACTGCCAATATGGGAATGCAATCAATGTATTACGAAGATCTTCAGGGAGTTTTTTTAGGTAATGTTTTATACGATTCTTCTGCATCTGGAAATTTACAAGCTGCTCCATTCTATTTTCCCACTATAGAGCAACCCGCAACCCAAGGTGACTCAGTCACATCTGTTATTACTATGGACGCAGCCAACAGTACTATTAATGAGTTAATAAATTCAACACCAAAAAGTATTGTTAGTAGCCCTGTTGTAGTTGTAAATGCTGATTCAACAATTTCTAATAATAATTTTATTTTAAGCTCTAGTAATATTTCTGTATCGACTGAAATTACTCTTCCTTTAGAAGGATATGCTGGAGGATGGGTTATGGGGGATACTATTCCATTTGATTTTAAAGTAGATGAATTATTTAGTTCCCAAACAGACATTGATTCTGCAGTAATTAAGTTTTCTACTACAAACGGATGGCCCATAGAAGTTGATTTTACTTTACAATTATTGGACAGTAATTTTAACCTGCTTTCTTCCATTGCTGATGGAGAAATAGTTCTTCAATCTGCAACTTTGGATGCAAATGGAAGAGTCGTAGAAGACTCAGAACAAAAAGTAACATTTCTTGGCTGTGATGAATCTTGTGTTGATAATTTGAACCAAACAAAGCATGTTATTTTGCTTGTTACTGCAGGAACTTCAGATTATGACAACCAGCAATCTGTAAAAATCTACAGCGATTATAAGTTGCAATTATCTATGTCTCTATTAATTTCTGGAAGAATGTTTTAATGAAAAAGATTATTTTCATATCGTTGTTTTTTATGTTGACCAAAATTAATGCCCAGCAAGATTTTATTTTGTATCACATGCCATCAATTCCTCAAATCACACAAGTTGATCCTGCTTCTTTTCCGGATTCAAAGTTTGATATAGGGTTGCCAATCATTTCAAGTGTGTATGGCTCTATTTTTAATACAGGTTTTTCAATTGGAGATATATTTTATCAAAATGCCGATGGAATTATGATGCCAGATGTTGATAATGCTATAGCAAAGATGTCTTCGGAAAACTTTTTTATCCTTAATGGAAGTACAGATTTAATTTTTGTTGGTTTTAAAAAAGAAGATAATTTCTTTTCCTTTAACGTTACTGAAAAGTTAGATTTTACTTTTAATTACCCGAAGGACCTAATAGTTCTTGCTTTAGAAGGAAATGGTAATAATCTTCTTGGCAAAAGAGCTTCTTTAGACGGTCTGGGATTTGATTTCACACATTGGAGAGAATACGCGGTCCATTGGGTTCATGACGTTCACCATAAATTTTCTTATGGCGCAAGGCTAAAGTACCTTTACGGAATGGAAAATTTTGCAACTGATGTTAGCTACATGGGTATTGAGACCGATCAAAATTCACATGCTCTGAAATTTGACATGGCTTTTGATTTTAGGACTTCAGGCCTTCCACAAGTTATGATTGATGGTGATATTCCAGCAATTGGAGGACTGGATACTAAAGATTCTAGCGCAATGCAACAGTCTGGTTTTTCCCCAGGATATATTAATAATTATTTATTTAATAGAAAAAACAGCGGTTTAGCAATAGATTTAGGATTTAACTATCATGTTAATGACAAACTACTCTTAGAGGCATCTGTTTTGGATTTTGGATTTATAAATTGGAATAGTTACACTGCAAATTCTAAGTTAGAGGCTTGGAATTATGAATACGATGGAATTGATAATCCAATTTCTATATTTGGTGGGGGGTCTAGTGTTGATTTTTTAAAAGGAGTACTAGAAGACTCTATAGAAGAAGACTTGAAAAATAATTATTCATATTCTAACGAAAGTTATAGAACTGCTCTACGTACAAAAATTTATGCATCCATGGAGTACATTGTAGATCATAATAATTTTGTTTCTTTAAGTCTTTATTCCTCATTTGTAAGAGGAATATGGAGACGTGGTATGGGTCTAGCATATAATTATCACCTTGGGAATTTTCTCTCAGCTACTGCTAGTTATTCAATATATAATCGTAGTTACTCAAATGTTGGATTTGGTCTATCCGTAAATCTTGGGCCTGTTGAAATTTATTGTTTGACAGATAATTTTTTAGCTTTTGGCACTCTCAATCCAAGAGACAATTTTATATCTAACTCCTCAAACAGTATAAATATTGATACTAAGAAAGTAAGAAATGGTCAAATTCATTTTGGATTAAATTTAACTTTTGGTAGAGAAAAGAAAGAAAAGCCAGTTGACGATGGAGATGAAAAAGAAGTAAAGTCACCTTCCTCAAATAAAAATAAAAAAACAAATAATAAAAACAATACAAGAAAAGGAGAACCGAAAACGAAAATTGAACAATCAGCCCCCAAAAGTAGTACTGTAAGAAAGGTCTCTAGAAAACTATAATCAAATCAACCTTTCAATATCCTTTACCATCAAGCTTTTTGTATTCTGAGGTTTGAAAAATATAAAATCAGCATCTTTATTAATATTTATCTCTTTAGAATCTCCTTTTATTTGAAATGGAGTAATTAAAATAGAATCTTTAAACTTAACTAGAGCATTACCTTTTTCCTCCATAGAATATCCTATTAAATAAACAGTATCTAAATGGAAGTTCTTAATTTTCAAGACCAATTCATTTTTACTATTAATATGTTTATTCGCTTTTATTCCAATAGATGGAAAGTAATTATTTTCAACTGAAGCATAATTATAGTTAATGGGTTTAACTAAAAAATTGTGATTTGAAGTATAGCTTGGAAGCAATTCTCTAACAGCTTTTGCATTTTCAATAAGATAGTTTATATCAAATTCGTAATCTAGAAATTCATATTTTAAAATAGTATATAATGAATCAGATTTGGTACTATATTTATTGATAATGTTAGTTAAGTATTCCTCATTAGAGAATTTATCTAAAAACTTTTTGTAGTTAGCAACAAATAAATCATTATTAAAAAATTGTTTGGATAGGTAAGTCATTTTAAAATCATAAGAATCCTTATCTGAATATCCATATATAATATCTTCTATTCCTTCTTCAATTCCAGCATAACAATCGTATGCAATGTGCTCTAATTTGTTGGCTTTAGGATTATAATAAAAACGTTGGTTGTGCCAATGGTAAGAATGCCTAATTTTTCCAATGTCATATAGTGCATATATTTTTGCCGTATAATTTAAATCAAATATATCTTCTAAATTCCCATCAAATTCTTTGTATTTAGTCATTAGTTTTAATCCTTTTTCAAAGTCTTTTTTAAGACTGTCTGATGAAAAAATACTTTTCTTTTGAAAAGGAATTATTTCTGAGGCTTCAAAATATGGATATAAATTTCTATTCTTTGGATTTTTTAGCCTTGTCTCCCATACCCCTTCTTCATTAAACTTAAGTATTGGCGCCTCCATTATTTTGTTGTATTTGAGTAATTCTTTACTAAAGTGTTCTTCATAAGCATAAATTCCCAAATTTTCCCCATTCAAAGACGCGGTTACAAAGCCATATCTAGTAGTTAAAATATTTTCGTCTCTAAAGATTTGGTGCATTATCCACTCTTTAAGAAAAGATCGTGTTTTTGGATGTTGTATAGAAAAAGCTTTCATCCCTTTAAAATCTTTATTCCCTAATATTTTAATTCTAAATGACCATTTATCGCCGCTAAGATGATCTACCCAGTCTCCTTTTAATCGAATTTTGATAGGAATTTTCTCATTATTATAGACCATGTTTCCATTAAAGTATTTTTTTAAGGATTTACCAATCACACCATTTTGAATTGCTTCTTCTTTAAATTTAAATAGCTTATCCAAATCTTTAGATTTAATTTGAAGCCCTATATTTTCTTTTTTGAATACTGGTCTTGTAGGGTTTTTTAACAATTCTATCTTTAAGTCGTCATAGTAGGCAGGAAGAGTTTTTTCATTATGAATAAAAAACTTAATTTGTTTAGAATCTTTTTCAACTATAAAGTTAAGATTGATTAGCACCCATTGACCTTCTATTTTTTTTGGATGACTTCTTTTAACAGCAAGAATATTTTTTTCTTCGTCTACTAATTTTAAATAGCCTCTTGCACCTGCAGTATTTTCCCAGACAGAAATTTTCAACTGACTACCTTTTTTCAGATTTTTAAAAGTATAGCCAAGTGCATATGGGTTTTTCAAGTCGATTTTTGCACTAAATTTTCCTGATTTTGAATAATCTAAAGACTGGGATAGCGAATTGGAGACTCGTTCTAAATTTTGTGAAATAAAGTGGCTTCGTTCGACTTTTTCCATATCAAACAACAATGGGAATTTATTTTTTTCTTTGCAGCTAATTGCATACATTAAGCATATCAACGCAGGCAGGTATATTTTGATAGTTTTTTTTAACATTAAGTAATAAAAATAGGTTTTTTTCTATGAAATTTTTTCTGTAAAAAAATTATTAAACTTAAATTATTACTTTAATAACACGTAATAAAAAACTTTCAATTATTGATTTATAAATAAATATTTGTCAAATTAATTTCTATTTTAATAATCTTGTTAAGTTTTTACATCTCTGTTATTAACATCTATAGTTTTTAATTTTGTGGTATAATTTATATTAATAATAAAAAAAAACCACAATTATTTTTATTTATTTAAATCACTTGAATATCACTTATATAAAAATACTGCATCTAAAATTTTATAAATTAATTTAATTGATGATGTCCTCTAATTTTTTAATTTGTGGTATAATTTTTTTTATATATTTGAAAAAACCACAAAATAATTTTATTGTCCAACCTACTTAAATACCGCTGTTATAATAACAAATTTTTTTTAGATTATTTACCAGACGAGTTTTTTATAAACTTAGAAAAAAACGATAGAATAGAATATCGAAAACTAAGAGAGAATTACAAAATAATAGAAAGTAAATCTTTACAAATCCTAACTTTACAGCAAGAGATAAGAAAAAAACAGCAACTTGTTCAGAAACTGAAAAAACAAATTTCACCTTCTAAATCAAAAGATTCCTATCTATATAAAATGAATTCAGCAAAAGAAAATTTAGAGGATATAATTAAAAATTTCCAATTTTCTATTTCAATTGGTTTAAGAACTCACAAGACAAAATCTAAAGGGTTTTCTTCCCCTAAATTTTATTTAAGAGTTACTGTTTTTGATAAAAGATACAAAAACCTTTATATCGGATCATCTGATAAAATTAAGTCATCTTTATCTAATATCTATAATAAGTCTTATAATAACGTTGATAGTGAAAATCTTAAGGATGAGATTAAAGTACTGTACTCAGTGTATATAAGAAACTATATTTGGAAAAATAATTGGGATAAATTTTTTGCTTCTAAACATTCTTTAAAAGAAATAGAGCTTTGGAGTAGTGAAATAGGTGATGAAATTTATAGATGGTAAATTTTAAATAATGCAAAAAATAAAACTAATTTGGGATTTTAATGGTGAAGATTCTCTAAAAACTGCTGAACATTTTAATATTCACTTAGAAGAGTTTTTAGAAAAGAAAGAAATTTTATTCTACAATATAGGATTGGAGCCTATTAATGACTACCTTAATATTGCTCATTTAATTATTGACAGGCAATACGTTGATATGATAAAACATGCTTTAAAGCCACAAAGAGCATTTTTATTAGATGACTAGCTCATGTTATCAAAGCATTTGCAATTTAATTATAATCTTAAATTTTGCTTTTGATATTTTATTTAATAGAGAACACTCTAGGTTTTTATTAAATTTAGACACGAAAAATAGGATCAAGTGGGGTAATAGTTATAGAGTAAAAAAGGGAGATAATGTTATTCCCCTTTCATTATTGAGGGGTTCAAACATTGGGGTTGGAAAAAATCACTCTACTGTCAAAGACTTAATGATTCCAACCCCAATGAAGTTAAAATACATTCCTGTTTTGAAATATAGTTCTCAAGTAATATTAAAAAAGGAAAAACTTTTAATCAAAACTATTCAGACTTTGAAATTAGAATAATTCAAAACAGATTATTTAGTTTTTGAATTAAAATTGATAACGATTTAATTTACCTTCTCTTTCTTTTGGTACTTTAAAATAAATCCTCCAACCATAATTGTGACGACGATTGTTGAAATTAACCAAATATTAAATATCATATTATTGTCTTATTTATAAAACTACTAAAAAAAATTGTAGTGAAAGATATAATGATCAACCTAAAATACCCCACTACTCAACAGTAATAGGTTTGGGTTTTCCAACCCCAACACCATTTCTAACATTCAATCTTAGTGTTCTTACCAACAAATTCGTTTACCGAAGAAAGTTAGATAAATCACATCAAAAAACACATAAAAAAATCCTTCAACTTAAAAACAAAGGGTTAGGGTACAGAAGTATTTCAAAAGAACTAAATAGGTTAGGATTTAAGAGTTCAATGGGAAAAGATTTCTATCCCTCTTTAGTTTCTGTTATTTGGAAAAAAATAGAGAAAAAACAAAGGATTTTGAACCAACCTGAGGTTATGGAATATTCAGATTTTGATATTGAATTGATTCGAATATATAAGTGAGTTCTAAAAAATGGTATATAACCCTTAAAAATATTACTTCAAGAAATGTCTTCTGTCTCTTTCTTTTGAAAACTTTTTCATATTGAAGGATTGACTTTCTCCTTTAGGGATTGATAACGAGTTCCATTTGTTTCCACAAATGATTTTTCCAATCATTACTATCTGTCCTACGTGGTATGAATAATGACAAAGTTGTCTATTAATAGACTCGGTTACTGTATGACCTTCGTTCCTTATGTATATAATTTTCTCTAAATCTTGAAAATTAAGTTTCTCAAGAGTGTCAAACAAAACCTTCCATCCTTTTTCCCAAATTTCCATCAATTCCTTTTTAGATTTGATATTGTCTTCGAATTCATCATCTCTATTTCTAGATTCTTTTTCTCCATCTGAAATTAAAAAATCTGTCCATCTAGAGACCATATTACCACTAAGGTGTTTTACAATCGTATTTATACTATTTGTTTCATTATTTATTTGAAATGACAATTTAATCTCCGGTACTTGTTCAATTGTTTTTTCACCTAGTTCTTTGTAGTATCTAAACTGAAGTAAACACGAATTTAAAAAAGTAGATGACATAGTATAAAATTACATATTTTTTAGTGGAACTAATACAACCTTAAATCCTACGAATATTGGGGTTGGAAAAGATTACTCTACGGTTACAGAGAAGTCTAAGAATGTAGTCAAAAAAATCAAACCTCTTTCAGAATATGATGAAATACTTTTATATCTAAAAGTATCAATTACAACACCAAGATTAACAAAAATTCACCACTACACAAGAGAACAAAAACGAGTTTTTAAAATAGTAAAACACCTTAGGGAATATCATAATTATTCCTATCTAAGAATTAAGGACTTTTTGAACAAAAACAACTTCAAGACTACACGAACAAAAAAGGAATTTAAATCACAAGATGTTTATAGTGTTTATAAAAAAGGGTTAATTAGAGAAAAAAGAATCGATAGAAAAATAGAAACTAAAATAGAAAGACTCATTTGTATAATTCCTGGATTGAATGAAGATTAATTTTTTACTAACTTTATTACTATGTCTGATTATTATGAAAAACAACGAAATGAATATTTAGATTCTCTAAAAAATCCTAAGTATTTCAAAGTAGATGAAGTAAGTATTATTGTAAAACCAGAAGATAAAGATGGTAAAACATTTTTCTATGATTTATGTGGAAATAGAATTACTAAAATTTCAAGAAAACCTAAAGATACATCGAAAGTAAATGATTGTTATTTAGGTCTTAAAAAATTTAAAAACAGTGAAAGATGGGTTCCTTTAAAATCAGAAGATGTAGATGAAAGATTAAGTGATAAAGAATTCATTAAAAATCATTCAAAAGAATATAACCCAGAAAAAGTTAAGACTCAGAAAAAAGTTAAGACTCAGAAAAAAGATAATGAAAAAGGAGATATAAAAAGTTTTCTAAAATCAATAGGAAAAACAAAAGATGAAATTGAAATAAATGGTATTGAAATATTATTATCATTATTTAATAAATATAAAAATCAACCTTGGGTTTTAAATAATAATGAACTTGTAGAAAAAATAGATAGTTGGTTTCCTGGAAAATGGGGAAGTCTCAAAAGAAAACTCTCATTTGATAGACAATATAATATTCCATATAATGGAACTATAAGTGGATTAGTAATTATTTCAGATGAATTGTACGTATTAATAGATAGTGAAACAAAATCTTACATCAACTTAAGAAAAATGTCTATTAAGAAATTCAATGAAAACATATGGTTTAATAGTTCGAATACTATAGGAGTTAGGTACTCGATTTACAGTTATGAAGTACAATTAAGTAGTCAGGAAATTCAATTTTTAAAAGAATTTCTTGAGAAATTTTCTAATGAAGTTGATAAAAGAATTGAGTTTCTTATGAAGGAGAAAGATAGAAAAGATAAAGAAGAAACGGAACGAGTAAAATCACTAAAAAAATCACAAACTGAACAATTAGATCAATTTGATAAAGACGGTAACGGGATTATTGATGTTATTGAAGGAAGTGATGATTTTATGATTTTATTTAAAAAACATCAGAAGAAAGTAATTGAATTTGATAAACTATATATTCAAAAATTTGTCAAAATATCAAATTATCTAAAAACAAAAAGACAAAATATTCAAGACATATTCTCTTCAATCAAAAATACAGAAACTCAATCTGAGTTAGATGAAAATGTTGGTCTGTTAAAAAACCAAATTCATACCTATGAACTTATTTTATTCCATTCTTTAAATATGATAACATCAATTGTAGAAGATGACTTAATTGTCTTTTATGAAATATATGAATCTTTTGACAAACTAAACATGTTTAATAGTAACTGGGAAAATGAAGTTTCCCAACAACTGAGTAATATTGAAGATGGTTTAAGTAGTTTGATGTTCTCAATAAATTCTATGGAAAAAAATATTGTTGGTGGGTTAAAAGAACTAAGTTATGTTACACAAGAAGGATTTTCTGATCTTGAAAGATCCGTCACAAGGGAATTAACAAGTATAAACTCATCAATTAAATTTAATAACCTTCTTACAGGAATTTCAACGTACCAACTATATAAAATCAACAAACAAACAAAAGGTTTGTTAAAGGAATAGTAATCTCTTCCATGATTTAAATTGAATTTTGTTGGAAGTTAACGGGTATTCATAACACATTGATTATGAAAAAGATACAAAAGTGGACTACATTCATAAATCACAACGAATTAACAAATAAACACTTAACTACTTGATAATCAGACAGTTAAGTCTATTCGACAGTAACAGACTTCGCTAAATTCCTTGGCTGATCAACATTACATTTTCTCATAAGCGCTATATGGTAACTCAACAACTGTAAAGGTACTGTAGCCAATAAAGGAACCAATAAATCGTCACATTTTGGAATCTCTATATAATGATCAGCTATTTTCTTTACTTCCGTATCTCCATGACTTACAATAGAAATAACTTTTCCTTTTCTTGCTTTTACTTCTTGAATATTGGATACTATTTTCTCATAACTCGAATCCTTAGTAGCAATTACAAAAACCGGCATTTCTTCATCAATTAATGCAATAGGACCGTGCTTCATTTCGGCAGCAGGATATCCTTCAGCATGGATATAAGAAATCTCTTTAAGTTTTAAAGCCCCCTCCAATGCCAAAGGAAAATTAATACCCCTTCCCAAATAAAGTGCATTGGTTGATTTATGATATATTTTGGCAATTTTTTCAATCAAATCATTCTCTTTTAAAACATTTTTTAGTTTCTCAGGGATAGCATTTAGTTCAACTAATAATCTATTAAATCTCTCATTGGTTATCGTTCCCTTCCTTCTGCCAATCATCATGGCCATAAGAGTAAGAATTGTCACTTGGGCAGTAAAGGCTTTGGTAGACGCTACGCCAATTTCTGGCCCAGCATGAGTATAGGAACCGCAATGGGTCTCTCTTGAAATAGAACTACCTACAACATTACAAATACCTATTAGTGTTGCTTTTCTTTCTTTAGCTAATTTTATTGCTGCAAGAGTATCTGCTGTTTCCCCTGACTGAGAAATAGCAATTACTACATCGTCTTCACTGATTATAGGATTTCTATATCTAAATTCTGATGCATACTCTACTTCTACAGGAATTCTCGCAATTTCTTCAAATAAATATTCTCCTACTAAGCCAGCGTGCCATGAAGTTCCACAAGCCACAAATATTAATCGTTTTGCACTAATTAGCTTTTCTTCATAGTCTAAAATTCCACCCAATGCAACTTTTCCTTGTGAAATACTAAAACGTCCTCTCATGGAATCTGAAATAGACTGAGGCTGTTCGTATATCTCTTTTAGCATAAAGTGCTCATAGCCACCTTTTTCTAAGGCCTCTAAATGCATTTCTAGCTCTTGGATATATGGTGTTTTGTTTTGATTGCCAATGGTCTTTAGCTTAAGTCCATTTTTTAAACTTATGTGAGCAATTTCTCCATTTTCTAAATAAACTACATTCTTAGTATATTCTATTATAGGTGTCGCGTCTGATGCGCAAAAGAACTCTCCCTGACCTAATCCAACCACTAAAGGACTTGATTTTCTAGCAGCAATTAATTCGTCGGGATTGTCATCGCTTATAACTACAATAGCATAAGCCCCAATTACTTCGTTTAAAGCCAATCTTACAGAATCAAATAGACTTTGTTTTCCATTTTTATAAATATCACCTATTAAATGAACTAAAACTTCAGTATCTGTTTCGCTTATAAAATTATGCCCTCTTTGTTCTAATTCTTTCTTTAAAACAGAATAATTTTCAATAATTCCGTTGTGTACAATGCTTATTTTTCCATTGCTAGATTGGTGAGGATGGGCATTTACATTATTAGGAAGACCGTGTGTTGCCCATCTAGTATGTCCAATTGCAAGGTTTCCCTTAGTGTCTTTATCGCTGGCAAAATCTATTAGATCTTGAACTTTCCCTTTTTGCTTATAAACATTTACAGAATTATCGTTATGAATTGCCACTCCGGAGCTGTCGTAGCCCCTATACTCCAATCTTTGGAGACCTTTGATTACTACTTCATAGGCATTTTTTTCACCTAAATAAGCTACTATACCACACATAAATATTAATATTTTGTATATGAAATTACTACTTTCGCCTTGTCTTTTTTGGAGGAATTCATTCCATTTAAAACTACTCTATTGGCGGTTATTCCATTTCCATTTGGAAATATTTTTATGGTATCGTTAATTGCTTTTTCAGCCACAATTTCATTTAGATGTCTTGTAATATTGAAAGTGTAATTTTTATTAACCACATCAAAATTCCCTCCTAAACTACCCTCAAACAAGTCTGGTAAAAACTCATACTCTCCTTCTACGTTTTTTCTTGAAATAAATAAACTAGATGGGGAAGGATATTCGTCATAAAGATAATCTTCAAATGGCAAAATAATTTCTGCTTTATTAATTATTACAGGTTTTGCAATTAGAGAATCAAAGCTGGGAATGGTCATTCTTCCGTTAATGCCACCTAGTGTCTGAACGAAAAACTGATTTTGACCAATTGACGGTTGAGCAACAATATTTTCTATTTCTGTTCCAGTATAGTCATGGGTTACTTTGTGAAAGTAAGCACAATTACTATTAATATTGAAATCAAAATCTAAAGTGTCATGTTCAGAAGAAATTCCACTAGTATCTCTATAAAAAAGCCTTATTCTAGAAAAAGAATTAAGTAAATTTATGTAATAAAGTCCCCCGTTAGTTCCATTTACGCTTGAAATTTTAATGCCTTTAAAAAACGTCAAAAATTCATTATCATTGTCATTTCCATCTAATGTAGTATTTCCAGATTCGTTTACAATTGGCGATGCAAATTTTTCAATATTTAAAGGAATTCCCAAAATTGCTTTATTTACTAACCCACCAGAAAAATAACCAGGAAATAGTGGATCAGATTTAATACTTAATCCATTAGAAATATCTTCTGCTTTGGTAATTATATTGGTTGAATTATAGTAATTAGAGTCTTTAAAAATATCTTCATCTAGTATTTCAACTTTAAATTCTTGCTCTTGAATATTCCCATAAAACCCATCAATTGCCAGGTAAAGTACAACTGAATCAACCACAACATCGTTAATATCTCCATTATCTGGAATAAAATTATAAGATTGTTCTAATCTTATTTGAGTAATAATAGAAGCATTTACCTCCCCAAAAACAGGGTCTATATAATTTCCTAGTGGACTAGGGCCATTTAATTCATCAGTTCTAATACTGTCTGAAATAACTGAAAAAGTATGTATAGAGAATGTATCAGAATAAATAGCTCCTAATGTATTGGAGTCAGGATTAATTTCAATACCAAATTCATTGTCCTTTTCACAAGAGCTAAGGAATGATATGGTTAATAAACCAAGACCTAGAAATAAAAAATTACGTAATTTGATCAATACTTTCTGATTAAGCAAGAACTCCATTTTCGCTAAGAACTGTATCATAAAAATTTTGATGTGCATCGATTGTTCGCTCTTCTTCATGATGTTCAAGTAGTGGTTTTTTAGAGGATTTGACAATCTCAATCAGTGAATTATCAATTTCTGGACTGCAAATCCCAATAGCGTCACTCCATTGAATTGCTATTTCGTGAAGTTTATTCACTCCTATAGATCCATCAATATCAATTTTTGAGATTGGAATTTCGTCAAATTCTAATTTTGCATCTAAATTCTTAGAAAATTTAAGTTTTTCATCTCTGTTGTATACACTGTAAATAACTTTTGATCCTGAAAAATGAGGATCATTAGCATAAACGGATTTCAAATATACTGGCATTAATGCTGTCATCCATCCATGACAATGAACGATGTCAGGCATCCATCCAAGTTTTTTAACTGTTTCTAAAACCCCTCTGCAGAAAAACATAGACCTTTCATCATTGTCTTTAAAGTATTTTCCTTTAGCATCTTTAAACAAGAATTTCTTCTTGAAATATTCTTCATTATCAATAAAATATACTTGAATTCTAATTTGTGGTATAGACGCAACTTTAATGATCAATGGATGATCGTAGTCATTAACAATTAAATTCATTCCCGAAAGTCTAATTACTTCGTGAAGCTGGTGTCTTCTTTCATTAATAACACCAAACCTAGGCATGAAAATTCTGATTTCTTTGTCAGCTTCATGAACTCCTTGAGCGACTTTCCTTACAAGACTTGAAATTTCTGATTCTATTAAAAACGGATCGATTTCTTGGGTAACATAAAGAATTTTACTTTTTTCCATAACAACTAATCTCCTGCTTAAAAATAATAAGCTACAAAAATATAAAAAAAAAACACATAAAACCAACATTTATAGTAGCTTTAATT
>CALJHN010000008.1 GCA_938075455.1 uncultured Flavobacteriales bacterium
ATAGTTATTTCACTATCTTTAAATGCTCTAACACATGAAGAATCAAGTTTTTTAATCTCATCAAGAGTAAATGAATCAAATAAAAGCGATAAAGCAATACGCTTAGGCTCTTTTACAGATACTTCACCACCTAAGAGCTTAAAGTATTTTAGGTGCTTTACACGTTTATATTTTTTATTATCACATACAAAAACTTCCCCACCCCAGATATTTCCATCATCACCATATCCAGTACCATTAGAATTAGTTGCATAAGCTCTTAGATAATATGTAGTATTAATTTATAAATTATTAGTAACACTTGAAAAACTTCCAGTTCCGCTCCCATTAATTGTTGTATCATCTGCAACAGTAGGGTTTTGAGTAGTTGCCCAACAAACACCTCTTAGGGTAATCGCAAAACCACCATCAGAACTTATAACACCACCTGATTCAACAGTTGTTACGGAAGTTAATAAAGGAGTTGTACTTATTACTGGTAAGTTTTCTTTTGTACAACTCCCCAATAACACTACTGAAAACATAAATACTATAAGTTTCTTCATTTCATAAGTTTTAAACCGTTAATGTAAGAAAAAGTTGGATGTCCACAATGTCCTAACTGTCTACAATGTTTTAAATGGACACTATTTTGAAAACTGTCCATTGACTAAATATCATCAAAATTAGGTGCAAAGTGTGAGTTTAGTGTGAGTTTGACCTTTCATCTGCAAAGAAAAAAGCCCCTAAAAAGAGGCATTTAACAGAGTAGTGGGCAATACAGGATTTGAACCTGTGACCTCTTGCCTGTCAAGCAAGCGCTCTAAACCAACTGAGCTAATTGCCCATAAAAGAAAAAACCTCCAGTGGAGGTTTAGTGGGCGATGAGGGATTCGAACCCCCGACCCCCTCGGTGTAAACGAGGTGCTCTGAACCAACTGAGCTAATCGCCCTAAATTAAGGACTGCAAATATATTTATTTTTTTATTCTTCTTATATTAATCTAATAAAATTCATTCAGTATATCTCCAATAAGAAAGGCGCTCCCAGTTATTAATAGCATATCTTCTTTTTTTGCCTCTTTTTTTGCTTCCTCAAAAGCCTCTTTGTAGTCGCCATATAATCTAGAATTATCTTTAATAAATTTTGTTTTCAATATTTTAGGATCAATACTTCTTTCATTACTAGATTTTGTAAAATAGTAAGTCTCTGCTTTTGGAAGTAAATTTAAAAGTGTAGAGATGTCCTTGTCTTTGGAGAATCCAACAATTAAAAAAAGGTTATTAAAGTTTTCTTTTTTTAATTGTTTTTTTAACTCTAATATACACTGCTCATTATGTCCAATATCTAAAATTGTCAATGGGTTTTTACCTACTATCTGCCATCTTCCTTTTATAGTTAAGAATTTATGAGGTTCGTTTTTTATTTCTCCAATCTCAAATTTATTTTGTAAAATTTCAGTTGCTTTCTTAGCAGTATTCCAATTTTTAATTTGATAATTTGGTAGAGAGCTTTCTGGATATTCAATATTTTTATCTGCAATATAAAGTTTTGAATTTTTTGAGTTACAAATTTCTTTAAATATACTTTCTTGCTCCATTTCTGATCCTAATAGAGTAGGAATATTGTCTTTTATTATTCCTGCTTTTTCTTTAGCTATTTTTTCAATTGTATTTCCTAAAATAGATGCGTGATCCATTCCAATACTTGTAATGATAGAAAGTTCTGGCATTATTATATTGGTAGAGTCTAGTCTGCCGCCAAGACCAGTTTCAATTATATTTATCTCTGTTTTAAAATCTTTAAAATAGGAAAATGCTAGGGCAGTAGTCCATTCAAAAAAAGATGGGCCTATTTCCTTAAACCTATCTAGATTTTGCTTGTAAAAATCTACTACATATTCTTTAGAAATCTCTTCTTGTCCAACAACAATTCTCTCTCTAAAATCTATCAAATGGGGAGAAGTAAATAATCCTACTTTATAGCCTGCTTTTTGATATATGTTATACAAAAAATTACATACAGATCCTTTTCCGTTAGTTCCAGCTACATGTATGAATTTAAGCTTGTTTTGTGGATTGTCTATAATTTTACAAATTCCATGGATATTACTAAGATCTGGTTTGTAGGCATCAACTCCTTTTTTTTGGTAAGATGGGTACTGTTCAAATAAGAATTCTACAACATCTTTGTAGTCGGTCATTATTTTTCGATGTATTGAATTCTTTTAACAAGTCTATCTTTTGTAATTCCAGAACTTGTAGGAGTAAACTTAAATTTCATTTTACAGTCATTGGCAATAAATTTTTGATCCATACTCGTTAAAGTTATCGTGGTTTTTGAGTGAGGATACAATACTTTTGTTTCTAGAACATTCCCTTTTTCATCAATTGTAAATTGAACCATCACAAAACCAACCCAATTTTTAGGATTGTCTAACTCTGGATTTCCAACTACCTGTCTTCCTTTTCCAGTACCAACTCCTCCGCCAGTATTAGGGCCTTTACCGGTTCCAATTCCTGTCCCTTCGCCCTCACCATTTCCAGCTTCACTATCTCCATTTCCTTTTCCAAACAAACTACTAAAATCGTTTTTTGGTTTTGGAGCCTCTTTTGTCTCAGCTTTATTGGAAGCATTTTTATTTTTAATAGTAGAATTGCTAGATTTTACAGCAACTGGTGAATCTTCCTGAGTAATTACTTTTTCCGCTGGTGCTTCTTCTTCCACAGTTGGTGGAGTAGGGCTAGCGCTTCCTGGACTTCCGCCACCGGCATCGCTAAAATCCAAGGTTATTACTTCTTCTAAGGTGAATTGTGGAGGATTTTGTAGTTCCATACAGCCCTTACTAAAGAAAATAGCAATTAGTAAGAATAGATGAAGAACTATACTAATAATTATTCCTAACCGGTTGTCTTTTTTCTGTAACAATTCCAAGCTATTTACTCCCTTTTGTTTTGATAACTACCTTAAGTGCGTTCTGTTTTGCAATTTTAATTATTTCATAGGCAGAAGATCTATTTGCATCTTTATCTGCTAATAATTCTATTGCTTTGTTATCGCCAATTTCTTTTTTTAATGAACTTTCTATCGAATTTATCTGTATGGGTTTTGGATCACTATTCAAATAAAAGTTATTTTCAGCATCTACATAAACTTTTATTGGGGAGGTTAGTGAGGGATCTCCTGACCCTTCAGGAAGTTTTATTTCATGGGAGGTATTTACAAGAGTTGAAATAATTATGAAAAATATTAGCAATAAAAAAACCAGGTCTGTCATGGAAGACATTCCACCCTCAATTTTTATTTTATTTCCTGCTTTCAATTTTTATTTCCGTTCAAAGAGATTTTAATATTATTTTGTTTAGCAATATCAATTATATAAACAGAGGCCTGCCAAGAACTTTCATTACTTCCATAAAGAGAAATTATACTATCTGAACTAAGGTTTTTTAAAATTTCATTTTTAATATCAGAACTGGAAATTGGTGTTTTTCTATTGTCCATGAAATATTCATTTTTGTCATTTACGTTAATAGTTAATATTTTTTTTTCAGATGCTGTTCCTCCATCTTTTGGGACATCTATATTAACACCTGCAGTAATCATGGTGGAAATAACTATAAAAAATATTAAAAGTAAAAAAACTAAATCGGTCATAGAAGACATTCCGCCTTCAATTTTTATTTTATTTCCGGATCTAAAATTCATAATTTATTTTCCTGGAGCTTCAAGAATATCTAAGAACTCAATAGATGCACCCTCCATATTATGAATCACTTTTTCCACCTTACTTACTAAATAGTTATATGCAACATAGGCAACTATACCTACTATTAATCCACCAACAGTGGTAATCATAGCTTCCATGATTCCTCCAGAAAGACTAGCGATTTCAAATGTTTTTTCTTTAGACATGTTTTGAAAAACTTTTACCATTCCTAGTACAGTTCCCAAAAATCCAAGCATAGGAGCAACTCCCGAAATTGTAGCTAGCATGGACAATCTCCTTTCCAATTTACTTATCTCTAATTTTCCAATATTCTCTATGGATATTGCAATATCTTTCATTGGTTTACCAACTCTACTAATTCCTTTCTCTATCATTCTTGCAATAGGATTATTGCTTGAATTACAGTGTTCTTTAGCTTCGATTAAATTTCCTTTTAAAACAAAATCGTTGATTTTTTTTATAAAATCTTTTTCCCCCTTTAATGCTCTTTGTATAGTCATGAAACGTTCTATAAAAACATAAATAGCTATGAAAGAAAACAAGAAAAGTAGAGACATTACTATTAAGCTAGTTAAACTATATTCTCCGCTGACGGAGTCATAACCCCATATTAACTGCCACATGGATATTTGTTCTGTTTCTACTAGGGATGGAACACCATCTAAAATTGAAGACGTGTTTTCTTGAATGTTTAACAACATAGGAAAAATATTAAAATTCATTTTTATTAATTTTTAATGTGAAATTAGTACTTTTTGAAAGTGCTTAGAAGCTTTGGAATAATAGAAATGAACAGGCACCCGTTAAGTAACCAATTGTTGCAAGCCATGCAATATTTTTCAAATACCAAAAAAAAGATATTTTTTCCATCCCCATAGCTACAACACCAGCTGCAGACCCAATAATAAGCATGCTCCCTCCAGTACCAGCAGAGTAAGCAATAAAATGCCAAACGGCATCATCTATTGCCAGATCAAACATACCCATACTAGCTGCCACCAAAGGAACATTGTCTATAACGGCAGATCCTGCACCTAGTAATAAGACAAAGAAATTTATTGGAATAGATTCTTGAACACTCTTTCCTAAATTAAATACAATTCCTAGGGATTCAAGAGCAGCAACAGTCATTAAAATTCCAAGAAAAAACAAAATAGAAGGCATTTCAATTTTAGATAAAGCTCTAAAAATTGGACTTGAAGAATGACTGTCTGACTCGTTTAAAGAATCGTTAGAAAGACTATGCAAACCAAATCGTCTCGAACTTAAAATTTCTCCAACCAAAGTAACGATTGCTAAAGAAAGCATCATTCCTACATATGGAGGTAGGTGGGTTACTGTTTTAAAAATAGGAACAAAAATAATTGCAATTAAACCCAAAATGAGCATGGTTGAGCCATGTTTAATTTCTTTTATTTCATCTTTTGGAGGTTCAAAATTATCTTTAAATGGTTTTAAGAAACTTGCTATTGTTGTAGGAATAATCATACAAATTAAGGATGGAATTATAAGCAATTTCACAAGTTGTATAGAGGATACTTTTTTACCCATCCACAGCATGGTGGTTGTTACATCACCAATTGGTGACCAAGCTCCACCAGCATTGGCTGCAATTATAATCAGTCCTGCAAACCAAATTCTATCTTTATTTTCTTTAATTACTTTTCTAAGAATGGTAATTAAAACAATAGTAGCTGTTAAATTATCTATTATAGCAGATAAAATAAAAGCCAATATGCACATGATCCAAAGTAGATATGTTTTCTTTTTTGTTTTTATAAAATTCTTAATTGTAGCAAATCCATTAAAGTGATCAATAATTTCCACAATGGTCATAGCCCCTATTAAAAACACCAATATTTCACAAGTTTTCCCAAAATGATGTAATAAAGTGTTTTCAAACCACATCATTTTTGATGGACCATGTCCATGAGCTTCATGGGGAAGAGACGCAAACCCTTTTACCATTTCATGACTGTCTGAATCAAACCAGTTAACAAAATCATCTAAGCCAAATGCTATTAACGCCCAACAAATTGCCATCATTAATAAGGCAGGAACAAGCTTGTCAATTTTGATTGAATGTTCTAGAGTAATTCCTAGATAACCTAAAATAAATATTATTACTATCGCAGTTTCCATAATTGTTAAATTAATTGTTTTAAAGCTATTTCAAAAGCAGTTTTAGAAATATTTTTTGAATTAGGATTTATTGTGAAAACATTCTCCATTGCTTTTTTGATAGTTTCAGAAGTATCATTAAAAATAAACTCGTCTTCAATTGTATCAAGATCGTTACCCATTAAATAGGCAAATACTCTAGCCATCCCACAATTAGAAATAAAATCTGGAATTAAACTAGTATTTTGATCTGTAAAATCTGAAATAGGTCCAAAGAATATCTCTTTATCTGCAAAAGGGACATTTGCTCCTGGAGCAATTACTTCAATTCCTGATTTAAGCATTCTTTTCACTTGGTCTTTAGTAATTAATCTTGAGGCAGCGCATGGCAAGAAAATTTCAGATTTAAGATCCCAAATTTGATCATTTATCTCTTCAAAAGAAAGTATATTTTTATTATTTATTGCATTTCCATTTTTATCGAGAAACAACTTTTTAATTTCTTCAAATGAAAAGCCTTTTTCATCAATTAATCCCCCAT
Source organism: uncultured Flavobacteriales bacterium (assembly GCA_938075455.1). GTDB lineage: Bacteria > Bacteroidota > Bacteroidia > Flavobacteriales_D > Parvicellaceae > MED-G20. Next base: position 6,372 of record CALJHN010000008.1, read on the forward strand.
TTTTGTCAATTATTCCTACTATTTTAGCTCCATTTTGCGCAATGTAGTAGGCAGCAGCAGAGCCAACGTTCCCCCAACCTTGAACAATTACTCTTTTATTTTTTAAATCTCCACCGTATATTTGGTAATAATGTTTTACTGACTCAGAGACTCCAAACCCTGTTATCATATCTGCAACTACAAATTTTCTTTTTAAATCAGGGGTATAATTTTCACTTTCAATTGTTTTTAAAACACCTTGTCGAAGTTGACCTATTCTATTTATTTTTTGAGATTCTCTAGGTTGGTAATGACCATTGAACACTCCTTCTTGAGGATGCCATACACCACAATCTTCAGTTATTGGAATAACCTCTTTAATTTCATCTATATTTAGATCACCTCCAGTACCGTAATAATGCTTTAAAAGTGGAGTAACAGCTGCATACCATCTTTTTAAAACCTGAGTCTTTCTTGGGTCATTAGGATCAAAATCTATTCCGGATTTGGCACCTCCAATCGGAGGTCCTGAAACTGTAAATTTAACTTCCATTGTTTTAGCCAATGAAGTTACCTCATCTTGGTCAAGTCCAATTCTCATTCTTGTCCCACCACCAGCTGCTCCTCCTCTTAGAGAGTTTATTACTACCCATCCCTTGGCATTAGTTTGAGAATCTTGCCACTGAAAGATAATTTCAGGATTTTTGTTTTCAAATTTTTTAAGTAAATCTTTCAAATTAAATTTTGATTTTCCAAATGTAAAAAAGATAATAGGTATTGTTGCTGTTCCAGCTAAGTCTTTTTAAATTAATATTAAGGATTATGAATAACTCCACTTGATAAATCTTTTGAACTCCCAGTTACAGATGATAAAATATTTATTTCGTTTCTTAATTTAAGAACTCCCAAAAGCGAAAAAATTAATGCTTCTTTAAAATCTATAAGTTTTACGTCCGGAACAACAGTCTTAACCTTTAGCTCTTTGAGCTTATTTATCCAGAATTTATTATGAGCCCCACCACCTGTAATTAGAAGTGCATCGTTTCTATCAAAGTTAAAAATGTTTTTAATCGTTTTGCATAAGTGAGTCCCAGAAGTAAAAAGCTGATCGTTTAATGAAGCTTTACAATTCTCAAATAAAGGTTTGTACCAGCGGTTAAAGTCTTCAACTCCTAATGACTTAGGAAATTTTTTTTTAAAAAAATCTAATTCCTCTAGTTTTAAAATTAAATCTCTATCTATTTTGCCATGTTTTGCAAGTTCTCCGTCTTTATCAAACGAATGACCAATTTTATTGGATAGATAATTACTAGTCATATTAGCAAAATTTACATCACCGGCAATACGTTTTTCTTTGAAATCGTAAGAAATATTTGCTATCCCCCCTAGATTAAGACACCCTTTATAGCTTTTAAATAATAATTGGTCTCCAACTGGAACAAGTGGTGCTCCCTGTCCTCCAAAAGCTATATCAATAGTTCTGAAATCAGAAATTGTTTTGATATTGGTTGTGGAACATATGTAAGCTCCGTTTCCAATTTGTTTAGTTAAATTATTTTCAGGTTCGTGAAATAATGTGTGACCGTGGGATGAGATTAGATCAACTTGGCTTTTTTGAATTTTTTTCTCTTTTAAAAAGCCATTGATTTTTTCTCCTATATAATTCCCAAGTTTTTTGTCTAAAAAAACTAAGTCTCTAGCTTGCAATTTGTGAGCGTTTTGAAGTTCACTTTTCCATCTAGAGGAATACCCATATGTTTTTCCATCTATAATTTCATAAAACCATGTTTTGTTGAAACATAATTTTGACCAAACTACATCTAATCCGTCTAAAGATGTACCGGACATAATACCAACAACATAATATTTGTTCATAAATTTTATGTAATACTAATTATTACAATATAGTATTTATTTTATAGATTTAGGTGCAAATTAAGAATATGAATTTTAAATTGACAGAAGAACACAAAGCGGTTAGAGAAGCGGCTAAAAACTTTGCAGAAAGTGAATGTAAGTCAGGTGTTATTGAAAGAGATACCCATCAGAAAGTTGGATTAGATCAATTAAAAATATTAGGAGAATTAGGTTTTATGGGCATGATGGTAGATCCTAAATATGGTGGGAGTGGAATGGATACACTTAGCTATGTTTTGGCTATCGAGGAAATATCTAAAATAGATGCTTCAATCTCTGTTGCAATGTCTGTAAATAATAGTCTAGTGTGTTGGGGATTAGAAAATTATGCTAACGAAGAGCAAAAACAAAAGTATTTAATTCCTTTAGCAAAGGGTGAGAAAATTGGTGCATTTTGTCTTTCTGAGCCTGAAGCAGGTTCTGATGCTACTTCTCAAAGAACAAGCGCTATTGATAAAGGAGATCATTATCTTCTTAACGGAACAAAGAACTGGATTACTAATGGAAGTACTGCATCTACATATCTTGTAATTGCCCAGACCGATGCTGATAAAGGACATAAAGGAATTAATGCTTTCATAGTAGAAAAAGGCATGAAAGGTTTTGAAATTAGTGCCAAAGAAGATAAACTAGGTATAAGAGGGAGTGATACCCATACATTGGTTTTTAATGATGTGATAATACCAAAAGAGAATAGGATTGGAGAGAATGGTTTTGGATTTAAGTTTGCCATGAAAACTCTTGCTGGTGGGAGAATTGGAATTGCTGCTCAAGCCCTAGGGATTGCAGCTGGTGCATATGAATTATCTCTAGCTTATTCAAAAGAAAGAGAAACTTTTGGAAAGTTAATTAGCCAACACCAAGCCATTCAATTTAAATTGGCAGATATGTACGTAGATATTGAAAATGCAAGAAACTTAGTATATAAAGCAGCATGGCATAAAGACCAAAATATGGATTACAATTTATCAGGTGCCGTTGCTAAATTGCATGCTTCTGAAGTTGCAATGCGAACTACAGTTGAGGCTGTTCAGATTCACGGTGGTTATGGTTATGTTAAGGAATACCATGTTGAACGTTTAATGAGAGATGCCAAAATAACTCAAATTTACGAGGGCACATCTGAAATTCAAAGAATTATTATTGCGAGAAATATTTTAGATAATTAATTTAAAAAGAATACATAAACCTGCTTAATAATTAAACAGGAATTTTATTTCCATGCATCTATTCCACTAGGACTTCCAATCCTGTCCATAGCGCATCTGAACCCAATAGAAGAAGATGATCTGTCTTGTTCTAAGTACCTTCTAGTTCCTGGATTAAGATAATAGGCTCTGTCTTTCCATGAAGCTCCTTTATAAACTCTAGATTTATCAGAAATTAAAGATGTTATTGCACCAGCAATGATACCATCTTTTTTTTGCACTCCTCTTTGATACATTGCCCAATCTTCATTACTTCCACCATTTTTAACTCCTTTATTGAAGTCGTCAATTGCACCTTGATTTTTGTCAGGATCTCCAGGGTGATAAATAGATGATTTTAAATCTCCATCTAAAAAGTCAATATTATCTGCAATTCTATAATTACTTCTTTTCATATTTTCTTCTGAAGTAACTTCTCTAGTTTGAACATTACCAGGCGTATTCAGGACGAAATCTGCCATTCCAGCTCTTAATATTGGGCTTATTTCGACTCTGTAGCCATCTACAGCATATAAATCATCAAAATCTTTAAACACTAAATCAAAAACTTCTTGAATTTTGCCAGATGCTTCAATAACTTGTTTATTTGCAATAAGATTTTGAGCTTCAGAAACATATCTTGAAATGGTTGCAATAAGAGAATCTTCAATTTTGTCTAATCTATTTTGGGTAACATATCCATAAGTTCTGGATCCCAAAGGGACTTTATCTTGTCTTTCAGCTTTAAATTCAGCAATATACTGCTCTATTCCATCAATATCATAAATGGTGACGTTAAATTTGTCATCAATTGCTCCCGAGGAATTAAGTACTTTTGTTTTGAAAACATTTCCTCTAAAGGGTCTAAATTCATCAGCATCTTTAGATGTCATGGGTCTGTAAACATCTAATACCCACTCACTAACATTTCCAGCCATATTGTATAAACCGTAATCGTTTGGCCAATAAGAAAAAACAGGTGCAGTTATGTCAGCATTATCATTTAAATGACCCGAAACTCCCATGTAATCACCTCTCCCCCTAACAAAATTTGCAAGCATATCACCCTGAAATGTTTCCTGAGGATTTCTTACCCAATGTCCGTCCCACGGATATACTCTTTTTTCAATTATTCTTTCATCTACAGTGTTGCCTATTAATCCATATGCTGCAAATTCCCACTCTGCTTCAGTGGGTAATCGATATCTTGGGAGAATAATCCCATCCTCCATTCTTACATTACGTGGAGATGGTTTACCTTTTGCTTTTTCTGGGTTAGATAAATCATAACCTCCTTTTACAGGATCAAGGTCTGGAATTTGACCTTTTGGATTTAAACCCTGTTCGTATTGCCCTGCCATATATGCATCTGTAGTAAAAGGTTCATTTTCTTGACTTGGATTTGGTAACAATATACCTTCTCTTATTAATATATACTCATTAACTCTGTCTGTTCTCCAATTACAAAACTCATTAGCTTGCTGCCAAGAAACACCTACAACAGGATAATCTCTATATGCTGGATGTCTAAGATAATAGTCTACATACTTTTCATTAAAACCTAATTTTTCTCGCCAAGAAAGTGTGTCTGGCAATGCTCTTTTGTAGATCATTGGAAAGCCCTGACTAAATGTTCTTCTTATCCAATATAAATATTCACACCAATGAAAATTAGAAATTTCAGTTTCGTCCATGTAAAAAGAAGAAATTGACACTCTTCTAGGAATATTATGGTTTTCATAAGTTACATCTTGCTCAACTCTTCCCATGGTAAATGTACCTCCTTCAATCATAATTAAACCAGGACCAGTTTCTTGTTCTGAATATGATCGTTTTTCAAAACCACCATTTGTAGGGTTGTTGTAATCCCAACCTGTAATACTAGATGTTTCATACTGTGATCCACAACTTGATAAAAAACTTATCGTAGATATCAAACAGATTGATAATAAATTATTTCTCATTTTTAAAATAGGTTTATGTCACTCAAATAACGTGTTTTTAATACGAAAGTTACAAATTTATGATTTTTTTTAGAAAGATGGACAACTAAGTGACCGCATAATACTATTATTATTGTCACATTGAAAATTTATTTGAATGGAAATTTCGTGAGAACCAGAAGTGGCTAGCTGTAATCTAGATAAATTAATGTCATAACTATATCCAATTTTTATTAATCCCATTTTACCACCCACCAAAACTGCATAATTTTGATTATCTCTGTACCATAACCCCACTACATAAGATCCTTTTTTCCCGTAAACTCCAATATTTAGCTGTTCATTTAGACCTTGTTTTTTTACAATTATATTAGGGGAAACAATCCAATTTTTACTTCCTATTGAACCTTCATATCCAAATGGAAAATGGTAACCAATATTTAATGAATATTTTCTTTCTAGTTTATTTTGTTCAGAAAAAGTAAATTGTTTGGGCTCTGTTAAGTGGTGGGTAGAAAAACCTAAAAAAAATTTCTCGCTATATGCCAAAATACCACAGCTAAAATCTAATCCATTTTTAGAACTATTTATTGTTTTGTTTCCTGTAGAGTAAACAAAACCACGAATTGGGTCAATCATATCCACAAATGTTAATTGATTTTGATTGAATTTATTTTGCCAAAAGCTTGCTTCAATGCCTGTTCTAAAAGTTAATTTTTTAGAAATTTTAATTTCATAAGAGTACATTCCGCTAATTCTATTGTTTTGAATAGCGTTGTTAAGCTTATCTGATAATAACATAAAACCAATTCCACCATGAATTTTACGGAAATTTTGATCGTAAGAAAACGAAGTGGTATTAAATATTTGCGGTAAACCAGTCCATTGAGATCTGTGGATAGTGCTCAGTCTAGGACAATTATTAGTCCCTGCGAAAGCTGGATTTAAATAAATTGGATTTGAATAGAATTGGGTAAATTCGGCATCTTGACAAAGCGCTATTTTAATGAAAAAAACAAAACAAAAAGAAAATATAAATTTCAGACAATTTTGATTATTGTCATAATATATCTTGTTTAAATTTATCATCTTATAATGGTAATAGAGTTATAAAAATTATTAATCAATACATTTTTAATACAATATTACTTTTAATTTTGAGTTATATACCAACAAAATTAACTGTGAAATATTGTAAAGTAGTTATATTTTCCTTTGTTTTTCTTGCCACTAATTGTTTTTCTCAAAAATCATTTAGCGTTCAAAAGCAGATTGAGTATCAATTTGTCAAACGGGTTGAAAATTCAAATAAGAATTTTCTGTGTCCTAAAAATGGCTACTTTGATCAATTTACATTTCAAGCTATTTTTCAGCTCAAATTACCATTTGCAGACTATGAAATTATAAGTTTTGACTTCAAAGAAAGACCATTAACTTTTAATGAAAAAAAAGCATATTCCAGTGTTTCTTTTGATGATAATTATCTCACTTCCTTAAGGAAACAAGAGCAGAATGCAACTCTTAAAAACAACCTTTTACTAATTAACTGTATAAGAAATTATAATGGTGAATTGTACTTAATAACGGATTTTACAGCTCAAATTGAAAAAAAAACAAACCTTTCAAGACGCTTCAAAAATTCAACTTTTGTAAATCAGTCAGTACTTAATAATGGTGTTAATTGGTTTAAGTTAAGTAATTACGAACCTGGTGTATATAAAATTGATTACAATTATTTGGTTAGTAACTCAATTATTAATGCTGAGATTCCATCAAGTAGCATACACCTATTCTCCAATAATAAAGGTCTTCTAAATACAGTTAATGATGCTTCTAGACCCGATGACTTAGAGCAACAGTCTATATTTGTTTTTGATGGCGGAGATGGCCTATTTTCTCAAGGAGATTATATTTTATTTTATTTACACGGTCCAGATAGAATTAATTTTGATGGTCAAAATTTCAATCACACCAAGCATATTTATTCAGATAGTGCATATTGTTTTTTAAATATTGATAACTCTAGAATGCCAAATAACCTAGATAGTGTAAATGATTTGAGTCAAAGCTATAATCAAACTATTACAAAATTTAAGGATTTTAATTACCTGAATGAGGATAAGTTAAATCTTTTAAAATCAGGATCTCAGTGGTTTGGTGACATTTTTGACCTTAACAATATTTATACTTATCCTTTCCCTTTTAATTTTTGCACAGATTCTTCACACATTAAATTAAAGTTAATGAGTAAGTCTAATTATTCCACAGCATATTTTTATCCATCAATTTTTGGAGAAAGCCGAACAGTTCCAATTAGTTCGACAGGCTCGTCATATTATTCAGACGTAGGAAGAGTGGTTGTTGAAGAATTTGATGTTTTAAATAATCCAAATATACCTTATGAATTAACTTTAGAGTATTCAAAAAATGGTGCTCCATCTTCCAAAGGCTATTTAGATTTTATAGAAATAAATTGTGATCGAAAATTGGTTAAAGATAATCAACAGTTCTATTTTAATGTTTTAAGTTCTGACCTCCTTAATTATTCAAAAGTAGTATTAGATAATTCTTCCTCTGTAGATATGATTTGGGATATTACAGACCTTAGAGACATTAAAAGTTTAGCGTTTAGTAAATCCAATGAGGAATTAACTTTTTTGTCTTATTCTGACACCCTGAGACATTTTGTAGCAGTTTCAGGTTTTAATTTTCAAAGTCCAACATTTGTTAAAAAGGTTTCTAATCAAAACCTACATGGTCTAAGCAATATTGATATGGTGATAATTTCTCCAGCAGAATTTTTCACAGCTGCTGAAGAATTAAGTTTATTACATCAAAATGAGGGTCTAAATGTGGTAACTGTTTCTGATGAGCAGATTTACAATGAATTTTCAGGTGGATTAGTTGATGCAACTGCAATAAAACAATTCTTAAGAATGTTTTACTCTAGAGAAAATGGCAATCCACTAACGATTCCAAAATACTGCTTACTTTTTGGTGACGGGTCCTATGATAATAGAAATATTTTGGGACATAATAAAAATATCTTGCCAATTTTTGAATCTTCAGAGTCTGTAAGTATTGTGAATACTTACGCTTCAGATGACTATTATGCAATTTTAGCAGATGGTGCTTCTATGTTAAATACAGATTTTTTAAATATAGGAATTGGAAGATTGGTAGTTACAACCTTACAAGAAGCTAATGAAATGGTTCAGAAAATTAAGAACTATATCTTGGAGGATCCAAATTCAATTACCAGTTTAAATTGTAATAATCCAATGGCCAATAGCATATATAGAGATTGGAGAAATAAAGTAGTTTTAGTTAGTGACGATGAGGACAATAATGCATATTTCAATGATATTGAAATTATGGCATCAAAAATAAAAGCAAATAAGAGATCAATAAATACAATTAAAATTCATTCAGATGCTTATGTTCAACAATCTAGTACTGTAGGAGAAAGAATTCCAGATGCTGAGGCTGCTATTAACCAAAAAGTAAAAGATGGAGCACTTTTAGTGAATTACATAGGACACGGAGGCGAGACAGGTTGGGCTCATGAGCAGATTTTAACTGTACCTACCATTCAAAATTGGGACAATAATAATGCACTGCCAGTTTTTATGACTGCAACTTGCGAGTTTGGTAGATTTGATGACCATGACAGAGTTTCTGGTGGTGAATATATTCTTCTTAATAAAGATGGAGGTGGAATCGGACTATTTACTACAACGAGGTTAGTTTACGCTACACCTAATGAATGGTTGAATAGATTTTTTTATGATACAGTTTTTGATTTCGTAAATCAAAAGCCCCAAAGACTAGGTGATATTTATGTAGGTACTAAAAATAAATTTGCTCAATTTAGTGCAGATAAAAATTATAGAAAATTTGCGCTTTTAGGGGATCCAGCAATTAAGTTTGCTATTCCGGAATTGAATGTTGAAATAGACTCTTTTAACAGAGATACAGTAAATGCTTTGAGTGAAGTAAAGATATATGGTCACCTTAGTGATAATTTTGATAATACATTATCAAATTTTAATGGGAAAGTGTACCTTACTTTTTATGATAAAGAATCTTCCCTTTCTACTTTGGGAACTAATCCTGGATCAAATAATCTTCCTTTTAAAATGTGGAAGAATGTAATTTATAAAGGTAAATCCTCTGCTATTAATGGGAAATTTAGCTTCACCTTTAAAATCCCTAAAGATATTGGATACGATTATGGCTTCTCTAGAATAAGCTTGTATGCTGAGAATGGAGAATTAGATGCTAGTGGTTACAATGATTCTTTAATAATTGGAGGAATAGATACAACAGCTTCTTTAGACGAAAAGGGTCCTGATTTGGAATTGTATTTAAACGATGAAAATTTTGTTTCAGGCGGAATTTCTAATGCCAATCCATTATTGATAGTTTCTGTTTTTGATGAAAATGGAATAAATACGGTTGGCAATGGAATTGGTCACGATATTGAGCTTGTGATAGACAACGATTATGCAAATTCTATTGTCTTAAATGATTATTATGTTGCAGATTTAAATACTTATAAAAGTGGTAGAATAAACTTTGAACTAAATGAGATTAATCCAGGAGAGCATAATATTAAAATAAAGGTTTGGGATAATTATAATAACTCCTCTGTTAGTGAAATTAGGTTTACAGTTGTTGAAGACAATGAACTTGAATTATCTCATGTGCTAAATTTTCCTAATCCATTTACCACAAATACTGCTTTTTATTTTGAACACAATCAAAACTGTAATTTTTTAGATGTCAGTATAATAATTTATTCGGTTTCGGGAAAAGTAGTCAAAAGAATTAATAAAAGAATTCTCAATGAAGGTTTCCGATCTGAAGGTATTTCATGGGACGGAAAAGACGATTACAACGAAGCCTTAGCTAGGGGCGTTTATATTTATAACATAAGTGTAACTAACGAACAAGGGTTGAAAGCTGATAAAACTCAAACCATGTTCCTTTTGAAATAATTATTTTCTAAATACTATTTATATATATTTGTCGTTATCACATAAAATTATTAAATGATCTTAAGTAAAAAAATATTTATTAAACTTTTTGTAGTATTAATTTCAGTGGTCTTTTTTAGAAATTTTTCTTTTGCACAAATCAGTACACAGCAGCTTGGTGGTAGCGATATAAATACAATTACTACTGCAGTTCCATTTCTTTTGATATCTCCAGATTCAAGATCAGGCGCTATGGGCGATGTTGGTGTGGCCATAAGCCCTGATGCTAACTCTATTCACTGGAATCCCGCAAAGTTGGTTTTTATTGATCCATCTAATGATGTTGGTTTTAGTATGTCTTATTCTCCATGGCTAAGAGCTTTAGTTAATGATATTAATTTAGCATACTTATCTGGTTATAAAAGAATAGACAGACTTTCTACTATTGGAGCTTCACTTAGATATTTTTCTTTGGGTAACATTACTTTTACAGACAACTTTGGTACTACAATTAGAGATTTTAAACCAAATGAATTTGCTTTTGATGTTGTTTATTCAAGGAAATTAGGGGATAACTTTTCAGCTGGTTTAGCTGCAAGGTATGTTTATTCCAACCTTACTGGGGGAACATCAGTAGGTGGTGCAGATACCAAACCTGGGCAAAGTGCAGCAGCTGATTTATCGCTATATTACACTTCAAATTCTTTTAATTTGGTGGATAAACCATCTACTATTGCCTTTGGCACCAACATTTCTAATATTGGAGCTAAAATGTCTTACACAGAAGCTGCAACAAGAGATTTTATTCCAACCAATTTTAGATTAGGAACAACGCTTAACATGGAATTAGATGAATTCAATAAATTTTCTTTTTCTATTGATGCAAATAAATTATTGGTTCCTACAAATCCGTATTACCACCCAACTAATGGTGATATCGTTTCTGGAAGAAATCCTGATATAGGAGTTGCATCTGGTATTTTTGGGTCCTTTACTGATGCTCCTGGAAATGTTTTTGAAGACAACGGATCTTACTTTGTGGAAAATGGATCTGTGTTAAAAGAGGAACTTAACGAAATTAATTTGTCTTTTGGTGCAGAATTTCTTTATAGTGAATTATTTGCGTTAAGAGCAGGTTATTTTCATGAACACCCAACCAAAGGAAATAGGAGATTTATCTCTTTTGGTGCTGGTATAAAATACAAAGTTCTAGAATTAGATCTTTCTTATATTCTTGCCCTTACTCAAGCAAGTCCACTTGCAAATACTATCCGATTCTCAATTAAACTAAACATTGGGAGCTCTGGGGCTAAAGAAGATTAATGGTCGAAAGATTCTCAATTTCTTACAATTCTTATGGTTCAATCAATGAGCTAATACCTACTGATAAAAAACTTTTAAAAAAAGCAGAAGAAATATTAGAAGAAGCTTTTTCTGTCTATTCCGGCTTTAGTGTAGGAGCTGCTGCTTTACTTGATAATGGAGAAATAATAGCTGCAAATAATCAAGAAAATATTGCATACCCCTCTTCTATGTGCGCAGAAAGAGTTCTTTTTTATTTTTGTAAGGCAAATTACCCAAATCGTATAATCGAAAAAGTTGCGATTACTGTAAAGGCAGTTGAGAAAATAATTGACGAGCCAATTTCCCCATGTGGAGCATGTAGACAAGTGATGTTTGAATATGAAAGAAATCAACAAAAAAGTATTAAAATTTTACTTAAGGGAGAGTTAGGGAAAGTATATGAATTAAGCAGTATTGAAGATCTTCTTCCTTTGGCATTTAAAACAGATGTTTTAAAACGTTATTAAAATCATAACAAAACTTTAATTTCTTTTCATAAATATTATATTTGTTTAATAAATATTTAACATGCCTACATCAACCATAGAAAACCCACTTAAAACAAAATCTAAAAAAGCTTTACCATATTCTAAAAAGCAATATTTAAAGTGGTACAGTGACATGCTGCTAATGCGAAAAATTGAAGAGAGAATTGGTCATTTATATATACAACAGAAATTTGGTGGTTTTTGTCATTTATATATTGGTCAGGAAGCTGTGGTTGCAGGAACAGCTTCTGCATGTGTCAAAGAAGACAAACACATTACTGCTTACAGAGATCACGCTCACCCTATCGCATTAGGAGTTCATCCAAAATATATGGTTGCTGAACTTTATGGTAAAAAGACAGGAATGTCAAAAGGTAAAGGTGGTTCTATGCATATGTTTAACAAGGAAGTTAACCTTATGGGAGGTCATGGAATAGTTGGCGCTCAAATTCCAATGGGTGCTGGTATAGCTTTTGCAGACCAGTACAAAGGAAATAAGGGGGTAACCTATTGTTCTTTTGGAGACGGAGCTGCTAGACAAGGTGCTCTTCATGAAACATTTAATATGGCAATGATGTGGAAACTACCAGTTGTTTTTATTATAGAAAACAACAACTATGCAATGGGAACTTCTGTGAAAAGAACTACTAATGTAGAGGATATGAGCGAAATTGGAAAATCTTACCATATGCCTTCATTTGTTGTTGATGGAATGTCAGTTGAATCTGTTCATGAAGCTATTGAAGAAGCATCCGCAAGAGCTAGAAAAGGAGATGGGCCAACTTTGTTAGATATAAGAACTTATAGATATAAGGGACACTCCATGTCAGATCCTCAAAAATATAGAACAAAAGGCGAAGTAGAAGATTTTAAGGGAAAAGATCCAGTTTCTCAGGTTTTAAATACAATTACAAATAATAAATTAGCTTCTGAAAGTGAGATTAAAAAAATTCAAGAAGAAGTAAAAGTTCTTGTTGACGAATCAATTGCATTTGCAGAAGAGTCTCCAGATCTCGAAGCGCATGAATTGTATGAAGATGTTTACATTCAAAAAGATTATCCATTTATAAAAGATTAATTATTTGTTATGGCTGAAATAGTAAGAATGCCCAAATTAAGTGATACCATGACTGAAGGAGTGGTTGCAGAATGGCATAAAAAAGTTGGTGACAACATTGAAAGTGGTGAATTGTTAGCAGAAATTGAGACTGATAAGGCTACCATGGAATTTGAATCTTTCCAAGAGGGAGTATTATTGCATATTGGTGTCGAAAAAGGTCAAACCGCTCCTGTAGATTCTATCCTGGCAATCTTAGGTGAAGAGGGGGAAGACGTATCCAAATTACTAAAAAAGGAAAAAGTTAAAGAAATAGAATCTGTTGAAAAAGAAGAATCTAAACCCGCTCCAACTCCAGCACCTATTCCATCTGAAATTAAACCACAGCCCTCTGTAAGTGTTGCACCTCCGGCACCTAAACCAATTGTCTCTTCTAATAAATCTTTCCCTTCTACAGATTCATTAAATTCTCTAGAAATTAAAGCATCGCCATTAGCAAAAAAACTTGCAGAAGAAAGAGGGATAAATTTAAAATTTGTTAGTGGTACTGGGACTGATGGGAGAATTGTCAAAAGAGATATTGATAATTTTCAAGGGAGTGCTACAATTCAAGGACAAGAGTCCTTTATTGATGAGCCAGTTTCTCAAATGAGAAAAGTTATTGCCCAAAGGTTGTCAGAGAGTAAGTTTTCTGCGCCACACTTTTACTTGACTGTATCCATCAATATGGACAACTCTATTGAAGCAAGAAAGGCAATTAATAATGCCATTAACCCATCTAAAATTTCATTCAATGACTTGGTAGTTAAGGCAGCAGCAGTATCTCTTAAAGACCACCCCAAAGTTAATTCATCTTGGTATGGTGATTTAATAAGATACAATGAGCATGTTCATATTGGAGTTGCTGTTGCAGTTGAAGAAGGTTTGTTAGTTCCCGTAATTAGATTTACTAATGAAAAATCTTTGACTCAAATTGGTCAGGAAGTTAAATTGCTTGCACAAAAAGCTAAAGATAAAAAGCTTCAGCCAGATGAATGGGAAGGAAATACGTTTACTATTTCTAACCTTGGAATGTTTGGTATTGATGAATTTACTGCTATTGTTAATCCACCTGATGCTTGCATATTAGCAATTGGTGGTATACAACAAGTCCCGGTGGTGAAAAATGGAGAAATAGTTCCTGGAAATATAATGAAAGTTACTTTAAGTTGCGATCACAGGGTAGTGGATGGCGCTGTAGGATCTGCTTTTTTAAATTCATTTAAAAACTATTTAGAAAATCCTGTTCTATTGTTAGGAAAACAAGCGATTTAGACTTTCACGTTTTTTTTAATTAATTTATTATATTTTCATAGACCAAACTAATAATGTTTGTCCTTGAATATAGATGTTTTAAATACTCCTATTGAATTTCTTAAGGGGGTTGGTCCCAAAAGGGCTGAACTTCTAAAAAGCGAAATGTCTATATATTCGTTTAGAGATTTGCTAAATCATTTTCCATTTAGATATGTGGATAGATCTAAAACAATACTAATTAAGGATATTTTAGAGCCTCATGGAAGTGTCCAGATTTCAGTTCAAATATCTAATGTTCAAGAACTTGGGCAGCCAAGGAAAAAAAGACTTTTAGTTTCTGCCTTTGACGCGACTGGATCGGTTCAGTTAGTATGGTTTAAAGGAATAAAATGGATTAAGCCAACCATTAAACTTGGCCAACAGTATGTTGTTTACGGGAAACCAGCTTCATATGCAGGTTCATGGAATTTTAACCATCCTGAAATAGAATTAGAAGAAAAAAGTAAGAACAAGCTTGGTAGTCTTCAACCAGTATATCACTCTACCGAAAAATTATCCGCTTTTGGTCTTCAGTCTAGAGGAATAGAAAATCTAATGAGAAATTTATTGCCTCAGGTAATAAAGTTTATTCCTAAAACTTTACCAAGTAATATTGAGAAGAAAAATAATTTCCCCAATGTTTTTCAAGCATATGAAAACATTCATTTCCCAATTGATAGACACCTACTTCAAAAATCTATATTAAGATTAAAATATGAAGAATTATTTTTCCTTCAATTAAGTATGACTTCCCAAAAGTTAAGCACTAGAAATAAATTGAAGGGTTATGTTTTTAAGTACGTTGGAAACAATTTTAACGATTTTTTCAAAAAACATTTACCTTTTGAGTTGACCAATGCTCAAAAGAAAGTAGTAAAAGAGATTCGTAAAGATTTGGGATCTGGAGTTCATATGAATAGGTTATTGCAAGGAGATGTAGGAAGCGGAAAAACATTGGTTGCAGTTTTAACAATTTTACTATCCATAGATAATGGATTCCAGTCCTGTTTAATGGCTCCAACAGAAATATTGGCAACCCAACATTACAAATCAATTGTTAATTTTCTAGATCCTTTGGGAATAAAAGTTTCTTTACTGACGGGGTCTGTCAAGAAATCGGATCGAAAAATTATTCACCAGTCTTTAGAAGATGGGACTTTGAATGTTCTAGTTGGCACCCATGCCCTTCTAGAAGACAAAGTAAAGTTTAAAAACTTGGGACTTTCAGTAATAGATGAGCAACATAGATTTGGTGTTGCTCAAAGAGCAAAACTTTGGAAAAAAAATGTTCAACCTCCTCATGTTTTAGTAATGACAGCTACCCCAATTCCAAGAACTTTAGCAATGACTTTCTATGGCGATTTAGATGTTTCTGTAATTGACGAACTTCCGCCAGGAAGAAAACCAATTAATACCATTCATAGATTTGATTCTAGTAGATTAAAGGTGTTTCAATTTATCGAAGATGAAATTAAAAAAGGTCACCAAGTTTATATAGTATTTCCTCTTATTGAGGAGTCTGAAAAATTAGACTATAAAGATTTAATGGATGGTTATGAAAGTATAGTAAGAAGATTTCCATTACCAGACTATCAAGTAAGTATTGTTCATGGGAAAATGAAACCAGAAGCAAAAGAATATGAAATGTCTCAATTTGTAAATGGCAAAACACAAATTATGGTTGCCACTACTGTCATAGAGGTTGGAGTAGATGTACCAAATGCCTCTCTAATGATTATCGAAAGTGCAGAAAAATTTGGTTTGTCACAATTGCATCAACTTAGGGGAAGAGTAGGAAGAGGAGCGGAAAAGTCGTATTGTATTCTAATGAGTGGATATAAGCTTTCCAAAGAAGCAAAAATTAGATTAGAGACTATGGTTAGAACTAGTGATGGGTTTGAAATTTCAGAGCAAGATTTAAAAATCCGAGGTCCTGGTGATGTAATGGGAACTCAACAAAGTGGTGTTTTAGATTTTAAATTAGCGGATTTAGCAAGAGATGGTCAAATAGTACAGTTGTCTAAAAACGATGTAGACCAAATTCTAAAAGAAGATGTGAATCTTTCTGCACCAGAAAATCAGATTGTAAAAAAAGAATTGATTCGTATAATGAAATTAAAACCTAATTGGAGCAATATTAGTTAACCACTCTTTTTACATTTCTTATATTTACCAAATTAAAAATTATCTATGGCATCAACTTCAGAAATTAAAAATGGATTGTGTATTAAACACAACAATAAATTAATGCAAATAATAGAATTTCAGCATGTAAAACCTGGTAAAGGTCCAGCATTTGTACGAACAAAAATGAAGGGTATTGAAGATGGAAGGGTTTTGGATCATACTTTTCCATCTGGACATAAAATAGAAGTTGTTAGAATTGAAAATAGATCATATCAGTATTTGTATAAAGAGGGAGATGGTTATCATTTTATGCATTCTCAAAATTTTGAACAAATATTTTTAGAATCTCATATGATTGAAAAACCAGAATTTTTAAAGGAAGGAATAATTTGTACAATTATTTTTCATGCGGAAGAAGAGTTGCCGCTGTTGGTAGAGCAGCCACAGTTTCTACAAGCTGAGGTAACCTACACAGAACCAGGTGTAAAAGGAGATACCGCTACCAATACTATGAAGCCAGCTACCATTGATACTGGAGCAGAAGTAAAAGTCCCTTTATTTATCAATACTGGTGATATGATTAAGGTAGACATTCAAAAAAGTATATACGTAGAAAGGGTAAAGTTATGAGTTTTACAATACATGGTATACAGCATATTGGCGTTGGAGTCCCAGAACACAAAGAAGCATGGGATTGGTACATTAAATTTTTTGGAATGGATATTCCTCTATTTAACGATGAGGCAGAGGCTCCATTAATGACGATATATACAAAAGACAAAGTGATTTCTAAAAGAGCCGCAATGGTTCTTAACATTAAAGGAGGTTGCGCCATGGAAGTCGTTTCTCCTACAACTTTTAAAGCTACTAATGCTAAAATAAATTTTCAGCTTGGAGATTTTGGTATTTATACCGGATTTATAAAAACTCCAAATGTGAGTAAAGCTTTTGATTTTTTTAAAACAAATAATGCTAATTTAATTTCCGATGTAGTTGACTCACCATATGGTTGGGAAACATTTTATGTTAAGGATTTAAATGGGCTACTCTGGCAAATAATTCCAGCAAATGATTTTTACACAAATCATAATCATGCAACTGGAGGAACTGCAGGCTGCTCAATAGGTGTTTCCAATATGGATAAATCATTGTCTTTTTACAAGATGCTTGGTTACGATGAAATTATAGAAGATAAAACTGGGGTATTCAAGGACTGGTCCAATATTTCGGGTGGAAATAATGAATTTAGAAGAGTTTTGTTAACTCAGAAAAACCCATCTGGTGGAGGATTTACAAAATTAGCTGGTAAGAGTTTTATTGAATTGGTTCAAGATAAATCGAAAAGAGTGCCTAAGAAAATTTATGAAAATAGATTATGGGGGGATATAGGATTTGTACATCTAGGATTTGACGTGAGAAATATGCTGGCTCTAGGTGAAAAACTTGCTAGTGAAGGTTTTGGGTTTACATGTGATACAAAAGATGTGTTAAGTATGGGCGAAAATACCAAAGTTCACTGTACTTATTGTGAAGATCCCGATGGAACTTTAATAGAAATGATAGAGGTTTATAAAATTCCAATTATTGAAAAATTTGGTCTTTTCCTAAATGTTGAAAAAAGAAAGCCTTCTCAACCACTTCCCAACTGGATGCTAAAAGCATTAAAGTATACAAGAGTTAAAAATTAGGAATTAAGTTCCAGATTGCTTTTTAATTATTCTATGAAATAGGCTGGGAAAAAATCTTTTTATTTTAACCATCCATATTTCTTTACCTCCTGTATATATTTCACGTTTATTATCCATTATTCCGTTAATAATATCCTGTGCACATTTTTCAGGACTAATTCCATTTTGTTGGTTCTGGTCTTTAATCCCATGCTGAACCCCAGTTCCAGAAAGAGCATTTTTAGAGATATCTGTATTGACAAAGCCGGGGAAAACCATACTTATATCAATATTATTCTTCTCCTCTTCAAGTCTTAAAGATTCAAAAAATCCTAATTGAGCAAATTTAGACGCGGCATAAGCAGACCTAAGAAAAAAGCCAAATTTTCCGGATAAGCTACTTATAGTTACAATATGGCCTTTTTGTTGTTTTTGCATTATTGAAAGAACTGATTTTGTTAAGCCAATAGTTCCAAAATAATTTATTTCCATAAGTTTTCTGTCGACATCTAGAGATGTTTGACTAGCTTCAGATCTTTGGCTAATTCCACCATTGTTTATTAATAGGTCAATAGTTCCATATTTCTTAACTACTAATTGAGTTGCTTTTTCAAAAGTATCAGGATTCTCTAAATCTAGTGGTAATATGTAAGGCTCGCCCTTGCATTGTTTTGCAACATTTTCTAATTCTTTTTTATTTCTAGAAGAAAGTACAATGTTTGCTCCCAAATAATTAATTTTTAATGCCAACGCTTTTCCAATACCTGATGAAGCACCAGTAATCCAGACTGTTTTCCCATTAAATTCAATCATGAGATAAATATAAGATTAGTTAAATTAATAACCACTAAATAAAGAAACTAACGGCAGATAATTAAAGATTACTTGATTAATCCGTCGATTAAATTTTGATTTGCTATATTAGGTAGAGTTACTTTTAACTTGGGATTTCTATCCATTTCTCTTTTTATCGCGAAAATAGCTTCTTTATTTCTTCCCCAATTTCTTCTAGCGATTCCATTATTAACATCCCAAAAAAGCATGTTAACTAGCTTTTTTTCAGAGTTTTGAGAACCATCAATAGTAAGTCCAAATCCTCCATTAATAACTTCTCCCCAACCAACTCCTCCTCCGTTGTGAATACTTACCCATGTAGCTCCTCTGAATGAATCACCAATAACATTTTGTATAGCCATATCTGCAGTAAATGCAGAACCATCGTAAATATTTGAAGTTTCTCTATAGGGAGAATCGGTTCCTGAAACATCGTGATGGTCTCTCCCCAAAACTATTGGTGCTGAAATTTCTTTATTTTTTATTGAGTTATTAAATGCTTTGGCAATTTCAATTCTTCCTTCAGAGTCTGCATATAATATTCTTGCTTTTGAGCCAACTACTAAATTATTTTCTTGTGCTCCTTTTATCCACTTTATATTGTCTTTCATTTGTTGTTGGATTTCTTCTGGAGCACTTTTAATTAATTTCTCTAAAACTTCACAAGCGATTTCATCACTTTTATTTAAGTCTTTAATGTCTCCAGATGTACATACCCATCTAAAAGGCCCAAATCCATAATCAAAACACATTGGACCCATAATATCTTGAACATAGGATGGGTATTTAAAGCTTATTCCATCATTATTCATTACATCTGCACCAGCCCTAGAGGCTTCCAATAAAAAAGCATTTCCATAATCAAAAAAATAAGTTCCTTTGTCAGTATGTTTTTTTATAAATTCCGCATGTTTGACAAGTGAATCTTTGACTTTTTCTTTAAACTTTATAGGATCTTTTCGCATCATTTCATTTGCTTCATCAAAACTTATTCCCGTAGGATAGTAACCTCCTGCCCAAGGATTATGCAAAGAGGTTTGGTCTGACCCTAAATCAATAAAAATATCTTCGTAATGAAATTTTTCCCAAACGTCTATGATATTTCCATCATATGCAATTGACACGACTTCTTTATTTTTTTTTGCAACCTTAACTCTTTTACAAAGCTCGTCTAAATCACTAATTATCTCATCAACCCACCCTTGCTCATATCTTTTAAAACTTGCTTTTGGATTTATTTCTGCAGTTACGGAAATAACTCCCGCAATGTTTCCAGCTTTGGGTTGTGCTCCGCTCATTCCGCCTAGCCCAGCAGTGACAAATAACTTACCAGCAGGACCAAAGTCATCTATTTTTCTGCAGGCATTAAGTAGTGTTATTGTAGTGCCATGTACAATCCCTTGAGGACCTATATACATGTATGAACCTGCTGTCATTTGACCAAACTGAGTAACTCCTAAAGCATTAAATTTTTCCCAATCATCTTGTTTTGAATAGTTAGGAATCATCATTCCATTGGATACCACTACTCTCGGAGCATTTTCATGGGATGGAAATAGACCAAGTGGATGACCGCTGTTCATTACCAATGTTTGGTCATCTTCCATGTTAGATAAGTATTGCATGGTAAGAAGATACTGAGCCCAGTTTTGAAATACAGAACCATTCCCTCCGTATGTGATAAGTTCCTCTGGGTGTTGAGCTACGGCTGGATCAAGGTTGTTATGAATCATTAACATGATGGATTTAGCTTGAACAGACTTCCCAGGATAGTGGTCGATGGGTCTAGCATAAATTTCATAATCTGGTTGAAATCTATACATGTATATTCTCCCATACAATTCTAATTCTTCTTTGAACTCAGGACCTAAAATGCTATGCTGATTTTCTGGAAAATATCTTAAAGCATTTTTTAGTGCTAATGCTTTTTCGTCTCTAGTTAAAGAATCTTTTCTGTTAGGGGCATGGCTAATATTTTCAGATCTTTTTTTAAAATCTGGTAATAATTCTGGGATTCCTTTGGAAATGGAGTTTTTAAATTCAGACATATTGTAAATTGAATATATTGTTACTTAGAAAATCCGTATGGACAATGTTTGCACTTACTTTCACAACAATAACCCCTTTTTTCATGGTATTTTTCTGTAAAAATAATCAATCCATCTTTAGAATAGTAAAAATGCTCCTCATTAGAGGGATTTTTAGTAGATATATCAAATTCAGATTTATTCAATACTCAAATTTAACAATGCCAAACAGACGATTATACTTTGTTTTACGTAAACCACACAATAATTTAATTAACATCCACAAAATCAGAAAATAAAATTCCATACATTTGGGTAAATATTTTAACGCACAAACCTTATTATGTCTGAATACAAAATACAAATTGATTCCTTCATGGAGGAATTAATTATTAAAAATGGCAATGAGCCAGAATTCATTCAAGCAGTTGAAGAAGTGGCAGAAACTGTTATTCCTTTTATTGAGAAAAATATAAAATATAAATCAGCTAAAATTTTAAAAAGAATTGTGGAGCCAGAGAGAGTGATACAATTTAGAGTTCCATGGATTGATGATGCAGGAGAACCACAAGTTAACAGAGGATATCGTGTGGAGTTTAATTCTGCAATAGGTCCTTATAAAGGAGGTTTAAGATTCCATCCATCTGTAAATTTATCTATCCTTAAGTTTTTAGGTTTTGAGCAAATTTTTAAAAACTCATTAACTACTCTCCCGATGGGAGGAGGTAAGGGAGGCTCAGATTTTAATCCAAAAGGGAAATCAGACAATGAGGTGATGAAGTTTTGTCAATCATTTATGACAGAATTATCAAGACATATTGGCCCAAATACTGATGTTCCTGCCGGAGATATTGGTGTTGGAGGTAGAGAAATAGGCTATATGTTTGGACAATACAAAAGACTTAGAAATGAATTTACCGGAGTTTTAACTGGCAAAGGAGTCAATTGGGGAGGGTCGCTAATAAGACCCGAGGCTACCGGATATGGTGTAGTATATTTTGCTGAAAAAATGTTAAAAAACAAAGGTGACGATTTGAAAAATAAAAAAGTTGCTATTTCTGGATCTGGAAATGTTGCCCAATATGCTTGTGAAAAATGTATTCAGTTAGGTGCTAAAGTTGTAACCATGAGTGATTCTAAGGGATATATCCACGATGCAGATGGAATTGATAAAGATAAACTTGCATGGATTATGAATTTGAAAAATAAACAAAGAGGAAGAATTTCTGAGTATATTGAAAAATATCCAAATTCTACTTTTCACGAAGGTGAAAAACCGTGGTCGGTTGCAGTAGAGGTTGGCCTACCATGTGCAACTCAAAATGAACTTAATGAAGAGCATGCTAATTTATTGGTGGAAAATGGTTGTATTGCAGTAGTTGAGGGTGCTAATATGCCTTCTACACCAGAAGCAATTACTTTTTTTATAAATAATAAAATATTATTTGCACCAGGAAAAGCATCTAATGCTGGTGGTGTAGCAACTTCAGGATTAGAAATGTCACAAAATTCACTTAGATACAATTGGACAAGAGAAGAGGTAGATACTAAACTTCACAATATTATGTTGGACATTCACGACCAATGTGTAGCCTATGGGAAAGAAGAAGATGGATACATCGATTATGTAAAAGGTGCAAATCTTGCTGGATTTGTAAAAGTTGCAGATGCAATGATAGATCAAGGTATAGTTTAATTTATGTACGGAAAAATCAAAAACCAACTAAGTAAAGAACTTTCAGATATTGAATCTAAGGGGCTTTTAAAAAAGGAGAGGGTCATCACAACATCACAAGGAGCAAGTGTTAAAGTTAGTGATGGTGGAGAGGTTGTTATTATGTGTGCCAATAATTACCTTGGATTATCCTCTAATAAGGAAGTTGTAGAAGCTGCAAAATCTGCACTTGAAACCCATGGTTTTGGAATGTCTTCGGTAAGATTTATATGTGGAACTCAAGATATTCATAAAGAATTGGAGAAAAGAATTGCCGATTTTTATCAAACTGAAGATACAATACTTTATGCGGCTGCTTTTGATGCTAATGGTGGTCTTTTTGAACCATTATTTGGTCCAGAAGATGCAATTATTTCTGATGAATTAAATCATGCATCTATTATTGATGGAGTAAGACTTTGTAAAGCACAAAGATTTAGATATAAGCACAGTGATATGCTTGATTTAGAGGCTCAATTAATAAAATCTAAAGGTTTAAGAAATAAAATCATAGTAACTGATGGTGTATTTTCTATGGATGGTGATATCGCTAAAATGAATAAAATATGTGATTTAGCCGAAAAGTATGACGCAATGGTAATGACCGATGAATGTCATTCAGCTGGTTTTATTGGTAAAACTGGGAGGGGAGTTCCAGAATATCATAATGTTATGGATCGTGTTGATATTATAACTGGAACATTAGGCAAGGCTCTTGGAGGTGCAATGGGAGGATACACAACAGGGAAAAAAGAAATCATTGAAATACTAAGACAAAAATCTAGACCTTATCTTTTTTCCAATTCCTTAGCACCATCGATAGTTGGAGCAGCAAATAAAGTTTTTGAAATTATTGAAAATAATACTCAACTAAGGGATAAATTAGAAGAAAACACTAAGTATTTCAAAACAAAAATTATTAGTGCAGGTTTTGATGTTAAGTCCGGAGATTCTCCAATTGTTCCAATAATGCTTTATGACGCTGCATTATCTCAGGATTTTGCAAATATGTTACTCAAAGAAGGTGTTTATGCAGTAGGTTTTTTCTATCCAGTTGTAGCCAAGGGCCAGGCAAGAATTCGAACACAAATTTCAGCAGCTCATACCAAAGAGCATTTAGATAAAGCAGTTAATGCATTTATAAAAGTAGGAAAAGAGTTAAAGGTCATTTAAGTAGATGTTTTAAAAATTTGCTCTCCCCATTGTCAGTATCAAAATTATATCATATCTTCGCACCCCAATAAATAAAAATTAAGATAATCAAAGTGAGTCATTTAAGTTATAAAACAGTATCTGCTAACAGTGAAACTGTAAGTAAAGAGTGGTTGTTAATTGATGCAAAGGGTCAGCCTTTAGGAAGACTATCTAGTAAAATAGCCAGTTTAATAAGAGGAAAACATAAAGTAGATTACACACCTCACGTTGATTGTGGTGATAATGTAGTGGTAATTAATGCTGAGAAAGTTACATTATCTGGTAATAAGTGGGAGAATAAAGAATATATTAGACACACTGGTTATCCTGGAGGGCAAAGATCAATAAATGCATCTTCCTTATTAAAAAAGTTTCCAGAGAGATTAGTAGAAAAAGCTGTTAAAGGTATGCTACCTAAAAATAGACTAGGAAAAAAACTGTTTGGAAATCTGTATGTCTTTGTTGGTGAAAATCACGATAAACAAGCTCAAAAACCAAAAAAAGTAGAACTTAATTAATAATTAAATGTCTGTAATCAATAAATTAGGAAGAAGAAAATCTTCAGTTGCTAGAATTTACCTCAAAAGTGGTAAAGGCAAAATCATCATCAATAAAAGAGATCATAAGGAATATTTTAAAACAGATGTTCTACAATACAAAATATTTCAACCATTTGAGTTGACCGGAACTAAAGGTAAATACGATGCTACTATTAATGTTAAAGGTGGTGGAAATACTGGTCAAGTAGAAGCTATAAGGTTAGCTATTTCTAGAGCTCTTGTAGAAATTGATGCAGAATACAAACCGCTTTTAAAAGCAGAAGGATTAATGACTAGAGACCCAAGAATGGTCGAAAGAAAGAAACCAGGTCAACCTAAAGCTAGAAAGAAATTTCAATTTAGCAAAAGATAAAATTTTAAATTAATATACACCTGGGTGTATAGTTTAGTATCTAAGTTGTATAGACCATTAATTTGCTACTATACTTCTGCTGATTAAAATAACAGTAAAAAGAAAGTAAACATTATGAGTAAAGTAACTTTTGAAGAAATGTTAGATGCCGGAGTGCATTTTGGACATTTAAAAAGAAAGTGGAATCCAAGTATGTCTCCATATATATTTGATGAAAAAAAAGGTATTCACATTATAGACCTTAACAAGACACTTATTAAGCTTGAAGATGCATCTAATGCAGTTAATCAAATAGCTAAATCTGGCAGAAAAATTTTATTTGTAGCAACTAAGAAGCAAGCTAAAGAAATTATATCATCAAAAGTCTCCGAAATAAATATGCCATTTGTTACTGAAAGATGGCCAGGTGGAATGCTTACTAATTTTAAGACAACAAGGAAAACCATTAAAAAAATGATATCAATTGATAAGATGATGAAAGATGGTACAGCAATGCATTTATCTAAGAGAGAGAGATTACAACTTACAAGACAAAGAGATAAAATTGAAAAGGTTTTTGGAAGCATTTCAGAAATGAATAGATTACCAGCAGCAATCTTTATTGTAGATGTCAAAAAAGAACATATTGCGGTTTCAGAAGCCAAAAACTTAAATATTCCAATATTTGCTATGGTGGATACTAACTCTAGTCCCGAAGGCATTGATTTTATTATTCCTTCAAATGATGATGCAACAAAATCTATTAACCTAGTTATAACTGCTCTATGCGATTCTATTAAAGAAGGTTTAGGCGAGAGAAAACAAGCTAAAGATAAAATTGCAGAAGAAAAAGCTGCAAAAGAAGCTGCGAAAGAAGAAGCAAAATTAAGCGAAGAAGATAAAAAAGAAGTTAAATCTTAAATTTAATTAAATGAGTATCACTGCTAAAGACGTAAATGAGCTAAGAAAAAAGACAGGTGCTGGAATGATGGATTGTAAAAAAGCACTTACTGAATCTAACGGAGATTTAGAAGCCGCTATTGACTTTTTAAGGAAAAAAGGTCAAAAAATAGCTGCCAAAAGAGGGGATAGAGATGCTAAAGAGGGGCTAGTCATTGCAAAATCTAATAATAATATTGGATATCTAATCTGTTTAAATTGCGAAACTGATTTTGTTGCTAAAAACGATGATTTTAGTAAACTAGCTAATTATTTTATTGAATTAGCCCTGGATTCAAATTCTGATTCTCTAGAAGATTTTTTAAAATTAAAATATCAAGATTCTGAATTATCCATTTCAGAAAAAATTACTGAGCAAAGTGGTGTCATAGGAGAAAAAATTGAAATTTCTTTCTTTGAAAAAATTGTTTCAGAAAAAGTAGTTGCATACAATCATCCAGGGAACCAAATAGCTTCACTAGTAGGTCTTACAATGGATGCAGAAGATATTGGCAAGCAAGTTGCTATGCAAGTAGCTGCTATGAATCCTATTGCATTAGACCAGGACTCCGTGAGCCAAGATGTTATTGATAGAGAAATTGAAGTTGGTAAAGAACTTGCTATCCAAGAAGGAAAACCCCTTGAAATGGCTGAGAAAATTGCTAAAGGAAGATTAAATAAATTTTTTAAAGAGACTACACTAGTAAACCAAGCATTTATTAGAGACAATAAAAAATCTGTCGGTCAATTTCTTAAAGAAAGTGATCCAGACTTAATGATCACAAGTTTTAAGAGATATTCACTATCAATTTAATTTTGTTATTTATATTTAGAGAGCTTTTAGCTCTCTTTTTTTTGAGCTAATTTTAAAAAACTATGAAGTATAAAAGAATTTTACTAAAATTAAGCGGAGAAGCCCTTATGGGAGAAAAGCAATTTGGTATTGATAATAATAGGTTAATGCAATATGCTAAAGATATTAAAGAGATTTCTGAAATGAATGTGGAAATTGGTATTGTTATTGGCGGAGGAAATATATTTAGAGGTGTTCAAGCTGAAAAGGGTGGTATGGATAGAACCCAAGGAGACTATATGGGAATGCTAGCGACCATGATTAACAGTATGGCTCTTCAGTCTGCTTTGGAGTCTATTGGACTAATTACCAGACTTCAGTCTGCTATAGAGATGAAGCAAATTGCAGAACCATATATTAAAAGAAAAGCAGTAAGACACTTGGAAAAAGGAAGAATTGTAATTTTTGGTGCTGGAACTGGAAACCCTTTTTTCACAACAGATTCTGCAGCATCTCTTAGAGCTGTAGAAATTGAATCAGATGTAATTCTTAAAGGTACAAGAGTCGATGGAGTATACGATTCAGATCCAGAAAAAAATAGTAATGCTCTAAAGTTTGATTCTCTAACTTTTGATCAAGCTTATGATAAACAATTGAAAATCATGGATATGACTGCGTTTACTCTTTGTAAAGAAAATGAAATACCTGTTGTTGTTTTTGATATGAATAGCCCTGGTAATTTAAAAAAAGTTATATTAGGTGACAAGATTGGAACCTTAGTAACAATATAAATCTTAAATGGAAGAAGTTGATATTATTTTAGATGAAGCTGAGTTAGCAATGAATAAGTGTGTTTCTCATCTTTCAGTTGAACTAAGTAAAATTAGAGCTGGAAGAGCAAACCCCTCAATGCTAGACACAGTCAAAGTTGACTATTATGGTTCTCCTACTCCATTAGCTCAGATTGGAAATGTAAGTACTTTGGATTCTAGAACCCTAACTATCCAACCATGGGAAAAACCTATGTTAGATGAAATTACAAAAGCTGTTATCAATGCCAATCTAGGATTAAATCCCCAGAATAATGGGGAAGTTATTATTATTTCAGTTCCAGTTTTAACAGAAGAAAGAAGAAAAGATCTTGTTAAAACAGCCAAATCTGAAGGTGAAAATGCAAAAGTTAGTATTAGATCTCAAAGAAAGGATGCTAATGATATGATAAAAACCCTGAAAGATGAAGGACTTAGTGAAGACGAAGTCAAAGATTCTGAAGAATTCATCCAAAAATTAACCGATACTTTCACAAAAAAAGTCGACGATTTAGTAGCTGTTAAAGAATTAGACATTATGAAAGTTTAAAATCTTATTACACTTTTATAGCTGATAATTAGGATTTTATCAAAAATATCTACAGTTTTGCAACACTTAATATGCAAATTATAAATATTTAAACCAATTATTATGAAAAAGTTTTGGATTTTACCTGTTACTGCATTGATGATATCTTGTGGTGCTGCAACAGAAGAAGCTCCTGCTGCTGAACCAGTTGAAGAAGTTGCTCCAGTTGAAGAAGTTGCTCCAGTTGAAGAAGTTGCTCCAGTCGCTGATTCTACAATGGAAGAAGCTGTTGCTGATTCCACAATGGAAGAAGCTTCTGAAGATAATGAACATGATGGTCACGATCATTAAAATTCTTATTTAATTTATTTAAAGCCCTTAATAGGGCTTTTTTTATGCCCATACTTTTGACCCTTCTGAACAGTTCTGACAAATTTCTATCTCTTTTCTATCGGAAAATATTTGTTTTCTAAAAAGATTGTATTTTTTACTTTGCCAAATTTTTTCAAAATTTTCCTTTTCCAAATTTCCTAGAGTATATACTGCGTCTTTGTCAAAACAACAAGGTACAATTCTACCTTTTGAAGTTACTACAGCACTGCTCCACATTCGCCAGCAATGATTAGAAAATTTATTTTTGAGGGCATACTTTCCACTTTTTGTTTTTATATACCTAGAATATTCTTCGTTATCTGGAATCAATTCATTTCCGTTTTCATAGTTGTAGAATTGAGCTGTCTTTAAACGTAATTCATCTACACCTAGATCAGCTGTCAAAGTTTTCATCTCTTCTATTAAATGCTCGTTGGTTTTAACAACTAAAAATTGAAAGATTATGTGAGGGTAAAGACTATTTAATTCCTTTTTCCATTTTATAATGTTTTTTGTTCCATCTATTACTCTTTTATATTTCCCTTTTTTGCGATATACTTCATAGGTCTCCTGGCTATTTCCATCAATAGAGATAATTAATCTTTTTAAGCCAGATTCAATAGTTTTTATACAGTTCTCATCATTTAAAAAATGACCATTAGTTGAGGTAGAACAAAATATTTTTTTTGAATTAGCATAATTGATAAACTCAAAAAAGTTTTTATTTATATATGGCTCACCTTGGAAATAGTAATTTATATAAGTTAGTTTTCCTTTAAGTTCATCAATTATTTTTTTATTTAGAGAGATGGAAAGATTACCTGTTTTTCTAGTGAATTGTTTTAGTCCACTTGGACATTCTGGACAACCCAAGTTACAGGACGTAGTAGGTTCTATACTTAAAGCAAAGGGAAGCCCGTAAATGAATGATTTTTTGAAAATTCTTGAAATGATAAAACTTATGTAAAGCTTAATAACATTCACTACTTTTTTCGCAGAAAAAAACTTTATTAAAGCTATTAATTCAGATTTATGCATTTATTTTCTAAAATTAGTAAAATCCTTTATTCTATTTGTCTTTAACTTCTCTATTAATTGATAACTTAGTAATTGATTAAAGTAAATTAGTTTAAAATGTGGAAGAATATTTCTAAAATTATTCTTAATAACAGAATTTTAATTGTTTTTCTGATTTTAGTTCTAACAATCTTTTTTGGTTTTTTTGCTACTAAAATTAAGCTTCAGTATCAAATAAACAAACTCCTTCCAGAAAACGATTCTACATATATTGCATACGAAAATTTTAAATCAAATTTTGGTCAAGATGGTTTGATGTTAGTTATTGCAACAACAGAGCCTAACTTTTATTCTGAAAAAAAATTCAATGCTTGGTTAGAAATGGCCGATAGTATTGGAAATGTTTCTGTTTTAGTAAAAGAAAAAGATACCAGTTACTATAAGAATGCAATAGATTCTATTTTCTCAGAGGGACATTTATACAACATAATTAAAGACAAGAAAGAAGATAAATTTAATCTGGTTCAGATAATAGATAAATACCCACTAAAACAAGAAAAAATTGATAGTATTTCTAATATTATTAGCAACCTTAGTTTCTATGAAAATATTGTCTATAAAAATTCTAGTGATCTCCATTTGATGATGTTGTTCTTAAACAAGGAGGTGTTTAATTCCAAATCCAGAGGTTCTCTTATTAGCGAAATAAATGAAATTGCAATGACCTACGATCATTTATTTGAAAATTGGAGATTCTCCGGTCTTCCTTATATAAGGTCATATACTATGACAATAATTAAATCAGAATTAAAAATATTTGTCTTATTAGCTCTTTTGGTTACTTCGATATTGCTTTTAGTGTTTTTTAAATCTTTCAAAGTAGTTATTATTTCTTTGATTGTTGTTTTAGTAGGTGTTGTTTGGTCTATGGGAGTTATTGGAGCATTTGGCTATGAGTTGACTTCTCTTATGGCTTTAATTCCACCATTAATAATTGTCATTGGTATCCCGAATTGTATTTATTTAATTAATAAATACCAACAAGAGTTTAAAAATCATGGTGATAAACTATCTGCTTTAGATAAAATTATTCAGAAAGTAGGAAATGCTACTTTTTTAACCAATGCAACCACCGCTTTGGGTTTTGGAACATTTGTCTTCACAAACTCTTCAATAATGATTGAGTTTGGGTTGGTTTCATTTATAAACATTCTGTGTATGTTTGTAATAAGTATATGTCTAGTTCCAATTATTTATAGTTTTTTACCTCCCCCCAATGAAAAGCACACCAAACATTTGGACAGGAAATGGATTTTTAGTTTTGTAAATGCATTAGTCATTTTCTCAAAAAACTACAGAAAGCAGGTATATTTAACTACAATTATATTGTTATTTTTTGGAGCTTACGGAGTGAGTTTAATGCATGTTACGGGAAATTTCACAGATGATTTTCCAGAAAAAGGACAAATAGTAAAGGATTTGAAATTTTTTGAGAAAGAGCTTAACGGAGTTCTTCCTTTTGAAATAGTGCTAACCTACAAGGATACTATTTATAAAAGCTTTTCAAATATTGCAAAAATTCAAAAACTACAAGAGTCCTTAAAATCAGAAAAATATCTTTCAAAGTCTTTATCTATCGTGGATGCGATGAAATTTATTTCTCAATCTTATTCCAATGGGAAGAAATCAAAATATAATCTGAATTTTAGTAAATCAAAGGATCAAAAATATTTTTCTCGCATTATAAAATCAAAATATTTTAAGAATAGTTTTGTTAACTCCAAAACTGACAATAGTAATGGTTTTGTTGGAAGTTTTCTCGACTCAACACATTTAACAACAAGAATTACTTTGCAAATCGCAGATATTGGTACTGCAGCAATGGACAGCTTGATCGAAAGAATAAATTATAGAATAGATAGCATTATTAATCCAGAACAAATTCTTTATGATAAAGCTCTGAAAGACGGTGCAGTAGATAAATTTTATTCCTCTAACCAAATTATAAGATACAGGGTAAAACAAATTTTGACTAATGGCGATTTGGCTTTAAATAATGAATTTCCCAAGAGAAATTCTGACATTGAAAAACTATATGGAAAACAGCAGTATAGAGACGCTATTAAGCAATCTGTGGGATCCTTAAAGGTTAAGTCTGATATCACTGGTTCTGGTGTTTTATTTACTAAAGGAACTACTTATATGATTAAGAATTTAATAATTAGTTTACTTCTGGCAATTATGGTAATTGCAATAATTATGGCTCTTCTATTCAAATCAATTAAAATGGTCTTGGTGTCATTACTCCCAAATTTATTGCCTTTAATTTTTACTTCTGCCTTAATGGGTTTTTTTGGAATTAGTATTAAGCCATCTACAATTTTAGTATTTAGTATTGCTTTTGGAATATCTATAGATGATACTATTCACTTTTTGGCAAAATATCGTCAGGAGTTGAAATCAAAAACTATTTCTAGTGCTGTTGAAATTTCTATAAAAGAAACTGGAGTTAGTATGATTTATACTTCTATAATTTTGTTCTTTGGATTTTCAATTTTCACTGCTTCTGAATTTGGAGGTACTCAAGCACTGGGTGTTTTAGTTTCTTTAACCCTATTTGTTGCTATGCTTACCAATTTAATTTTATTGCCATCTTTACTTTTATCACTAGAAAAAATAGTTTTAACCAAAAACTTTAAAAATTCGGAAGATTATTTTTATGATGATTCCGACATAGAATTAGATAAATTATAAAAAATGAAAGGAATTATTTTAGCAGGTGGTTCAGGAACTAGACTTCACCCACTTACATTAGCAGTAAGCAAACAATTAATGCCTGTTTATAACAAGCCTATGATTTATTACCCTCTTTCCACATTAATGCAAGCTGGAATAAGAGAGATACTATTTATTACAACACCAAATGACCAGCCATTATTTAAACATCTTTTAGGGGATGGTTCTAAATTAGGTTGCAGATTTGAATATCAAATTCAACATGAACCAAACGGTTTAGCCCAAGCATTTGTAATTGGCAAACAGTTTATTGCAAACGACAATGTTGCTCTAATTCTTGGAGACAATATATTTTTCGGAGGTGGTATGGGGGAAAAATTAGAAAGTTCTAATGATCCTGATGGGGGATTAATATTTGCGTATCGAGTACATGATCCAGAAAGGTACGGAGTAGTTGAATTTGACAATCAGGGAAAAGCTATTTCTATTGAGGAAAAGCCAGAAAATCCAAAATCAAATTATGCAGTACCAGGTCTTTATTTTTACGATAATGATGTGATTAAAATCGCTTATAACTTAAAACCTAGTGAAAGAGGAGAATATGAAATTACAGATATTAATCAGGAATATCTAAAATCAGGAAAATTACAAGTTAAAACTCTTCCAAGGGGAATTGCTTGGTTGGATACAGGTACTTTCACTTCACTTATTCAAGCTTCCAACTTTGTTCAAACTATAGAAGAAAGACAAGGTTTTGGAGTGGGTTGTATTGAAGCTGTTGCATACTCCAAAGGCTTCATAAACGATACAAAGCTTAAAGAACTTGCTATTCCTCTTTTAAAAAGTGGTTATGGAAATTATTTGATGAGTTTAATTGATTGATAAATTATTATGCTAATTAAGTACAAAGAAATTATTGACAATGAGTTAAGATTATTTAGCGAAAAATTACCATCTCTTCCAATTTATGACCCTATAAAGTATATAATTAGAAATGGCGGAAAACGGTTTAGATCTTCTCTTGCTTTAATGGCTACAGATTTATTCTCTAATCAGCCTCTTTTAGCTATAAATGAAGCAATTGCAATTGAGCTTTTTCATAATTTCACTCTAATTCATGATGATATTATGGACCAAGCGCCAATTAGGAGAAACTTGCCTGCTGTACATAAAAAGTGGGATGAAAACATCGCTATTCTCTCTGGTGATTTATTGTATGCAATTGTAAACCAGCTTTTATCAAATTCTTCTTCTCAGTCACCAACTTTGCATCAAATTTTCCAACAAACTGCTGTAGAAGTATGTGAGGGGCAGTCTTTAGATATGGAATTTGAGAAACTAGAAATAATTTCTATTAGTGATTATGTAAATATGATTCAGCTTAAAACTGCAGTATTGGTTGCGTGTTCCTTAAAAATGGGAGCAATAATTGGGGGAGCATCCAAAAAAGATGCACAATTGCTTTACGATTTTGGATTTAATCTCGGAACTTCTTTTCAAATTCATGACGATATTTTGGACGTATTTCCAAATGAAGATAATTTTGGGAAACAAGTTGGTGGGGATATTATTGAAAAAAAGAAAACAATTTTATTCATAGACTTTTTAAATAAGGCATCCAAAGAAGATCAAAATATGGTTAACGATATTATTGCTGATAAACAACTTAGTAATGATCATAAAGTATCAAAAGTAAAAGATTTTTACCTCAAATATGACGTTTTGAAAGTAGCTCAAGAATCAAAAAATGATTTTTATAATAGGTCTATGATTTATCTGCGAAACTTATCTTTATCAAAAGAAAAAAAGAAAATTGTAGAAAATTTTTCTGTTCAGTTAATGAATAGAAAGTTTTAAGAATAAATTTCTGAAAGAGCATCCTCTATTTTCTCATATTTTAATTTCAGTTCTATTTCTTTTAATTTTTCGTTAGAAACTTTAACCCCTTTTAATATGGTGTCAGCCATTTCTCCATATAGAAATTTAAGTACAAAACTAGGCACATTGGGAAGCCATATTTTTTTATTTAAAACTTCACTAATTTTTTTAGTCAATTCTGAATTGGTTATGTAGTCACTAGATACCACATTAAAAGTTCCTGAAATTTTTTCATTTATAATAGATTCGAAGAATATATTAATAGCATCTTCCATATGAATCCAAGGCATATATTGTTGACCATCCCCTAATGGAGATCCTATTCCATTTTTAACCATATTGGCTATTCTTGGAAGGGCACCCTGGTTTTTATCAAGAATCACCCCTAATCTTAGTTTGACAACTCTAGACATAGTTTCAAATTTGTCTATAGATTTTTCCCATTGCTTACAGCAGTTTCCCAAAAAGTCTTCAAATGGCTCATCTTCTTCATTAAAAATTTTTTCACTTATTTGAGCACCATATATTCCAACTGCAGAAGCAGCAATAAATGCAGATATTGGTAAGTTAAGTTCGATTATTTTTGAAAGCATAAGTCGTGTAGTGAGAACTCTACTTTTAACAATTTGCTCTTTTCTTTTTTGTGTCCATGGTTTATCCGCAATTCCTGCACCTGCCAGATGAACAATGTGAGTTACTCCTGTAAAACAGTTTTCATCAATTTCATTCTTCTTCCAGTTCCATAGATAATTTTTAACATCATTTTTTGAACTTTTGTTTCTGGTAAGATGAACTACTTCAATATTTTTTTTTAATAATTTTTTTGTGAGTGCAGAACCAAGTAAACCAGAACCGCCAGTTATTAAAATTTTCATATTACGAAATTACATTTAAGAATTCACATCGAAGGTATTGTTTAGTATCAAATCTTAAAATTTAAATAGAATTATTGTCTTTCTTTTTTAAGTATAAGTTTTATTTTAATAGTCCTGAAAGAATCTTCTTTCCAAGTGTCATAACAATTAATTATTTTGCATATTTGTTAGTATAATGGCATTAGATAGATTTTCTTTTTTAAACAATATAGATATAGACTATATAGATGAGTTGCATCAAAGATATTTAGTGGATAAAAGATTAGTTGAGCCAAGTTGGAGGAGTTTTTTTGATGGCTACGAGTTTTCTAAATTTAATTACCAAGAAGTCGATGAAATACCAACCAATGTTTTAAAAGAGTTTAGGGTTATTAATTTAATAAACGCCTATCGCTCTAGAGGACATCTTTTTACAAAAACAAATCCAGTTAGAGAGAGAAGAAAATACCATCCTACTTTAGAAATTAAAAACTTTGGTTTGGATCAGGAAGATTTATTGACTGTATTTCAGGCTAGTGAACAGGTTGGCTTAGAACCTTGTTCATTGAATGACATAATTATTCACTTAGAAGCAACTT
This sequence comes from uncultured Flavobacteriales bacterium, assembly GCA_938075455.1. Classification (GTDB taxonomy): domain Bacteria; phylum Bacteroidota; class Bacteroidia; order Flavobacteriales_D; family Parvicellaceae; genus MED-G20. The sequence continues at coordinate 41,581 of CALJHN010000008.1, forward strand.
ATTGCGAATCAATTGGAATCGAGTACCAATATATTAGACATCCAGAAAGAGTTGAATGGATTAGAAAAAATATAGAACTAAAAAATAGACCACAGTTTTCTAAAGATCAAAAAAAACATATTTTACATAAATTAAATCAAGCTACAGTATTTGAACAATTTCTTCAAAAAAAGTTTGTTGGACAAAAACGATTTTCAATTGAAGGCGCAGAGTCTTTAATTCCCGCCTTGGATGTTTTAATTGAAAATGGTTCTAATTTAGGTTTGAAAGAATTTGTTGTAGGAATGGCTCATAGAGGAAGATTGAATGTTTTGGCAAATATTTTTAATAAAACTTATGACAAGATATTTAGTGAATTTGAGGGGAAAGAATACGATGAAGAAGTTCTCTTTGATGGAGATGTCAAATACCACTTGGGTATAACCTCTGAAGTTACGACAGATAGTGGCAATAATGTGAAAATAACATTGTCACCAAATCCATCTCATTTAGAAGCAGTAGATCCAGTAGTTGAAGGGATTACAAGATCTAAAATTGACCACGAATTAGGTGGAGACGAGAAGAAAATTTTACCCATTTTAATTCATGGTGATGCTGCAATAGCCGGTCAAGGCGTTGTTTATGAAGTAATTCAAATGGCACAGTTAAAGGGATATAGAACAGGCGGAAGTCTGCATATAGTAATCAACAATCAAGTAGGATTTACGACCAACTATTTAGACGCAAGGTCAAGTACCTATTGTACAGATATTGCCAAATCTACTCTATGTCCAGTATTTCATGTTAATGGTGATGATATTGAAGCAGTAGTTCAAACTCTCGACATCGCTCTTAGATATAGACAAGAATATTCGAGAGATGTTTTCGTTGATTTATTGTGCTACAGAAAATATGGCCATAATGAGGGTGATGAACCAAAATTCACCCAGCCTAAACTTTACAAAATAATTGCTAATCATCCCAACCCAAGAGAAATTTATCTAAAAAAATTAGTGGATGAAAATGTTGTAAATATTGAAGAAGGTAATCAAATGGAAAAAGAATTTGATGATATGCTTCAAGAACGTTTAAACGATGCTAAACAAATTGAAAAAGCCAAAATCACCAATTTCCTTGAAGAAGTTTGGACTGATTTCAGAAAATCAAGCCCAAATGATTTTATAAATTCTCCACCTACGGGTGTAGAGAAAAATAAGCTGCTTTCAATTGCAAAAAAAATGAATTCATTGCCAGAAGGTAAAAAATATTTTAGAAAAATTGTCAAGCTTTTTGACGATCGGTTAAAAATGATTGAATCGGATAAACTAGATTGGGCAATGGGCGAGCTTTTAGCATACGCTTCACTTCTTGATGAGGGCAAATCTATCCGAATTTCTGGTCAAGATGTTGAAAGAGGTACATTTTCACACAGACATGCTATTGTTAAAACAGAAGACGACGAAGAAGAGATAATTCCTTTAAACCTTCTTAATGATCACCAAGGAAAATTTGAAATTTACAATTCTCTTCTTTCTGAATATGCTGTTTTAGGATTTGACTATGGTTATGCTTTCAATACCCCAAATGGATTAACTATATGGGAGGCCCAGTTTGGAGATTTCTTTAATGGAGCACAGATAATTATTGATCAGTTTTTAAGTGCTGCTGAGGATAAATGGGGAACACCTAACGGTTTAGTAATGCTTTTGCCACACGGATATGAAGGAATGGGTTCCGAGCATTCGTCAGCAAGAATAGAACGTTTTTTACAGTTGTGCGCAGAAGAAAATTTTCAAGTTGCTAATTGTACTAACCCTGCTAATTACTTCCATCTTTTAAGAAGACAAATTGCTAGACCTTTTAGAAAGCCATTGGTAGTGTTTACACCGAAAAAACTATTAAGATACCATAGAGCAGTTTCTTCAATCGAGGAAATGTCATCAGGTTCCTTTCAAGAAGTTATTGATGATTCTCTTGCAACACCCTCAAAAACCAATCAGGTAGTTTTATGCTCTGGTAAATTTTATTATGATCTAATTGAGCATTATGAAACTCTTGATAAAGTAAATATTGCATTTGTTAGATTAGAACAGCTTTATCCTTTTCCAGAGACACAACTAAAATTAATTTTTAATAAATACGGAAAGGATTGTAAGTATGTATGGGCTCAGGAGGAACCATTAAATATGGGTCCATGGTCTTATATTCTCAGAAAATGGGAATATTCAAAAATAGTGTGTTTTTCAAGAGAAGAATCTGGAAGTCCTGCTTCAGGTTCACCTAAAGTTTTCGAAAGAAGACACCAAGAAATTATTAATAAAGTAATGTCCTATTCTTAAAAAAATAAATTATGTCAGTATTAGAAATGAAAGTCCCTAGTCCAGGAGAATCTATAACAGAAGTTGAAATTGCAGAATGGATGGTTGAAGACGGAGATTATGTAGAAAAAGATCAAACCATAGCAGAGGTTGATTCTGATAAAGCTACTCTTGAATTACCTGCAGAAGAAGCTGGAATTATTACTTTAAAAGCTGAAATGGGGGATGTTGTAGCCGTAGGCCAAGTAGTGTGCTTGATTGACACGGCAGCTCCTAAACCAGAAGGTAGTAAATCTTCAGCTAAGGCTATTACAAAAAGTTCAACTCCATCACCAGGTCCAGTTAGTTCCTCGCCAACTAACGAAAAAACTTATGCATCTGGACATCCAAGTGTTGCAGCTAAAAAAATAATTGTAGAGAATAATATTCAAGCAGAGCATATCGAGGGTTCTGGAAAAGGAGGGAGAATTACCAAACAAGATATTCTTCAGTTATTGGCTTCTTTACCAGAACAAGGCAATAGAAAAAGCGAGATTCGTAAGTTAAGTATGCTACGAAGGAAAATTGCATCAAGATTGGTTACTGTAAAAAATGAAACAGCAATGCTTACTACTTTTAATGAGGTAGACATGAAGCCAATTATGGATTTAAGAGCCAAATACAAAGATGCTTTTAAAGAGAAATACGGGGTTGGTTTGGGATTTATGTCCTTTTTCACCCATGCTTGTACTATTGCTTTAAAAGAGTTCCCTACAGTCAACTCTATGATAGATGGGGATCATATGATTTCTTATAATTTTAATGATATTGGAATTGCTGTTAGTACAGAAAAAGGACTGATGGTTCCAGTATTAAGAAATGCGGAGGAGATGAATTTATTAGAAATAGAATCTAAAATTAAAGAATTAGCAATAAAGGCTAGAGATGGTAAAATAGCTATTGAAGAAATTACTGGCGGAACTTTTACAATTACCAATGGAGGTGTTTTTGGTTCTATGCTTAGTACACCAATTATAAACCCTCCTCAATCAGCAATTTTAGGAATGCATAATATTGTTCAAAGACCAGTGGCTATAGATGGAAAAGTAGAGATTAGACCAATTATGTACCTTGCTCTTTCTTATGACCATAGAATAATAGATGGAAAAGATAGTGTTGGATTTTTAGTAAAAGTTAAAGAAGTATTAGAAAATCCAGAAGAGATGGTTTTTAAAGGAAAAGATCCTAAGAAAATTTTAATGAATTACTAATATTATTCTCTAATAATAATATTATCAACTTCCCATGTTGCACCATTAGAATTGGTTCCAATATATTTAAAAGCTATCGCAACAGATGGTGCTATAAATGGTGTTAAATCTGTGTTTCCACTGGATACTAAGTCCCACTGAAAATCGTCTGTGTCCCAGTTAGGAACATATCCAGTAATATCTATCCAAGTTCCTTGTTGCGAAGGATTACTTGATCCATCGTAGTCATACGAGATATATAGTTCCAATGCATTGCCACTATATCTAGTAACATTATCAAAAACTAAGTACGGTGCAGAAGCAACCGTAAGGTCAAATAGTGGTGAAACCATCCAGCTTTCACATGCATAGTTGCTACTATTAGAATAATTACTTGCTTTTGCAACTGGTCCATTAACCCCAAAAGTGGTATAAATCTCCCACTCTCCTATATTTGGATTAGTTCCACTCCAAAAGTTTTTCCAGCCACCTGAAGTTATAGATCCATCTTCAAAATCTTTGTACAAAATATCTCCGCCACTCCCTCCTCCTCCAGAAGAACCATTACATCGAGAAGAATCTAGTTGTACTTCATTAATATCTCTTATAACAAATTGTTTATCAGAATTATAAACAGTAAATATTCCAGTAACAGAACCCTTTCCGGTAGGTAAAGTATCGCTTGCAAAATTTGCGTATCCACTAGTTCTAACAGAAACAGTATTTCCGTTACAGTCTGAAAGAATTCTTGACCCTGTACTTAAATTAATTGCATCAGCATAGGTCATTCCTAGTTCTGTAAATTCAACATCATTTAATTTAACTAATCTACTCTGGTCTTCAGAAAGACTTAGTTGGTTTATGGTAGCTTCATATGGCTCAATAAATTTTTCTGTAGCAATTTTTACTACTTGTTGATCCACATCAATATTCTCTAGTTGTATTAAATCTCCATATTCGCTCATGGATACATTCTGAATATTAATTCTTACACTATCCCCAATGTAAAGACCTCCAGACGATTTTAATTTTAGTTTAATGGCTCCACTTAAATCTTGCATAAAAACTTCTTTGTAAAAATTCCCATTGGTTTCTTCAGTAGTAATATTTCCGAAAATACTATAATTGCTATCTATTACGGTCAAAGAACCAGTGAACATATCTTTAAGGTCACTTATAGAAATAATATTTCCTATAGGAACTTGATTAACAGGTGGATCGTCGTATTTTTTGTTACATGAAAAGAAAAATAAGGTAACAGATATTATTAGTAGTAAATTTTGAATTTTTTTCATTTTTAAAATAAATAACTTAACATTAGGAAATAGGTTCTACCATACATGTAGCCATATTTGTTGGGGAACCGTTGAACATTGGAGGCATCGTATCTAAGTTGTTCAAATCCTCCAGTTTTGAAAGAAGTATTATTTAATAAATTATTGACATTAAGACCAAGTCTTATATAACTATCGTTTTTATAGATTTTCCAGCTTTTCCCACAAAATAAATTCACAGCATTTCCATCACTTAGTTTGGTTTGATCAATTATTTCGTCTCTGTAAGGATACTCAGCTCCGTATGCGCTAATTGCTTCTGCTGTTCTTCTATCGGGATTTGGCGAAAGATATATGTCTCTAAAATAATTGAAATTAACTCCAGCATACCAATATTTTGGAGCGTTGTATTTAAGTCCTAAAGAAGTAGCTTGTTGGGGCATTCCTCCAATCTTAAAATTTTGAAGGTAAACTACTTTATCCAAAGCAATTAGTTCTTGGGAATTGTCTCTTGTAATGGTAGCAACTGGCCTAGAGTTATACAAATAATCTCCAATCGTAAATGCACCTGTTAATTGTACGGTGGAGGTAATATTGCTTTCAAATCCTAGTTCAATTCCCATAAAAACTTGATCTACATTAGTCATCATATAATTTACAAAAGTTCTATACTCATCATGGTAAAAAGATCTTGCCCATGTCTGATCATTTATTTGGGTGTAAAAACCAGTTAATCGCGCTTTTAGAAATGGTAATCTTATATTGTAGTTAAGGTCTCCTGAAATTATCTCTGTAGAACTTAAATTAGGAACCAATTGGTCTCTTGTTCTTGGAGATACATAGGCATTTCTAACATAAGGTGCTTCGGTTTTATACATTCCATTGAAGGATAATAAATGTCTTCCAGTAATTTTATAAAGAAAGCCAAGCTTTATACCATAATTGTAAAAATTTTGTTTTTCAGAATTTCCTAATGAACTTTCTGGAAATCTTCCGTTTTGCATTTTTCCATCTCTCCAAAATGTTGTAGTAGACGCATTTAAACCAATAAATGATTCTATTCTTTTTTTATTATAGCTGTAGGTGCCAAATAATTCATTTTTGTTTACATGAATGTCGTAATTATATCCAAAAACATCTCCATTGCCAACAATATTGTTAATGTTCTGAAGATCGTTCTGTGCAAGGGCAGGATCGTTAAAATCTCTAAGAGCAAACTGGTCAATATCTAACCAAAAATCCCCACCTAAAAGATCATTTATCTTCCGATAGTTTCTACTAGTATAATTGCTTATGTTGAGCCCGAAATTTAAACTGCTATTATCGTTGAAGTCATACTTTCCAAAAGTATTAAATCCATAATGTCTTGGATCTAATCTGTATTCTTCCACGATGTATTTAGATCTTCTTCCGGTGTAGGAGGAATCTATATTGCCAATATTATTTTGAGTAAATAAATTATTGTAGTTGGCATTGTACATTAAATCCCAATTCAACTGTGTGTAGTCAGGATTGTTTTGCTGCCACTGTTGAGAAATATTGTCGTACTGTGCTTGGTTTTCAATAATTTGATTTCCAGAAAGTGTTCCTTGGTCATTTACGAAATAACTTGGTAAATACTTGTAATAATCTGGTCTTGGATCATTTGCATCTACCCAGTTTAAATTTGTATTACTTGTTTTTCCTGTAATGGCATATAAATTAGATTGTATATTTAGTTTTCCTGAAACTTTCCAGTAATGACCCAAGGTCATATACGGTTTATGGTTGTCTCTATTTCTTGCATTTCTCTTTTTAAGGCTTCCGTCACTTTGAGTTTGATAGCCCCAGTAAGGATTGTAAAAAGGATCTCCAGTTAAATCATAAGTTTCTTGAACAGCAATTCCTTGTCTTCCTTGTACAGTTGGTGCTCCAAAAGTCATGAAGTTTAAAGTATGGTTTTCATTAAATTTCTTTTCTATAGATAATAAATAACTTCCAGAACTATAATACGATCCGGGGACATAACCTTCATCAGACCATCTAGTGGAACCACTTATTAAAAATCCCCAGCCATTGTTCTTAAGACCAGAATTATAAGTATACATTGCTCTATTTCTGTAGGACCTGTTGGTTGAAGCATATGAGACCCTAGACCCTGTTCTTTTCACTGATGGTAGGGCAGATATGTAAGAATATGCTCCAATACTTCCAAAATTTGCAGCAGAGTTAGTTATTCCAAAACTTGTTTCCGGATATCTAGTAACATCATTTAACCCTCCCCAATAGCTCCATATCGTCCATCCGTTTTCAGGGTCATTAACAGGAATTCCATTCATAAAAAGTCGAGTATTTTCAGAGCTATATCCTCTCAATCTATATCTTGCGGCACTGAAATTAAATCCTGCTTGATTAACATAAACATCTCTTGAAGATTGTAATAAACCACTTATATCTTGTGATTGTAATTCATTGTCCAGTAAATCTACTGTGGTAGTAAATACTGGAATTATATTTTTAACAGTGTCTACAACAAATGACGAATCTGTTTGGCCTTTGAAACCTGAAAAGCAGCACATTAATAACAAGGAAAAAATAAAACTAGATTTGAAGTAATTAAGAATCATTTGCCCTAAAGTATTGAAATTAAATTAAGTTGTTTACTTTTATTCAAAAGTAACTTAAATTATTTCTCAACTTGAAAGTTTATCTAATTTTTTTAACATTTTTTCTCTTCCTAAAAGTGGGATATTCTCAAGACAGAAAGTCTCTTGAGCTGAATTTAGAATGTATTGCATTTTATAACCTTGAAAATCTTTTTGATACCATAGTAGATCCTGATACCAATAAGATTTTACAAGAGGATTTTACTCCTTTTGGGCCTAAAAACTTCAATACCGCTAAATATTTACATAAGCTAAAAAATATGGCTTTTGTTATAGATACTTTAGGTAAGGAAGTAACTCCACTTGGAGCAAGTATTATTGGCGTTTGTGAAATCGAAAACAGACTAGTTTTAGAAGATTTAGTAAGTCAACCTTCAATTGCTGACAAGAATTACAAAATTGTTCACCATGAAGGGCCAGATGCTAGAGGAATTGACTGTGCATTAATTTACGACCCCTTACATTTCAAGGTAACTTCAAGTAAATCAGTTAAATTTAAAATTCCTGGCAACGATAGGTTCAGATCTAGAGACCAATTGGTAGTTTCTGGTAAATTATTAGGAGAAGAAATGCACTTTATTGTGGTTCATTGGCCATCGAGAAGGGGAGGTGAGGCTAAAAGTAGACCCAAACGTATAGAAGCTGCTAAGTTGACCAAATCTATTGTAGATTCTCTTAAGCAAATAGATAAAAAAGCAAAGGTGGTTTTAATGGGCGATTTTAACGATGATCCTACCTCACCAAGTATTAAAGATTTTTTAAATGCCAATGGATCCAAACTTTTAAGAAATAATCAAATGCATAATACGATGTTTGATCATTACAAAAAAGGAATAGGAACTTTAGCTTACAGAGACCAGTGGAATTTATTTGATCAATTCATTTTAACACCATCTTTAATTGTGAATCCATCGGAAATAGATACTGATAATATGTATAATTCTTTTAGTTTTTATAAATCTGTAGTTTACAATAAATCCTTTTTAAAAAATCCAAGTGGCAATTATAAAGGGTACCCTTTTAGGACTTACGGTGGTTCTAGTTTTTTAGGAGGATATAGTGATCATTTCCCGGTTTATATGTTCTTAGTTAAGAAGGCTTCATGAGGTTTTTAATTACGTTTTTTTTAACTATTTCACTAACTTATTTTTTTGCTCAAGACTCCTTAAAAATCACTTATTATAACCTGTTAAATTTTCCATCTTCTCAACAAGATAGAGTAGATACTTTAAAAAAGATTTTAGATTTTATTCATCCAGATATTTTTGTGGTTAACGAGCTTACATCATTTAATGGTGGAGCTTTAATAAAAAATAATGTTTTAAATTATGGATCGAGCAATTACTTTCAAAGTGCATTGTATTTTAATGGTCCAGATACAGATAACTTGCTTTTCTATAATCAAAATAAATTTGAGCTTTATTCTCAGCAACAAATTCCGACCCAGCTCAGAGACATTAGTGAATATGTTCTTTATCATAAAAATCAATTAGGTATTGCTAATGACACCAGCTTTATATATATCTATTCCATTCATTTAAAAGCAGGAAGTAGTTCTAGTAATGAAGAACTTAGAAGGCAAGAGGCTGAAACCTTTAAGCAGTTTTTAGTAAATAATAACAGGAATAAAAGATTGATTATAGGGGGAGATTTTAATTTTTATTACCATACCGAACCAGCTTGTCAAGAAATTCTTTATGGCCAGAACATAGACTTAATAGATCCAATTAACCAAATGGGCAACTGGCATAACAATAGTTTTTATAAGAATGTACATACTCAAAGTACAAGATCTGCAACTGGAGGCTATGCTGGTGGAGCATATGGTGGAATGGACGATAGATTTGATATTATTTTCACTTCCACTGATGTTATGGATGGGAGCTCAGGCATAGAATACATAGCCGATACTTATATTGCATATGGTCAAGATGGTAGTTATTTCAATCAATCTATAAACAGCACCAATAATTCACAAGTACCCCAAGATATAGCCAGAGCCCTTTTTTATATGAGTGATCATCTACCAGTATCTCTAATGTTTTCAATGAATCCCCCTTTGTCTACATTAACTTCGAAAAATAAAAATAACAATGTAAAGTTTATAAATTCAACCAAAACTTTGGTATTGGATTTTAAAAGAGTTGAAAAGTCAAAAATTATCATCTATGATTTGACGGGAAAAATTGTTTACTGCTATAGATTTGATAATCAAAAACAAATAGAAATTGAATTACTTTTATTACCTAAAGGATTTTATATCGCAGATTGTCTTTTGCAAAATGGTAGAATAAATCATAAATTTATAATTGAATAATAATTTATATGAAAAGATTTTTAAAAATATCGAGTATTCTGTTCTTAAGCTTTGTAATTGCATCTTGTGGGAAAGATGGATGTACAGATCCAACAGCAACTAATTATAATCCATCTGCCGATAAGGACGATAATTCCTGTATTATACTAGGTTGCACAGACTCAAATTCAATCAATTACAATCCAAATGCCACTGATGACAATGGGTCGTGTATATATTCAAATTCCTACTTATTAAATGGCGATTGGAATATTACCAATTTACAATACGAGACACAAATTGATATTCCTATTTTAGGAAGCCAAACTATTTCAGGAGAAGCTAATGATGCTGGCTATTGGTATTTTCAATTTCCAGAATATACTTGTTCAAATTCATTAAATTTTGTAACTGAAGGAATTGATATTCTTGGACAAACCTTGCCAGGTGTTCCAATTGATATTACTAGCGAAGGAACCTGGGAATTATCCAATGACGATAACAACTTACTAATTACAGATCTAACAACTGGATTGGTATCCGATTATCAAATATTATCAATTCAAGAAGACATTTGTTTTCTAAAAGGGATAATACCATTTGTAATTGACACAATGGGTTTTACAATAAACTCTGAAATTGATATTGAGATGCAACTCAATAAGCAGTAAATTACTCCCTTCTTATTTGTTCATAAATTCATTTACAATTTTGTAAAATTCTACAGGGTTTTCTGCATGTAACCAATGTCCTACCTTTGGAATTGTTTTGATTTTCCCATTGGGAAAAGAATCTAGTATGCTTTGAAAATCTTCTTCTAATATATAATTGGACATTTCTCCACGAATAAAAAGTGTATCAGTAGGATTTTTATGGACATTGATTTTTACTAAAATCTCTCCAATGTTTTTCTCAATATCTTTTAGGTTCATTCTCCATGCTAATTTTCCTTTTTCAATCCAATATAAGTTCTTCAGTAAAAATTGTTGGATACCTAAATTATCAATATGAACTTGGATAGATTGCTGTGCTTGATTTCTACTTGAAATTTCTTGTAAGTTAACGCTATTTAAGCCTTTTAATATCTCATCGTGGTGCATGGGGTAAGCTTTTAACCCAATATCAGCCACAATTAATTTATCTACATATTTTGGATATTTTTCTGCAAATAATAAAGCTGCCTTTCCTCCCATAGAGTGTCCAAGAATTATAGGAGAATTTATATTTTCATCCTCAATTAACTCTCGTAAATCGTCCGCCATAAGGTCATAACTCATCTCTTTGCTATGAGGAGATCTTCCATGATTTCGTAGATCTATTAAATAAACCAAATTATTCTCAGAGAATTTCTTGCCAAGCGTTCCCCAGTTGTCAGATGAGCCGAATAATCCGTGTAGTATTAATAGTGGTTTTCCCTCACCTATTTTTTTGAAATTAAGTTTCATTTTAAAAGAGCTCTGAGATATAAATTAACCGTATTTTCCATTCCATAATTTAGAGCATCTGCAATCAGTGCATGACCAATAGAGACTTCCTTTAAGTTTGGAATATTTGTTGCGAAGAATTTTAAATTTTCCAGGTTTAAATCATGTCCAGCATTTATCTCTATTCCCAATTCATTAGCTTTATTAGCTGCTTTTATAAATGGTTTAATAGCTTTTTCAAAATCTAAAACATTAGACCTTGCATAACTTTCCGTGTAAAGTTCTATTCTGTCTGATCCAATTTCCTTAGCTCCTTGTACATATTTTTCATTTGGATTTATAAACAAAGAGGTTCTAATCTGTTTGTTTGAAAAAAGTTGAATCATTTCAAATAAAAAGTCTTTTTCTTTGATTGTATCCCAGCCATGATCTGACGTTAATTGACCACTTTCGTCAGGAACTAAAGTTACTTGACTAGGCTTGGTTTCTAAAACCAGATCTACAAAAGAATTTTCTTTTGGATTTCCTTCAATATTTAGTTCCACTTTTAGAACTTTTTTTAGTTCTCTAACATCTTGATAAGTTATATGTCTTTCATCAGGCCTTGGGTGAACTGTGATGCCGTTGGCTCCAAAAAGTTCTATATTTTTGGCATGTTGGATAACATTGGGTATAATTCCACCCCTAGCATTTCTCAATGTTGCAATTTTGTTAATATTTACACTTAGTGCGATCATGACACAAAATTAAGAGACAATTTATCTTAATCGCTACTTTAATTGTATTTTTACAAATATTTACAATTAATGAAGGCAATTGATTTAATACAAAACGACGTTCCACCAATAAAAATTCAAGAGTCTATCGAGAAGGCTTTGAATTGGATGGATGAGTTTAAAGTAAATCATCTTCCAGTGATAAGTGGTTCTGAATTTGTTGGTTTGATATCTGATGATATGATTTATGATTTCAATAATTCAAAGGAGTTAATCTCCAAAATTAATTTCATAGGCAAACAGCAGTTTGTTTTTGGAAATGCACATTTGTTTCAAATCATGTTACTACTTTCTAATTATAACCTAAGTGTAGTTCCTGTTTGTGACAATCAAAACAATTACAAAGGGTCTATAAGTGGAAAAAACTTATTAAATATATTTAGTAATCAATCTAGTTTTACTCAAAATGGAGCAACTTTAATTTTGTATTTAAATAATATGGATTATCAGTTTTCAGAAATAGCCCAAATAATTGAAAGTAACGACTCTAAAATTCTTGCTTTTTACAACGATTTTATTGAAGGAACAAACCAAATAAAACTTACAATTAAAATTACCCAAACCAATATAGGAGCTGTTTTGCAGACTTTTTCCAGATACGATTACACTATTGATGAAATATTTAGTGATGAAGAAATAGCAAATCAGACCCAAGATAGATACGATCATTTAATTAATTATTTAGAAGTTTAGAGTGAAGAACATAGCTATATATGGAAAATCTATTTCTGAGAATAATTTAAAATTTTTAGAAGCTCTTATTGTTAGTTTAAAGACTGAGTTAAATCCCCAGCTATTTATCCACCAATCTTTAGAAGAACATTTTTCGCTAATTGAAAGATTTAATATTAATTTTTTTAAAGGCCAAGATTTATTAGCAAATGAAATGGATCTTTTAATAAGTTTTGGTGGAGATGGCACTCTGCTAGATACTGTCACAATGATAAAAGACAGTAATATTCCAGTTTTAGGGATTAACGCAGGAAGGCTTGGATTTTTAGCAAATATTACTCAAGAGGATATAGATTTAGCTGTAAAAGCATTAAAAAATAAAGACTATAAACTTGACCATAGGTCTTTACTTAAGGTAAAAAGTAAAACTTTGTCTGAAGTTAAAACCTCAAATTTTGCACTCAACGAGATTACGGTTCATAAAAAAGATTCTTCTTCCATGTTGAAAATTGATGCTTTCTTGGATAATGAATTTTTAAATTCTTATTGGGCCGATGGTTTAATTATTTCTACTCCTACAGGTTCTACAGCTTATTCATTGTCTTGTGGAGGTCCAATTATCTCCCCTGGTTCTAATAATTTTGTAATTACGCCTGTTTCTCCCCATAATTTAAATCTTAGACCGATGGTAGTTGGTGATCAAGTGGTAATAAGGTTGAGAGCAGAATCTAGAGAAAGTCAATTTCTTTTAACTATGGATAGTAGGTCTATCACCATAGAAAATAATGAAGAAATTTTAATAAGCAAAGCAGATTTTTCAATTAAATTAATTGAATTACCTGACCATAATTTTTTTAAAACAATTAGAAACAAGTTATTTTGGGGAAAAGATTCAAGAAATTAACTCTTTTTAAGGTTTTCCTATAATTTCTTTTGTAATTTCACCTATTGCTCGCTTTAATGAAAAATTTAATCCTTTTATTAACCCTTATTATTAGCTTGACATTTATTTCTCAGGTCAATGAATTTGGTTTTTTCTCTGGAGCAGGTTATTATATTGGTGATTTAAATAAAACCCATTTTTCACAACAAGATTTATGTTTCGGGTTGGTCTACAAAACAGACTTTCCAAATGAAAGAGTTTCTCTAAGATTTCATTTAATGTATAATAAGCTAAAGGCTAGTGATATAAAGTCAGGTATCGAAAGTCAAATTTATCGAAATTTAGAATTTAAATCTGAAGTAATTGAGTTTGGACCTATTATTGAAATTGATTTTTTTAATTTTCACCCTGGGCAAAACCATACTGACCAGCCCGATTTTGGCTCACCATATTTTTTTGCTGGAATTAATTATATGAGAATGAACCCCAAAGGAAAATCTGGTGGAGAATGGGTGGAATTACAACCGTTAGGAACAGAAGGTCAAGGGACTATTTTAAAAGATATTAATGGAATAGTTGAAAAGTATTCAAGAAACCAAATAGTTATTCCATTTGGGTTAGGACTTAAAATGAATATTACACACCATTTATCATTTAGTTTAGAGTATGGAATGAGAAAAACTTTCACAGATTATTTTGACGATGTTAGTGGCCTTTACCCAGATTTGGCAGTACTGGCAGCAATTAACCCTGAAGCAGCTCAAATGAGTGACAAATCTAAATTTCCACAAGGCTTAAATGATTCAAGTTATGGCTTGCAAAGAGGAGATGCAAGTAATAAAGATTGGTATGCAGTAAGTGGTATTATATTAACCTATGAGTTTTTCAAGGATGTAGTTTGTCCAAAATGGTAATAATAAAAATACATTCTGAGATTTTTTATGAAAGATTTTAATTTAGACAGTACTAATATTCCTAAACACGTTGCCATCATTATGGACGGTAATGGGAGATGGGCTAAGAAAAAAGGGGAGATGAGAATTTACGGACATACTAATGGAGTAGGTTCAGTTCGAGAAGCTTTAACTGCTGCAGTTGAAATCGGAGTTAAATATCTTACTCTATATGCGTTTAGCTCTGAAAATTGGAATAGACCAAAAGATGAAATTTCTGCATTAATGGATTTATTAGTGCAATCTATTTATAATGAAGTAGATGAACTAAATAATAAAGGTGTAAAACTAGCAACAATTGGCGATATACATTTTTTGCCAGACTCCTGTCAAAATGCTTTAACAGAAGCAAAAGAAAGAACCAAAAACAATTCTAAAATAACCCTTATTTTAGCTTTAAGTTATAGTTCAAGAAGAGAGATTTCCTTAGCTGTTCAGAAAATGACCAAAGAAGTTGTAAATGGAGAATTAGAATCTAAAGCAATAAATGAAGATTTAATAAGTTCTTACTTGAGTACATCTGATTATCCAGATCCAGAACTGCTAATTAGAACCAGCGGGGAGAATAGAGTAAGTAATTTTCTTATGTGGCAATTAGCATATACCGAGCTTTACTTTACCAAGATTTTATGGCCAGATTTTAAGAAGAAAAATTTTTATAAGGCAATTTTTGATTACCAAAAAAGAGAAAGAAGATTTGGAAAAACATCAGAACAAATCATAGACTTAAATGTATAGATATATTAAAATAATTCTGATTTTAATATTAGCTGTAAATAATTTTTATGGACAATATTCCTACACTAATTACCAGCTTTCACCTAGAGAATATAATTTAGCAGGTATTTCTATAGATGGTGTTGTTCATTTGGATCACGAAATAGTAATTCAAAAATCTGGTTTAGTTAGAGGAGAAAAAATTACTATTCCAAGTGACAAAATATCAAAGGCTATTACTAATTTATGGGATCAAGGACTATTTAGCCAAGTTTCAATTTCTAAAGAAAAAACTCAAGGAAATAATCTTTTTCTTAGAATAAAATTAAAAGAAAGTCCGAGAATGTCTAGATATTCATTTTCAGGAATTTCTAAATCTGAGGCAGATCAATTAAGAGAAGACTTAGATCTTTACAGTGGCAAAATTATTACCGAGTCATTGAAAATGAATGTTAAAAAGATTTCTAGAAATTATTTCGTTGGAAAGGGGTTTTTAAAAGCCAAGGCTTCGATATCTACAAAAAATGATACGCTTGTAAATAACAGTAAAATCATGAAAATTGATATTGACAAAGGAGTAAGATATAAAATAAACGAAATAATTATTGAAGGAAATTCTTCACTCTCCAGCGATAAGCTAAAAAGATTAATGAAAGAAACCAAAGAGAAAAAATGGTATCGATTCTATAAAAGATCTATGTTTCAAAATTCATTATTTGAACAAGACAAAGAAAAAATAATTGAAAAATATAACCAGATTGCTCATCGAGATGCGCAAATAGTTTCTGACACTGTTATTGATTTTGATGAAAATACCATAAATATTTTATTTAGAATTGAAGAGGGGAACCAATACTTTATTAGAAATATAGAATGGTCTGGTAACCAAAAATATTCTACTGGACTATTAGATACCATATTGGGAATTAAAAAGGGTGATTTATACGATCAAGCCACTTTAGATACCAAACTATTTATGAATCCTAACGGAAATGATATTAGCTCACTGTACATGGACGATGGTTATTTGTTTTTTCAAGTTACTCCTTTAGAGAAAAAAATTGAATTCGATTCAGTAGATTTAGAGATTAAAATATACGAAGGAAAACAAGCTAGAATTAAAAAAGTTAATGTTAATGGAAATACCAAAACAAGTGACCATGTTATACTTCGAGATATGTACACCCATCCTGGAGATTTGTTTTCCAGAGATGCTATTATAAGAACACAGAGACAACTGGCTCAAAATGGTTACTTTGATCCAGAGAAATTGGGAGTAAATCCAATTCCCAATCCTAACGATGGAACAGTAGATATAGATTACGAAGTAGTAGAGAGACCAAATGATCAAATTGAACTTTCTGGCGGTTGGGGAAATAATTCTTTAGTGGGAACTCTTGGTCTTACCTTTAATAACTTTTCTGCAAAAAAACTATTTAAAAAGGGATCCTGGTCACCATTGCCATCAGGTGATGGACAAAGATTGAGCATTCGCGCCCAGTCTAGTGGCTATTTTTTCCAAAGTTATAATATGTCTTTTACAGAGCCTTGGCTTGGTGGAAAGAAACCAAACTCGTTTACCATATCTGCTTTTCATTCTATGCAGTCTTACGACAGAAAATTTATATTTGATTCTTTGGATGCAGAAGGGAATAATGTAATAAATGAAAATAGAAGATTTATTAAAATTACTGGAGTTTCGGTAGGATTAGGTAAAAGATTGAAGTGGCCTGATGATTATTTTAGTGTTTATTATGAAGCAGGTTATCAACATTATAAGCTCAATAATTTTGGAAGTATATTTAGTTTCGCAAATGGCTATGTGAATAATCCATATGTTCAGTGGAGAATATCTAGAAATAGTATAGATCAGCCTTTATACCCAAGAAGTGGTTCTTCAATTACTTTATCTCTTAAATCTAGTATATATCCATATTCTAGGATTAACAACATAGAGGATCATAGTATCCTTTCAGATCAAGAAAAGTATAAATTCTTACAATACAATAAGTTTAAATTCACATCTTCTTGGTTTACTCCAATCTCAAAAAACAAAAAATTAGTTGTTAATGCTAGATTAGGTTTTGGTTTACTTAATGGTTGGAATAAAGATTTGGGTGCACCACCTTTCGAAAGGTTTTATTTAGGAGGAAGTGGTCTTTCGGGATTTAATTTAGATGGTAGAGAAATCATTGCACTAAGAGGTTATGACGAACAAACTATTTCTACAAGTACTGGTGACAGATTGATAAGTAAATATACTTTAGAACTCAGGTATCCAGTAAGTTTAAATCCATCTGCAACTGTATACCTTCTTAGTTTTCTTGAAGGAGGTAATTCTTGGAATGATTATAAAAAGTACAATCCTTTCCAAGTTAAAAGATCTGCTGGTTTTGGGGTAAGAATTTTCTTGCCAATGTTTGGTTTATTAGGTCTTGATTATGGATTTGGTTTTGACCCATTAGATCCTGGAGCACAGGGTGAAGTAAATCATAACTCTCAAATTCAAGCAAAGGGTTATCGAGGGCAGTTCCATTTTACAATTGGCATGAATATTGGAGAATTATAACATATGTTATTAAGACCTTTCATATTATTTCTAGTGTTAAGTTTAATCTCATTGAAAAGTAAAGGGCAAAAATTTGCTTTCGTAGATTCTGAATATATTTTAGAGCAAATGGAAGGTTATCAAAAAGCACAGAAACAAATTGATGACCTGGCTGCAGAATGGCAAAAAGAGTTAGATCAAAAAGTTATAATTATAGAGAAAAAAAGTAACGAACTTAAAAAGAATGAACTTTTACTCCCAGAAGAAACACGAATAGAAAAGGAGTTAGAGATAACTACTCTTCAAGATGAATTACGAAAATTTCAAACTAAAAAATTTGGCGTAGGAGGAGATCTTTTTAGAAAAAGAAAAGAATTAATCCAACCAATTCAAAGAAAAGTATTTAAGGCTATTGAATCATTAGCTAAAGACAATAATTATGCATATGTTTTGGATAAAAGTAAAAACTCGAATATATTGTACGCAGATCCAAAGTATGATAAAAGCGATGCAATAATCAGAAAACTAAAAAAGTAAAAATGAAAAACACAATTAAATCTATTCTAATAGCGCTACTAATTTCTTCAGCATTTAATGTAAATGCTCAAAAATTGGGTCATGTTAATTCTCAGGCAATTGTTCAGGAAATGCCAGATTATGAATCTGCAAGACAAGAGCTAGAAAGTTATAAAAATGATTTAGCTAAAGAACTTGAAATGTATCAAAAATTAATCATGGAATTTGCTCAAGATTATGAACAAAAAAAATCAGAAATGTCTCAAGATTCTAGACAGAGAAAAGAAGCTGATTTAATGGAAAGACAGCAGAATTATGAAAAGAAAGCTTATGAAGCAGAGCAAAAATTGCAACAAAAAGAGCAGGAACTTTTGCAATCAATTATGTTAAAAGTAAATAACGCTGTTAAAGAACTTGCCAAAGCAGATGGCTATTCTTATATATTTGAGTTGACTACTCTTTTACACGCTGGCGGAGACGATATAAGTGACAAGGTTAGAAAGAGACTTGGTATATCCACTTCCAACTAATTTTAAAGGCTCTTTTTAAGAGTCTTTTTTTTAATTTTAATGAGAGGCTCAATTGGTATATTTGATTCTGGTTACGGTGGTTTAACTGTTCTTAAATCCATTAAATATTTATTACCCAATTACGATTGTATTTATTTAGGTGACAATGCTAGAGCTCCTTACGGAGAAAGATCTTTTGAAGTAGTAAAC
Source organism: uncultured Flavobacteriales bacterium (assembly GCA_938075455.1). Taxonomy (GTDB): domain Bacteria; phylum Bacteroidota; class Bacteroidia; order Flavobacteriales_D; family Parvicellaceae; genus MED-G20. Next base: position 60,530 of record CALJHN010000008.1, read on the forward strand.
CAATATACATTGGAAGCTGTTGAGTTTTTATTTAATCAAAACTGCCCAATTGTTATTTTAGCTTGTAATACTTCATCAGCAAAAGCTCTTAGAAATATTCAAAAAAACATATTACCCTATAAATTCCCTGATAAAAAAGTTTTAGGAGTAATTAGACCAACTACAGAAGAAGTTGGTCATTTTACCAAATCTGGTTACGTTGGAATTATGGGTACCGCTGGAACAATAGTTTCTAATAGTTATCCCATTGAAATATCTAAATTGTTTCCCAATATTCAAGTAGTTCAACAAAGCTGTCCTATGTGGGTTCCTTTAGTGGAAAATAATACATTTTTAGAAAAAGGAGGTCAATATTATATAAAGAAATATATAGATGAGCTATTGGAAAAAGAACCTAGAATAGATACAGTAGTTTTGGCTTGTACACACTATCCAATTTTGAAAGAATCCATAGAGAAGTTCTTGCCTAAAGAAGTAAAATTATTTGACCAAGGAGATTTGGTCGCAGATAAATTAATAGAGTATTTTAAAAGACATTCATTCATTGATAATCAAATATCCAAGTCTGGAAATATAGAGATATTTACTACTGAAGAAAGTAAAAAGTTTGATGACCATTTAAATTTATTCTACAATTCAAATTACAGTTCTAAAACCGTTCAAATTATTTAATCTTTATACCACTTTGAATATTCTACATACTTATTTGATAAGTCTAAAAGTTGTTTTTTAAATTCACCCTCTTTCACTTTTTTCGCTGGTACTCCAGCATATATTTCTCCAGATTTTACATGCGTTCCCATAGTAATTACAGCACCAGCAGCAATGATACTATCACTTTCAATAATACAATTATCTAGTACAATAGCTCCCATTCCTATTAGGACTCGGTCTTTAATGGTACAACCATGAATAATTGCATTGTGACCAATAGTTACTTGGTTGCCAATGGTAGTTGGGCTTTTTTTATAGGTACAGTGAATAATTGCTCCATCTTGAATGTTTACTTCATTTCCTATTTTTATAAAGTGAACATCTGCTCTTGTAACAGAATTGAACCAAAAACTGCAACGATCTCCGCACTCTACATCTCCAATAATTGTAGCATTTTCTGATAAGTAACATTCTTTTCCAAATTGAGGACTTTTACCATTAATTTCTTTAATGAGTGGTTTCATATCGTTTAGGATTGATTAATTTAGTTGAAAATTATAAAAAATGAGCAGACCAGTTACTATTTATGCAGAAATGACCCCTAATCCCAACACTATGAAGTTTGTTGCAGATCACATGCTTTTAAGCTCTGGTGAAATTGTAGAGTTTCTCTCTCCATCTGATGCAAAAGGATACTCTACTCTTGCTGAGGCCTTATTTAATTTTCCGTTCGTCTCAAGAATTTTCATTGCTCAAAATTTTGTAACAGTTTATAAGAATGACACGATAGAGTGGAGTGATGTTAGTTTGGAAATGAGAGACTTTATTAGAGAGTGGTTAATGGAAAATGAAAAAGCTGTTCAGAAAATTCCAGAGCAGTCAAAAATTGAGCTTATTTCAAAATCTCAGATAAAAACAACCAATATTTCTCCAGTAATTAATACTGAAATCGATCAGAAAATAGTGGATTTAATTAATGAATATATTCAACCAGCTGTAGAGCAGGATGGTGGAGCAATTCATTTTCAGTCCTATAATGAAGATAATGGTAAAGTAACAGTTGTGTTAAAGGGTTCCTGTAGTGGCTGTCCATCTAGTACAGCAACTCTTAAGGGAGGTGTGGAGAACTTGCTTAAAACTCATATTCCTGAAATTAATGAAGTAGTTGCTTTAAATGGTTAAACTATACTCCAAGGACACTATCAAATAAATATCATTCATAAGTAATAGTAGTTCCAGTTTTATCTATTGAACTCTTTTATAATTTTTTATTTGTTTTGATTTATTTTTTTGACCATAGTTAAAATAGTTGCTATTCCTACAGTCTCATCCGTTTCATCGTAAATATCAACAAGAAATTTAACTATCCCCTTTGCAATATCTTCTTGGTTTTTTTTCTTTTGATCAATTTTTTCTTTTACGGTAAATCTCACTCCAATAGTAGCACCAACATACACAGGCTTGGTAAATCTACATTCATCAATTCCATAATTTAATAATACAGGTCCTTTAGCAGGATCTACAAATAGTCCTGCAGCTTTGGATAGTAAAAAATAACCATGAGCTACTCTTTGTTCAAAAATGGTCTCATCTAGAGAGGTTTCGTCCATATGAGCATAAAAATTATCTCCACTCACATTGGCAAAATTAACTATGTCTGCAGTAGTAACGGTATGTTTGTGGGTAAATACAGTATCTCCGACATTCAGTTCTTCAAAATGCTTTCTAAATACATGAGGATTTGATTCAGGTTGATTTCCTCCAATTTGAAACTGCTCTGTAATTTTGGTTATTGTTTCAGGATGGCCTTGAATAGCAGTTCTTTGTAAATAATGTTTTATTCCTCTAATTCCCCCCATTTCTTCTCCACCTCCAGCTCTTCCAGGGCCTCCATGAACAAGTTGTGGCATTGGGGATCCGTGACCAGTACTTTCCTTAGAACATCTAGAATTTAAAACCAAGATTCTTCCATTAGTATGTGCTGTTTCTACTACAAATTCTTTGGATTTTTTGTCGTTATTGGAAATAAAAGAAGTTACCAAAGACCCTTTTCCCATTTCTACTAATTCTACAGCTTCAGCTATATTTTTATAAGGAATTAAAGTGGATACTGGACCAAATGCTTCAATATTATGAACTGCATCTTTTAAAAATGGCTCATCATTTCTAAAAAGGACTGGAGAGAAAAAAGCACCTTTTTCTAAAGAAGCATCTACAAGATTTAATTTTTGAGAGTTGTCAAAAACTTTTTCTTGACTTTCCATAAGTAATTCCATATTTTTTTTAACTCTTTCCACTTGAACTTTAGAAGCTAAAGCTCCCATTTTAACATCTTTGTTTTCTGGGTTTCCAATAACAGTTTTGTCAAGTTTTGTTATTAAAGCTTTTTGGACTTGATCAATTTTATTTTCTGGCACTAAAATTCTTCTAATTGCAGTACATTTTTGACCTGTTTTAGCAGTCATCTCTCTGTATATTTCTTTAATAAAAATATCAAACTCATCTGAGCTTTCCTCTACATCTTCTCCTAAAACGCATGCGTTAAGAGAGTCAGCTTCCATGTTGAAAGGCACCGAGTTTTCCAATATATTGGGATGAGATTTTAAAATTTTTCCTGTTCTAGCAGATCCGGTGAATGTCACCACATCGTTGTGTCCAACATGATCTAGAATCCCTTTTCCAATCCCAGAAATTAATTGGAGACTACCCTCTGGTAATATTTTAGAATCTATTATTTCTTTTACCATTAATTCTGTTAAATATGAAGTATATTCAGAAGGTTTTACCACTGCGGCAACTCCAGCCATAATATTAACAGCAATTTTTTCCAACATTCCCCATATTGGAAAATTAAAAGCATTAATATGAACTGCTATTCCTCTTTTTGGAACCATAATGTGGTGTCCAATAAATGTCCCATTTTTGGAAAGATTTGCCATTGGTCCGTCAATGTAATATGGTAAGTCTGGGAATTGTCTTCTTAAAGATGCATTTGCAAATAAATTACTAATTCCTCCGTCAATATCTATCCAAGAATCTATTCTTGTTGCGCCAGTTGCTTTGCTAAGGGTATAAAATACTTCTTTTCTTTTATTTAGATGAAGTGCCAATAATTTTAGCATTTCACCTCTTTGTTGAAAAGTCATTTTTCTTAATGCAGAACTTCCTTTTTTTCTTCCATATTCTAAAATGGAACTAAAATCTAATCCTTTACTAGAAGTTGTGCTTATAATTTCACCAGTTATTGCATGGATATGATCAATTTCTGTTCCCTCACCAGAAATCCATTCTCCTAAAACATAGTTTTTAATTTCCATTTACACAACTTTTCTTAAATATAAGGATTTCGATAAATAAAGTGGTTTAGTATAATATTTTTTGATAAAACTAAATAATACAGTCTTTTCTTAACTTTTATTTCAAATTTTTAGACATCTATTTTTTATTGACATCAACTATACTACCCAATATTTTGTTGTATCAATCCCAAAGAGATCTTGTTCTTCTTTCCAGTTTTCAAAACAAGTTTTGATAATTAATCTCATTTCTGATTCATTAATAAAATGACTTTTTGGAACTTGTTTTGAATTTAATACAGATTTAATGTCTTTTTTTATTTTCTCTTCCCAAAATAATTGAGCTTCCTTTTTAAAGTTAAAAGCATTATTTTCTTTTATAATATCTATCGCAATAGTTTTAGCTTCATGGGTATAATCACTATGAGGTTCTGCTACTTCAATTAAATCTTTTGCTTTATATTTTAATAATTTTTCTCTAAGACTCATTATTAAATATTTTTGTAGCTGCTGTAAATGGATCTAGATTTCTTTTTTTAACAGACTCTTCCATTTTTTTTACTTTTTCTTTTACATTTTCTTTGGATAAAAAGTCCTCAATTACGAATTGATTTAATTTTTGGTGAAACCAAAAAATGTCCTGTTTAGATCTATTATTATTTATCCAATTATTCTCACTGCAATGTTTTTGGAACTTTTCTAATAATTTCCATATTTCTGCAATTCCTTTATTTTCAATGCTAGAACATGTTTTAACTTCAGTTATCCAATGGTTGTTTTTAGCAGGCAGTAAATGAATTGCATTTTGATAACTGTTTTTTGCAATTTTTGCTATTTTTTCGTTTTCTCCATCACTTTTTGTAATAACAATACCGTCAGCTAGCTCCATAATACCTCTTTTAATTCCTTGTAGTTCATCTCCAGCACCAGCCAAAATTAAAAGTAAGAAGAAATCTACTACATGTTTTACGTGAGTTTCTGACTGACCAACTCCAACAGTTTCTATCAATATAACGTCAAAACCTGCTTTTTCACATAATAAAATAGACTCGTAGGACTCTTCTCCAACTCCTCCAAGTTCACCTTTAGAAGGACTTGGTCTAATAAATACGTTAGAATCTTTACTAAGTTCTTCCATTCTTGTTTTATCCCCAAGAATACTTCCTCCATTAATCTTAGAACTTGGATCAATTGTCAATACTGCAACACTAATTCCCATAGAGGATAAATATTTACCAAAAGTTTCAATAAAAGTACTTTTGCCAACTCCAGGGCTACCTGTTATGCCAATTCTAAATGATTTATGATTAGAAGGAGGTAATTTAGAAAGTGAAGCATATACCAAAGCCTTATCTTCTTTTCTTTTGCTCTCCAATAGGGTAATTGCTTGAGAAAGAATTCCTGGGTTTGCATTTGAAATTCCATTAACAATATCGGAAATATTGAGTTTTTTCTTGGGTTGGTAAATATAGTTTTCGTTAAACTTCTTTATCATCTACGTAAAGTTATAAATTTGTAGTTCAAATTCATATTTTGGAATTATACTCTATAAGTTATACAGATTTAACTACAAATCAATTTTTTGAATTGCTTAAATTAAGAATTAGTGTTTTTGTAGTAGAACAGAACTGTCCTTATCAAGAATTAGATGATCTAGACTTAATATCAGACCATTTTTTTGGTTCTTTAGATGGACAATTAGTTGCTTTAGGAAGAGTCTACAAAGATTTAAATACTATTTGTATTGGACGGGTTGCAGTTAAAAGTAGCTATAGAAAAAAAGGATATGCTAGAAAACTTATGGAATTTATTCTTCAAGACGTTAAAACTAAATTTCCAGATCTAACCATTGAACTTTCTGCTCAAGAATATTTGATAAACTTTTACATTTCATTAGGTTTTAAAACTCATGGTGAAACTTTTCTTGAAGACGGAATTCCACATGTTAAGATGACTTATTTTAACTAATTTAGAAATATGAAGATTCCATTTTGTTTCATTCTCTCACTGTTATCCATATTTATAATTAACGCTCAGGAAACACAAAAAAATCAACTTAATAAAAAAAATCAAAAAACAGGAAACTGGATTGGTTATCACAAAGAAACTGACACTAGGAGATATAATGGAAACTTTATTGATGGTAAGCCCGTTGGACTTTTTACGTATTATGCAAAAGAAGGACATGTTTCAGCAAAAGTGAATTTTATCAACGACTCTCTTTCTTCCTCAGAAATGTATTTTGATAACGGTTATGTAATGGCTAAAGGAAAATTTATTAACCAAATGAAACAAGGCAAATGGTTTACCTATTCTAGATCAGGAACATTACTTAATATCTTTAATTTTGACAAAGGAGCTATGGAAGGTACTCAGTACTTGTATTACCCTGCTGCTGCTGAAACTAAATCACTTAAAATTATGGAAGAATATAATTGTTCAAATGGATTGAAAAATGGTACTTGGAAACAATATTTTAAGTCCGGAAGAGTAAAGTCAGAAGGTAATTATTCAATGGGTAAAAGAGATGGGGTTTTTATTTACTATTTTGCTAATGGAACCATAGATACCAAGGGCAGTTTTAAAAATGATTTCAAGGAAGGTAATTGGTTTTATTATGATGGTGAGAAATCTAACATGAAAAAAGTAACCTATGAAAAAGGAAATTTAATAGAGAAGAAAAATGAAGAATAAAATATTTTTTTTAATATTAATTATCAACTTATCATGCGATCCTGTAGAGTACAGCGAAGTCAAATCTTATCAGGATTATTTCCCTATTGAAATTCAGAAAGAAAAAAAGTTTTTAGTTACTAATATCATCCATAATTCTTTTGGAAAAGACACATCTTCATATTACCTAAAAGAAATCATCACAGAATCTTTTATAGATTTAGAAGGAGATACTGCCTATAGAATACAAAGATATTGGAGAACTGATACCACACAGACCTATGAAATAAAAGATGTTTGGGTAGTAAAAAAATCAGAAAACTCTGTACAACAATTGGAAGAAAACATAAGATTTACAAAATTGATTTTTCCAATTAATAAAAATTCTTTTTGGAATGGAAATGCATTTAACAATTTGGGATACCAAGAATATTCAGTTCAGAGTATTCATACAGACTTTAACCTTAATAATTTAACTTTTGATAGTTGTGTGTCAATTAACCAAAACTATAAATCTAATTTGTTGGAATACGAAAATTCTCAAGAAATTTATTCATTAGGCCTTGGACTAGTGTATAAAGAAGTGATAGTAATTCAAATAAATAACGGAAATCTAAATGATATTACACAAGGTAATGAATACATTCAAGAGCTTATTGAATATTGAATTATTTAATATTTAGAGAAAAAACTCTTGTATCGTTTATAAAACCTTCCAATTTATCTCCGATTTTTACTGAGCCAACACCTGAAGGTGTTCCTGTGAAAATTAAATCTCCAATTTTTAGAGTAATAAATTTAGAAATATAGCTAATTATCTGATCAATATTAAACACCATTTCATTGGCATTTCCTTCTTGAACTATTTTCCCGTTTTTCAACAATGAAAAATTTAAATCTTTTATTGAACTAACGTCGAAAAAATGTTCGCTAACTAAAGCTGATTGGTCAAAAGATTTGGCTATTTCCCAAGGATGTCCATTTGATTTGCATTTTGCTTGAAGATCCCTTGCTGTAAAATCAATACCAAGGCCAACTTTTTCATAATAGTCTTTAGAAAAAACAGGATCAATACTTTTACCAACTTTTTTTATTTTGTAAACTAACTCTGCTTCGTAATGAATATTTTCACTAAAGTTTGGTAAAAAAAAAGGTTGTTTTTTAGATATAAGAGAAGTGTCAGGTTTTAAAAAAAAAATAGGGTCTTTTGTTATGAGTTTCCCCATTTCTTGTGCATGTTCTAGATAATTTCGACCAATACAAATTATTTTCATATTCTAGATTTAAACTCCTCCCAAAGCTTAGTAAAACAAGATTTGGTATTTTGAGAAAAATCGCCTCTTAATATCCATGAATAATAACCAGGCTCTTTTTTAAATACAAATTCAACTTCTTTTCCTTTGTGTTTTCCAAAATTGATAATTGCCTGCTTTTTATCATTTATGATTATTCTTCCAGCATAATCCATAGAGGATTTATTAGCTTTTGAAAAATCGCTTAAAAAATCTATGTTATTTTCTAGTTCTGTATATTTTTTTGTTTGAGATTTAAGGACTTCTAGTGTAGCTCTTGCATCATGAATTGCTGAATGTGCATTTTGCATCTCTTTTCCACAATAAAACACGTGTGCTGCAGCAAGAGTTCGTTTTTCCATTTTGTGAAATATATTTTGAACATCTACCAATTTTTTAGAATCAAAGTCACTTTTCATTCCTGCTCTTAAAAACTCCTCCTCTAAAATTGGAATATCAAACTTGTTAGAATTAAATCCACATAGATCTGAATCACCAATAAATGTTTTAATATCATTAGCTAGTTCCTTAAATGATGGACTGTCTTTAACATCTAAATCATAAATGCTATGAATTTCTGAAACATTTAATGGAATAGGAATCTGAGGATTAATTCTTTGTTCGTAAACTTCTTCGCTACCATCTGGATTGGTCTTGATCATTCCAATTTCTACAATTCTATCTTTATTTATTTGATCTCCTGTAGCTTCAATATCTAATACTATAAGTGGTTTGTCTAATTTAATCTCCATTATAAGTGTGAAATTTTTTTAAAATATTTATATTGTTTTTTGAAGCCTTTTTATTTTACAGGTTTCGGTTGACATCGAAATTCTCTAGATAGTCTGCAACCTTTCTAACAAATTGTCCACCTAAAGCTCCATCAATATTTCTATGATCATAGGAGTGTGATAAAAACATCATATGTCTAATTCCAATTAAATCTCCAGATTCTGATTCGATAACTGCAGGTTTTTTCTTAATTGCTCCAAGTGCTAAAATCCCACTTTGTGGTTGATTAATAATTGGTGTTCCCATTACGTTTCCAAATGTGCCAACATTAGAAACTGTGTAAGTTCCCCCAGAAATTTCATCTGGTTTTAATTGACTTAATTTTGCTCTGCTGGCCAAGTCATTTACAGTTTTAGCTAAACCAACAAGGTTTAGTTGATCTGCATTTTTAATCACTGGAACTATTAAATTTCCAGATGGCAAAGCAGTTGCCATTCCTATATTGATATTGCTTTTAATGACAATATTGTCCCCATCAATAGAAGAATTCACTAATGGGTAATCTCTTAATGCTTTGGCAATTGCCTCAATAAATATTGGCGTAAAAGTTAACTTTTCACCTTCTTTTTCTAAAAATTCTTTCTTTGTTTTATTTCTCCAAAGAACAAGGTTTGTAACGTCTGCTTCTACAAATGATGTTACGTGAGGAGCAGTATTAACAGAACTAACCATATGGTCAGCAATAAGCTTCCTCATTCTATCCATTTCAATAATTTCATCTTGGCCACTGATAGTCTGCAGAGTTTTTTGAGTATTAATTATTGGTTGGTTTGCTTTGGCAACAGCTTCAGATGAATTTGATTTTTTTCCTGAGTTTACATAATTTAAAATATCTTTTTTAGTAACTCTTTGATTAGAACCTGTACCATTAATTTTCTCTAACTCTTCAAATGAAATTCCTTCTTTGGATGCAATACTTTTAACCAATGGAGAATAAAATTTACTTGAATTATTGAAGTTGTTTTGAGTTTCAATTTTGGCGGTATTTGTTAATGGCTCTAATATCTCTTGCTCCACTTTATTTTCTATTTCTTCATTTGAAATAGTTGGTTTTAAGGTTGGTGTGTCTAGACTCTCAGAACTTGCTTCAGAATCAATAATTGCAAAAACTGACCCTACTTCAACAACATCTCCTTCATTAAATAAAATTTTTTTTAAAGTACCAGAACATGGGGCAGGAACTTCAGAATCAACTTTATCCGTAGCAATTTCAACAATTGGTTCATCCTCTTGAATTGAATCTCCTACTGCTTTTAACCATGTAGTAATGGTTGCTTCCGCAACGCTTTCTCCCATCTTAGGTAATTCTACTTTAAATTCTGCCATTCTATTTTAAGTATTTCTTTTATTCTAAAGTGCAAAATTAACTTTATTTAGGATATTAATGAATAAGATTCTAATTCTAGTATAATTTAAAAATATTTTTTAAAAATATCTTGCTATCCAGTATCAAGTTATAATCTTTGGCATAAATAATATTAATTTTATCAATGACTTCTTCTTGCATATTCTTATCAATATCCACTATCGAAAAAACACCTGTTTTAATTTTTGGGAGTTTATTGTTCAAAGAGGAGTGTTCGTATCCTATCCATGTTTTTTCACCTGTTAATATCCCTTTTATATTTTTTAATGCTTTCAAATAGTTTTTAAATAATATTCCAAAAATTGGAGAGAATATAACTAAAATAAAAGCTGTATAGATGTCAAAATTTCTTTTTTTCCGTATGTTTTCTATACTATTTATATGGTTAAGTTCTGTAGTGAAATATGTGTCATTAGTATAAATAGATTGACTACCTATAATAAATTGGGTTTTCTCTGGAATTATTTTAAAATCTATATTCTTCTTAGAATTGACCGCTGCCATTGAATAGATAATATTTTGTGCGCTAATATCTTTGGCACAGAAAATAACTTCTGTTATTTTATTAATATTTATGAATTCGTTAAGTTGAGAAATGTTTCCATGGTAATTTTTTTGATTATGAGATTTTATGTTCGAAGAAATTTTGAAAATATTTCTAGAACTGTCGCTATTAATGAGCATAAGTTTTTCAGTTCTTTGAATTTCTTCAAGTGATCCAACTAATGCTATGTTTTTGTGAAAATCTGTAAAACCTTTAAATAGTCCAATTTTTAACAATTTAAATGAAGTTCTAGTAAACAAACTTATTAGTAAACAAGTTAAAGAGGAACCTAAAATAATTGCCCTTGAAAATTGAATACTTTTTGGCAATAAAGCATAAAGTGACAATATTATAATTAGACCAGTTAAGTTTCCTTTTAAGAGATTTGAATATTTAACTGGCGGTCTTTGGTTCCCAAACAAACTATTACAAATTGTCCATATTAAAGCATAAATTGGAATAATATATTTTACTGTTTCTTTTGGGAAAGATATTCCAGAATAGTTTTGATAGAGGGAGGAAATTCCAAAAATAAAACCATTAAAAAAAATAAAATCCATAATAGGTAAAATCCATCTTTTTAAAATTCTTTCTATAAGTGCAATTGTTGCCCTGAAATAAATGGCAATATTTATTAGTTTAGAAAATGTTTTAACGTGCTGCTTTGAGAAATGTTTTTCTGCAAAAATCACCATTGCATTGTAAAAAACAAATACATAATTGACTGAGCTTTTCTTAGTACTCTCCCCTTTATAATGAATTATATTTGTATTTGAAAAATAGTAATTTTCATATCCCCCTTCTTTAATTCTGTAGGATAAATCTATATCCTCTCCATACATGAAAAATGTTTCATCTAATAAGCCAACTTCGTCTAGTACTTTCTTTCTAATCATCATGAAGGCACCAGAGAGGACATCTACTTTGTGATTTTCATTTTGTGAAAGATATCCAAGATGGTATTTGCCAAAAGTCTTAGAGTTTGGGAATAAAGAAGACAACCCAAAAATCTTATAAAATGCAACACTAGGTGTTGGTAATCCTCTTTTAGATTCTGGAAGAAACCTTCCATTTCCATCATACATTTTAACTCCTAAAGCACCAGCATCCTGATTTTTGTCAAAAAACTCCAAACATTTTCTTAAGGAATCTTCTTGAACAACAGTATCGGGATTTAGCAATAAAATATTACTCCCTTTTGCAATCTTTATTCCTTGGTTATTTGCAACAGAAAATCCAGTATTTTTTTTGTTGGCTATAACTTTAATTTCACTAAACTTATTATTTAAAAGATTTAAGGAACCATCTACAGAGTTGTTGTCCACCACTATAATCTCCCCCTCGATTCCTACTAAAGCTTTTTTAACAGAAATTAAGCATTGTTCAAGAAAGTGTTTTACATTATAATTTACTATGATTACCGATAGCTCCAAATTTATTAGTTTGTAATATTTGTTTTATAAACAGATCGGTCCAATAATGACTTGCCAAGAGTTAGTTCGTCAATGTATTCTAGTTGATTACCTACCCCAATTCCTCTTGAAATTAGTGTAATATTTACATTTGTATCCTGAAGTTTTCTATACAAATAAAAATTAGTTGTGTCTCCTTCCATAGTCGCAGGAAGAGCTAAAATAATTTCTTTTGTATTCTCTTTAATAATTCTTTCTTTTAATTCATTAATTTTTAAGTCATTTGGACCTATTCCATCCATTGGGGAAATTACTCCTCCAAGAACATGGTATTTGCCATAAAATTGTTGGGTGCTTTCGATTGCAAGAAGATCTCTTATGTCCTGAACAACACAAATTAGTTCTTCTGATCTAGATGGATTTCTACATATCTCACACATTTTTTGCTCTGTTATATGAAAGCATTTACTACAAAAATTAAGATGTTCTTTTAAGCTTAGAAAAGCTTGGGTGAAATCTTTTACTTCTTTTTCACTCTGATCTAAAAGATGAAGTACCAGTCTTAATGCAGATCTTTTCCCAATTCCAGGAAGACTAGACATTTGTTCTACAGCATCATTTAATAATTTAGATTTAAAATCCATATTGCTAATTTAAAAATGCTACACCAAACTATGCACTAATTCTCATTTTTATTAACTCTTGTAACTGAATAGTTTATTTATACTTTGATAATAGGTCGATTTACAATCCCTAAATTAGTACAAGATTAATTATTATGACCACTACAATAGTATTCATTGTTCTTATTTTATACTTCCTATTATTGGTATTGATTTCTTATTATACCTCCAGATCTGCCTCAAATGATTCTTTTTTTACTGGAGATAGAAAATCTCCATGGTACATTGTTGCTTTTGGTATGATTGGAGCCTCTTTATCAGGAATAACTTTTATTTCTATCCCTGGGTCCGTTGCCAAATATTCTGTAGAATCTGGACTTAACCCTACAGACCAATTTAGTTATATGCAAATGGTTTTTGGTTACCTTATTGGCTATCTGATAGTAGCTTATGTTTTGCTTCCTATTTATTATAAAATGGAATTAACCTCCATATATTCTTATTTAGAGAAAAGATTTGGCTTTTGGAGTTATAAAACTGGGTCAGGTTTTTTTTTACTTTCAAGATTAATTGGTGCATCTATTCGCTTGCTTTTGGTATCAAGTGTTCTTCAACTAATTTTATTCGATGATATTGGAATACCATTTGAAATCACAGTTATTACATCAGTTTTACTAATTTGGATTTACACCAATAAAGGGGGGATTAAAACAATTATTTGGACAGATACCATTCAAACATTTTTCATGTTAGCATCTGTTATAATTACCGTTTGGTTAATTGGAGATGCTTTAAACTTGTCTCAAAAAAGTGGTTTTGTAAATGAAATAGCAAGTAGCGGATATTCTAAAATATTTTATTTTGAAAACTGGGAACGAGGCAATTATTTCTGGAAGCATTTTTTTGGTGGAATCTTTATTACTATTGGAATGACTGGTTTAGATCAAGATATGATGCAAAAAAATTTAAGTTGCAAAGATTTAAAATCTGCACAATTAAACATGGTTAGTTTTGCGGGTGTTTTAGTAGTGGTTAATTTAATTTTTCTAGTTCTTGGTGCTCTATTATTCATGTATTTTGAAAAAACAGGATTTGGATCTGGAGTTTTAAAAGTAGAAACCCCAAGAACAGATTTGTTATTTGCTGAAATTGCCAATAGTGGTTCTTTGGGAATTGTAGTTCCTATATTATTTCTTTTAGGCCTCATAGCTGCTGCATATTCTAGTGCCGACTCAGCACTGACATCTCTAACTACTTCGTTTTCAGTTGATTTTATGAACATCAAAAATAAACCTATCGAATCCCAGAATAAAATCAGACGAAATTCACATTTATTAATGTCTTTTCTATTAATTGTAATAATTCTAATTTTGAGAAAATATTCAAATGATTCTGCAATTTGGATGCTGATTAAATTAGCTGGTTTTACTTACGGACCACTAATAGGGTTGTTCTTTTTTGGAATTATTACCGATAGAGAACTTAAGGACAAGTTGGTTCCATTAGTTTCTGTTATAGTTCCTGTGATTGTTGCTATGGTATGGTACTTACATGGTCAAGAAAAGATTCCGTTATTAGGGGCCTATAAGTTTGGAGCAGAATTAATAATTTACAACGCTGGGTTGTCTTTTCTAGGCTTGTTAGTAATAAGTAAATCTAAAAGCTAATTAGCTTATCCGATTCTTTAATTAAATTGTAAAGATCTCCCATGTTAGACATTGGACAAAGTTCTGTGCTGTCTTTTTTTCTTATTTCTATACAAGTTCCACAAGCAAGCAATGTTCCATTGGAATCTAAAAATTTATGCATCTGCTCTAGGATATTAAACTGCTTATTACTTAGTGATTCTGCTTCAACTCCTTTGGCCATTAAAAAAACTTTAACTTCATCTTTCTTATTTAAAGAGAAATTAGCAAGTCTAAAAGCATTCCATACTGTTTCAGGGTGCTTAGAATATACTACAATACCAAGTTTCATTCGGTTCTATTGTTAGGCTTTTGCAAGCATGGAGCTTTTGATTTTATTTTCAATATGGTATTTAGATTTGATAGATTCATTTATATAATCCCAAAGTCTAATTCTTTCTTCTAATGCCTTTTTACTAATGATAGTAACTTCCTGCCACTTTAATCTATCTTCTTTACATAATCCAATAATCATGTCGTGTGCTAATGGTCCATGCTCATCTCCATCTAAATCAATATGTCTTTGCAAATAATAATTTATTTTATCAAGAGATACTTTTTTTGATTTTTCAGTTTGTTCAATGATTTCTATAAACATATCTGGAATGATTTCTTCTCTGCCAAATGTAAAGGCCGCTGCTATTTCATGTGACTTTCCACCTTCAATGGTTTGAAAAGAGAAATTTAAAAATGATTGAACGGATGAATCAATATTATAATTATTAATAAAATCAACTGTGGTATCAATTTTTTTAATACTAGTTATAAAATTATTAATTGGCAATGTATTGGCTTGAATTTCTTCCATAGCTTCTAAATACATTTCAAAGTGACTTTTAGGTTCTCCATCGTAATTTAAATCTGATTCTTCATCAACAATAATTTGGTTTATTAATCTTGCAGATTTTGAATCTAGATTTGGTGTCCATGGAATTTTGGTACAAGTAAGAAGATTTTGTAATGCCTTTAGAAGGGACATAAAATCCCATACTGCATAAACATGAGACTCCATAAAAACTTTTATATCATCGATTGATTTAAGTGATTCGTATAATTCATGATTTTTTAACTTATCTCTTAGTGGTTGAATTTGTTCAATGACATTTCTAATTTTTTGATTCATGATTTTTTACTTAAATATTGGTTTATTTTTTTTACAATACTTGGGCCTTCATATATAAAACCAGTGTAAAGTTGTATTAAATCTGCACCTGCTTTGATTTTGTCTAACGCATCTTTTGGATTCATGATGCCACCAACTCCAATAATTGGAAGATTTCCGTTAGTTTTTTTAGAAATATATCTAATTACTTCAGTCGATTTATTTTTTAAAGGTTCTCCGCTTAATCCACCATTTCCAATTTTTTCAATTTTACTCTTATTGGTTTTAAGATTATTTCTACTTGTAGTTGTATTTGTGGCAATAATTCCATCTAAATTTTCACTCAAAATCAAAGCAATAGTTTCATCTAATTGGTCCAGATTTAAATCTGGAGAAATTTTTATGAGAATTGGTTTTTTCTTTGGTTTAGAAGAATTTATTTTTTTTAATTGAGGAATTAATTTTTTTAAGAATTCAACATCCTGAAGCTTGGTGAAATTACTCACATTTGGACAACTCACATTCAAAACAAAATAATCGACATACTGGTGAAGTATTTTAAAATTCTGAATATAATCTGTGTCTGCTTTTTCGTTACTTGTAGTTGTATTTTTACCAATATTTCCTCCAATTACAACATCTGAATTATTTTTCTTTAGTCTCTCAGCACATAAAATATTTCCATCGTTATTTATCCCTAACCTATTGATTATAGCTAAATCATTTTGCACTCTAAAAAGTCTTTTCTTGGGATTCCCTGGCTGAGGTTTTGGAGTGATAGTACCGATTTCGATAAATCCAAATCCTAGATTGGACATTTCCTTGATATACTTGCCATTTTTATCAAAACCGGCAGCTAATCCTACAGGATTTTTAAACTTTATTCCAAACAATTCTTTTTCAAGAGATGAGTTTTGGTAAGAATAAATTTTCCTGAATAACCAGCTAGAAAAAGGTATTTTATTTAATAATCTAAGAGCATTTAAAGTGAAGTAGTGAACCCATTCTGGATCAAAAGAAAATAATAAAGGTCTTACAAGAAGTTTATACACTTTATAAAAATAGCAATTCTAAAAATGAAAACTTGATTTTGTTTATTTCTTTTCCTCTAGTTGAAATTTTAAATATTTAAGTCCTGCTCTAACAGAGTTGTATGCTTTTTCTTCTGCAAGCGTATTAGGGATTACTTTAAACTCTTCAAATTGCTTGAATATATGATCTTTTACACCCACAAGAATTACTTCCACTTTTTTGTCTTTAAAGTTTTTTATTACCTCTTCTAAGACATAAGTACCTGAAGCATCTATATATGGCACTTGAGACATATTAATAATAACAGCATCTTTATCAATTATAGCTTCAGCTTGTTCTTTAAATTGGTCTGAAAATCCATAAAAAAGAGGACCATCTAATTCGTAAACCATAATTCTATTTTTGATAGATTCTGGAATTTTTAATTTTTTCTCAATCTCATTGATATCTCCAGATTTGCTTTGTTGGTCTACTAATTCCCCCATTCTTTGCATAAAGAAAAATGAAGAAAGTACCATTCCTATCCCGACAGCTACTAATAAATCAACAAATACTGTTAGTACCACAACAAGAAATAGAACCAATGAATCGCTATTTTTTAAGCTGAATAATTTCTTCATCCCTTTGAAATCAATTATTCCTATTCCTACAGAAATTAATAACGCAGAAAGTACTGGTTTAGGAACGTCTTTTAAAAGAGGACCTAATCCGACTAAAACAATTAATAGGAAAATAGCTTTGAAGATACCACTCATATTTGTTTTACCATTGGAGTTGATATTTGCAACAGTTCCAGTTGTAGAACCAGCTCCTGGAAGACCGCCAAACAAAGCGGCAACAAAATTACCGATACCCTGACCAATAAGTTCTCTATTCCCATTGTGCTTAGTCTTGGTTAGATTATCTGCAACTACAGATGTTAATAAAGTGTCAATTGTCCCTAGTCCAGCTAGAGTTAATCCACTTACAACTGCAATACTAAACTCTGAAAATGAAATATTTAAAAATTCACTAAAAGGAAGTACAATTTGAGGAAGATCACTTGGAATATCACCAATAGTAGAATAATCCCAATGCCAACCCCATTCTTTTTTAAAGGTAAATGAAATAAGAGTTCCTATTATTAAAGAAAGTAATCCTGCAGGAATTTTTTTAGATATTTTAGGTATAAAATAAATGAAAATTAAAGTAAGAGAACCAAGTATAATTGAACTCCAGTGGTATTCAATTATTGGAGTATGTAAATCCAAAATTATATCAATTATTCCCCCTGGTCTTTCTCCACCTAAGAAAGTGTGCCACTGAGTAAGAATTATAATTACTCCAATTCCTCCCATGAAACCAGAAAGAACAGGGTAAGATATGTATTTTACGTATTGAGCAACTTTAATAAGTCCAAACATTATTTGAAAAACCCCTCCAAGAGCAAATGATAAAATAATAACTGTTGGTATTTTACCCACTCCATTAAATCCAGCTTCAGTAATAATAGTAGCTGCAACAATTGTCATTGGCCCTGTTGGATCACTAATTAAAGTTTTAGTTCCTGCAACTATTGATGCTAAAAGAGCTAAAATAATAGCGGTATATAGCCCTGCTTGAGGTCCTAAACCACTTTGCAATCCAAATGCTAATCCCATTGGCAGTGCAATTATAGCGGCAGTTAATCCTCCTGTAAAATCTCCCTTAATTGATTTACTAGAGAAACTTCCAGTAATATTTTTAATATTTTTAAAATCCATTTTTTTTTCTTGAAATGCAAAATAATGAATTAATCTAATTTTCACGACATTTCCTATTATTAATTGTAATTTTGAGGGAATTTATAATACATGATTAAGTCGAAAAAAGTAGTTGTTGTTATGCCTGCATACAACGCCTCAAAAACTCTTGAAAAAACCTACAATGAAATACCTTTTCCTATGGTTGACGAAGTTATTTTAGTTGATGATCATGGCTCTGATAACACTTATGAACTAGCAAAAAAGTTAGGTATTAATCATGTGATAAGACATGAATACAATAAAGGATATGGAGGTAATCAAAAAACTTGTTATAACAAAGCTTTAGAATTAAAAGCTGATATTGTTGTTATGTTGCACCCAGATTATCAGTATACTCCAAAATTAATTGAAAGTATGTGCTACTTAATTGCAAATGACTTATATCCAGTAGTAATAGGTTCGAGAATATTGGGAAAAGGTGCTTTGAGAGGAGGCATGCCAATTTACAAGTATTTTGCAAATAGAATACTTACCTTAATTCAAAATATTTTAATGAATCAAAAGCTTTCAGAATACCATTCTGGTTTTAGGGCTTTCTCAAGTGAAGTACTTAGAGATATTAAATTTAATGAAAATTCTGATGATTTTATTTTTGACAATCAAATGCTAGCTCAAATTATCTTTAAAAACCATCTTATTGCAGAAATTACTTGTCCTACCAAATATTTTAAGGAAGCTTCGTCCATTAATTTTCAAAGAAGTTCAGTTTATGGAATTGGAGTTTTATGGACTTCCGTAAAATATTTTCTTACTAAAATTGGAATAATAAATTGGAAAATTTTAAAGTAAAAAATGATTGATAGATTTTCAAAAAACTTAATCAGTTATCATTGGTTATTATGGGGATTTTTATTCTTCTTGGGTATTTTATTTTTAGCTATATTTAGTAACAGCAATTTTTCTATAATTGTCAATGCTTCCCACAATAACTTTCTAGATCAATTTTTCAGATTCATTACTTTTTTTGGAGATGGTATATTTGTATTTTTGGTTGCATTAATTTTTTTATTTTTTAATAAAAAAAATGGCACATCTATTTTGATTTCTCTAATTATCAATACCATTTTTATTCAAGTTTTAAAACGAGTTGTTTTCTCTAACCAGTTCAGACCTAGTTTTTATTTTAAGAATCTAATTGAAGATGGCTATTGGAATCTAATTGATGGAGTTGAGCTTTATGAAAAATTCTCTTTTCCAAGCGGCCATACCGCATCAATATTTTGTTTATGTATAAGCATTTGTATTTTCATTAAAAAAAAATATTTTCCATTATTGCTTGTTCTTCTAGCATATATTGTGGGTTTTTCTAGAATTTATTTATCCCAACACTTTTTAATAGATGTTCTAGCTGGGGCTTTTATAGGATCATTAATTCCCATATTGACTTTCAAATACATAGAACCTTTATTATTTAATAAAAATAAGAATAAAGATTAGAATGAACTTTTTAAAAATAAATCTAAAACCAATTCTTTTCTTTTCTTGCTATGCATGTGTTTTGATATTTTCAACGATAGGTGATTTTAATTTATTTGATTGGGATGAAATTAATTTTGCTGAGTCGTCTAGAGAAATGTTGTTGTCAAATAATTTTTCTCAAGTAATGATTAATTTTGAACCATTTCATGAAAAACCACCTTTATTTTTTTGGATTCAAACAATTTCTTTCAAAATATTTGGGATAACTAGCTTTGCTGCAAGATTTCCTAATGCTCTACTATCCGTTATAATTCCAATTATTCTTTTTAAAATTGGATCTCGATTAAAGAACACAACTTTTGGATGGATATGGTCTGTTATATTTTTAGCAGGATTCTTACCTAACCTATATTTCAGATCTGGGATTATTGATCCATATTTTAATTTATTCATCTTTTTATCCATCTATTTCTTCTTTTCTTACATTAGCATTAAACATATTAAATATATTTTTTTATCAAGTTTTTTTGCTGGGCTAGCTATTCTATGTAAAGGTCCTGTAGGACTTTTAATAGTGCTTTTATCTTGTTTCATTTACTTAATATTATGTAAAATAAAAGTTCCGTTTAAGCATGTGGTGTTCTTCTTTACAACTGTTATTTTTGTTTCTTCTCCATGGTACTTTTTTGAGTTATTGAATAAAGGTCCTTGGTTCTTAATTGAGTTTTTTCAGTACCAAATAGAATTATTCTCACATCCAGTTGCGGGACATAAACAGCCTATTTATTACCATTTTTTAGTTGTTCTTTTTGGCTGTATTCCTTTTTCTTTTTTTGCTTTTAGAAATAGTTTTATGGATTCTGGTTCAGGCATTGCTTTTGAAAAAATGATGAGGATTGTTCTATGGGTAATTTTAATTTTATTTACAATAGTTAGCACCAAAATAGTTCATTATTCGTCTATGGCATACTTACCATTATCTTTTTTAGCTTCCATTGAAATCTACAAACTATACATGGGAAAATCTTTTCACTGGCTTTTAAAATACTCATTATCATTTACAGGTATTCTTATAGGACTAATTTTAATGGTTGCATTTTATGTTTTAATTCACCAAAAGGAGTTTTTAATTAATTCAGTTAATGATTTTTATATTCAAAAGCTTTTGAATATAAAATTGAATTGGATTGGTTGGGAATGGATTATTCCCTCTTTATTTATTTTAGGAAGTATTATTTGGCTTACAATATTTGAAACTAAAATTTTACTTGCTTTAGTTTCCTACACTTTAATAATTGGCTTATTTCTGTCTTTGTTGAGTAAGTTTACGATACCTAAAATTGAAAATCTAACTCAAGGTTCAGTAATTTCTTTTTATAAGGAAATATCCAAAGAAAAAAAGTATTTAACAACTGTAGGTTATAAGAGTTATGCGCATTATTTTTATTCGAAATTTGAACCATTGAAGTCAACAGATTTTCTTTACCACAAGAAAAATGAGATTTTAAGAAATGGTTTTAACTCAAGTTCATTAAATGACTTAAATAGAAAAGAAAAAATAACATTTAACAGTTACGTTCTTAGCTGGTTAATTAATGGAGAACTTGATAGAGTAGCATATTTTGTTACTAAAAACAATAAGCAAATTAAACAGCTAGAAGAAGCTAAAAATTTAAAAGTTGTAAAAGATTATGGGGGTTATAAAATTTATAAAAGAGAATTAAAATGAAAGTAAGAGATTTATTACCAGTTGAACTATGGAATAATTTTGAAGATTTAAATGCCGTTCCAAGACCTTCCAAAAAAGAGGAAAGAGTCATAGAATTTATTAAAAACTTTGGTCTTAATCTCGGCTTACCTACCTATGTAGACCCATGTGGAAATGTTATTATAAAGAAACCTGCATATAAAGGAAGTGAAAACCAAAAAACCGTAATTATCCAAAGTCATTTGGATATGGTTCACCAAAAAAATGCAGATACAGAATTTGATTTTTTAACTCAGGGAATTCAAAGTTATATTGACGGAGATTGGGTAACAGCTAAAGGAACAACCTTGGGAGCAGATAATGGGATGGGAGTTGCCACAATAATGACACTTTTAGCTAGTAGTACAATTCAACATCCATCTATTGAAGCATTGTTTACTATTGATGAGGAAACTGGAATGACTGGTGCTTTTGAACTAGAAAAGGGAATTTTAGAAGGAGAAATATTGTTGAATCTCGACACCGAAGATGACGACGAGTTTAGTATTGGATGTGCTGGTGGAATAGATACCAATACTTCAAAACTTTATAAGCAGGAAAAGATATCCGGTGGTATTAGTCTTGAAATTATTGTAAAAGGATTAAAAGGTGGACATTCAGGAATGGATATTCATTTAGAACGAGGAAATGCCAATAAAATAATGAATAGAATTTTAGCATTAGCAATCAACTACAATCTTAAAATCTCTCAAATTGATGGAGGAAGCCTTAGAAATGCTATTCCAAGAGAATCTGTAGCTAAGATTGTAGTGGACAGTAAAGATTTTTTAAATCAACTAGATGGTCTAGCAGCTGAAATTAAAAGCGAATTTTTCAAATCAGAACCTAATTTAATAATTGAAGTAAATAATATAAACTCTATAACGCATGGACTATCAAAAATTGATTCTAATGAAGTGGTGAATGCTGTATATTCTGTTTTTAATGGCGTTTATAAAATGAGCCAATCTATTGATGGTTTAGTAGAGACTTCTTCTTCTTTAGCTAGAGTCAATTTAAAAGAAGGGAGTTTTATTACCCAAAGTTTACAAAGGAGTTCGGTAGAAAGTTCAAAACTGGATATCGCTAAAACAATTGGCGCTTCATTTTTAAATATTGGAGCTGATGTTGAACATTCTGGTTCTTACCCAGGATGGGCTCCAAATACGGACTCTGAAATTTTAGATATTATGGTTTCCCTTTACAAAAATATGTTTAATATGGATCCTAAAGTTCAGGCTTGTCATGCAGGCTTAGAATGTGGAATATTAAATGAAAGATATCCAGGACTAGATATGATTTCATTTGGACCAACTATTAAAAACCCTCACTCACCAGATGAGAAGGTTCATATTGGCTCTGTTCAGAAATTTTGGAGTTTATTTGTTGAGGTTCTTAAAGTTATTCCTAATAAAGATTAATAGTCCCACTGGTTTCTAAATGAATCGTACCCATTAAACCCTCCTTTTAATTCAAATCCAGAAATACCATCAGAATTAATGGAGCCAGAAACAAATACTCCAAATTTCACCAATCCACCAAATATTCTAAACGGTCTAGAAATTCCAAGGAATGACTCAAGATGTGCTAAGTTTTTATTAGGAATAATTAGGGCTGCAAGCCCTGTGGAAAGTTCCAAACCTAGCTTGCTGATTAATGGCAATTTATTGAAAATATTTCCATCAAAACTATGGACGTAATTGCCTCTAATGTACGAGCTTTCAGTAAAAAGAGTATTTTCTAAAAGTTGAAAGGAGTTAAGAGGATTGCTAAAAAATCCTACATCTGATCCTCTAAAGTACTTCCACTCAATTACTCTTAAACTTTTTTTATTTACAAATGCTCCCATTTGAATATTCCACTTTGATTTTCCTAAATGTGGAACAGTAAACTCATCATTTAACCCAAATTCTAAATAATCAAAATTCACCTCACTATTTAGAATTCTAGGAATACCTTTTCGGTAAATAAGATTAGCCGTAGGAAATTTTGTTCCAAGTACAATTTTTTTATTTTTTTTAAAGTAATATTCTTGAAAAGGTAGCCATGTTAATTGAATTCTGCTTTCAAATTTTCTGTAAGGCTCAAATGCTAATGGAGAAAGTTCTAAAATAGAATCGGTAGAATTGAATACATCGCTTTCAAAATCTAAATTATCTATGGGAGTTTGTAGACAATATTCTATTTTCATTTCCCCGTACAAGCCATTTACTATTTCAGTTCTGTAAGCAGTTTGAATTTGTTGAGATCTTACGTAATTACTCCTAGAAAAAGCTGTTGAAATTGAAGGGAAT
This sequence comes from uncultured Flavobacteriales bacterium, assembly GCA_938075455.1. Taxonomy (GTDB): domain Bacteria; phylum Bacteroidota; class Bacteroidia; order Flavobacteriales_D; family Parvicellaceae; genus MED-G20. The sequence goes on from CALJHN010000008.1 coordinate 84,245, forward strand.
CTATTTATGGGCTTAAACTCATCTCCAATTCCTATAGTAAGCTGTTTGTATTTTTCATCATTTGAAATTATAGAAATGTTGGTAGAACCTTTAAAATCTTTATTTACTATGCCATAATCTACTCTATTTTCTGTGCTTATTTTAAATTGATCATTTAAATTTTTATTGAAATTAAAACCAAGATTGTGTCTGTATCCTCCAATTCCAAAAACGTTGAACTGAGATACTACTGGCCATATATAAAATGAATATCCTTTGAACCTGTTCTTTTGTCCTATTCCTTCCCAAAGTACTTTTGCTAAGGTAATTTTATTGTAAGAACTATCTTGTTCTAAAGCATATTGTTCACTTTGGTAATAATTTCTTAAACTATCTGTATATTCAATATATTCAAATTCATTGTTTTTCAAATCTATAGGTCTAAAACTATCCCATTGTTGATCGGAAATTAACTCAGCAGAGTCGCTAAAAAATTTTACTTGATTTTTTTTAAAATAATCTGGAAGCTTGTCAATAATTTGGAATTCGGAATTTATAATTACTGCATTTCCTATTATTTTGAAAATCTCTTCTTTAATTGTGTAGTCAATAATTTTTCTTTCGATTAAATTTTGACTTTTAAACTGCTTGTAGTTTTGAATAATATGGAAGTTTTCAAATTTAAATTCTGATTGAATTGGACCACTCAATTCTAATTCTACTGATTTTATAGAATAAGTGGTGTCTTCAATGAATAATACTCCTTTTAATAATAGTTCGTTTTTAAATCTTGGAGTAATTTGAATTTTGTGAATTTTAGTGGAATCTTTTTGTGGAATAAGCCCTAGGTAATCATATTTGTAATAGGTTCTTGACCCTGTTGCGAGCGGAGAAACTATTGGTTTACTAGCAATTTTAATGTTGATATTATTTTCAAATAAATCAAATTCTATTTCGGATAAGCTTATTAAAAATTCGTATTTATCATCCACTTCATATTGTGGTGTTATATTGTATTCTCCAAAATCTTCAAAAGATTGTATAATTACAAAATCCTGTTCTTGTTTGGTGTCAGCAAAGTCTTGATAAGCTTCATAAGACCAGCTTTTTTTATTGGATTCTAAGCTATAAAAGTCCCCATAAGATTCTACAAATTTAAGTACATCATTTTTGAAATTAATGGTTTTAGACGTGTCAAGTTCCCATTTTTCAATAGTGTCTTTTCTTTGTAATTTAAATTGTCTTTTTTCTATGGTGTTTTTAGAGTACTCTTTGGAAGAAAAACTTTTTTGGGTATAATTTTTTTTATTTTTTTTTACTTTTTCTATTATTTCAAGAGCTTTATTTTTGGTGTTAGACACCACTTCATACTCTATTAAGTTTTGATCATTTTCATCAAGAATGA
>CALJHN010000009.1 GCA_938075455.1 uncultured Flavobacteriales bacterium
ATTTAAGTCGTATTCTTTGTTAGAGAATTGGCCTTTCAACTTTGAATCTGAAATAGTAAAATCATATTCTTGACTTAAGGGAATATTTTGGTAATTTATTAAGAAATTATTAAGAGTAAGTTGATCTAAAGAAAACTTAAAATTTTTATTTTCATCTTTATCGTTAGGGGCAAATACATTGAAATTTTCTTCACCATTTGCACTTATTTTGCCCGCAAAACTCCCATTTTTCAATACTAATTTTCTAACTATATATTTTTCATTAATTAAATCATAAGCATCAAAATTTAGAAAAGCACTCTTTGCAAAGAGTAAAGTATCATTATTAGCAAAAGGATCTTTTATTAATAGGCTGGAGAATTGCAAAGAGATTGCTGGAAAATAATTGAAAGCACTTAATTCTATATCTTGAATAATCATTGGGGAGATAAGCTGATTATTTATCTGTTTTAATGCAATTTCTTTAATCTCTTTGTCGTATAATTTTACTACAGAAAATAAAACTCCAAATAACAATAGAATTATTATTGCTAATATTGAAACGATATACTTAATTATACGAATAACCATATAAATTGAAAAGTTATTGACTTATTCCAAGCTTATACTGTCTAGAGTTGCTTTTATATCTGCTATATCTAGAAAGTATTTAGCCTTTAAATTTTCAGCAATAGGGTCCTTACTTGGCACATTTAGTTTTAGTGGGTTTTTAGCTTTGCCATTTATATACACACGGTAATCTAAGTGTGGACCTGTACTTAAACCCGTACTTCCTACTTCTCCAATTTTCTCTCCCTGTTCAACATATTTACCCACCTTAATTCCTTTTTCAAAACTTAATAAATGTAAGTATTTAGTAACCACGTTTCCGAAAGAATGTTTTATTTTAATCATATTTCCAGCACCACCAGATCTGCCAGCGAATATTATTTTTCCATCTCCTGTTGAGACCACATCTGTTCCTGATGGAGCTGCATAATCAACCCCATAGTGAGGTCTGTAGATCTTTTTAATTGGATGTAATCTTCTATTAGAAAATTTGGAGGAAATTCTTACATACTCTAAAGGTGCTGAGAGTAATGCCCTTTGCATACTTTCTCCAAATTCTGTGAAATAACTTTCTACTTTTTTAGATTTTGACAAATATCTAAATGCATAAAAGTCTCTTCCTTTGTGATTAAATAAAATGGCTTTAATATTTCCAACACCAATAAATTTATTCTCTACATATTTAGATTCAAAAATTATTTTATAATTGTCTCCTAACTGAATATCAAAAAAATCAATTGTCCAAGCGTACAAACTAGCAACTTTGGAGACCAATGCAGGACTTAATTTATTGTCGATAAAACTTTGCCATAGACTAGAAGATATTTTTCCAGATGCTTTTTGAATTCTTATATCAACAGGGCTTTTTATAACGGTTATGTTCAATGAATCTAAAAAACTCATGATTACCTTTTCAGTAAGTGAATGCTGGTAAATTAAATTAGAAAATTTATTGCTATCGGAATTGAAGATGGTGTAGTATTTATCTCCTGGATATATTCTTCTTATATCATAAATTTCTTTAAAGTCATTTCCTAAACTATAAATCTTATCGTAGGGAATATTTAAACTTTGTAATATCTCGCTAAAACTCTCTCCGTTTTTTACGGAACTACTATCAATTTTAAAATTTTCAAGGCTGAAACCTTGTATTTTTTTAAATATTTTAACTTCTTCATTTTGCTTAATAGACTCCTGACTTGATTCTTGGATATTTGTATGGGCAGAATTACAAGTTGAGAATAAAAATACGATTGCAATAAATATGGAAGTTGAAATGAAAATATTGAGTCTGAATAACATATTGATTACAATTATAACTCAACAGAGTAATTAAAGACTAGAATTCAAGACAAATTATAAACATTAAAATGTGTTTTATAGTTCAATAAAAATTGCTCCGATGGATTAACTTTATATGCTCTTTTTCTCTGTTTTTTTTAAAAAAAACTATGCCTAATGAAAATAAATCTAGACTAAGCATTACTTTATCAAAATTGCAAATTTCTTCCCAAGCTTGTTTCATATCACTAGACCAATAAATATCGTCAAAAATGAAAATTGAATGTTCGTTGGTGTAATCTACTAGCCAATAAAAATATCTTAACGTAGCTTCTTTAGAATGGTTGCCGTCAAAAAAAATCAAATCATATTTATTTTTTAAAAGTTGTGGGATTATTTGATCAAAAGGCTGGTTTAAAAGCGCTACATTCTTAAGCTTTAAAGTTTTGAAGTTTTTTTGAGCAAGGCTGTAGACTTTAGGATCTCCTTCAATAGTAGTAACTTTACCCTCTTTATTGGCATTTGATAGATAAGCAGTTGTAAGTCCTAAAGAGGTGCCTATTTCTAGAATATTTTTTTTTTGAAAAAAACTTACCATCCTAAATAGTATTTGTGCTTTTTCAGGTCTTGACTGAACTTTTTTAGTTAAAATATTAATAGTGCTAGTAGTAGACTTTATAGATTTTGATCCTACACCTAAATCTTTTAATTCAATTGGTTCTGTTTGTTTTAAAAGCAAACTTCTAACATGTTCTATTCCAACAAAAGAGTAATACTTAATTGAATTATCCAATATGTTTTCTATCAAATCATGAACCAATGGAGAATGGATATTGTATTTATTGGTTCCCTGAAATAAAAACTTTAAATAAAAGCTGATTTTTTTAACCATATACAAATTTAAGGCTTTAGTTGGTGCTAATAAAAATTTTATCAAAGATATTATCTATTAGATTTGTAGTTATGAAAAGTGAAAATGAAAAAAAAGAGCTTTCTTTTTTAGGACACTTAGAAGAATTAAGATGGAGGCTTGTAAGGTCAAGCGTTGTTATAATTTTAGCTGCAATAGTACTATTTTATTTTACAGACCCTATTGTACAGCAGTTTTACATAAACATGTCCAAAACTTCTTTTCCTACTTATCAGTTTTTTTGTCTTCTTTCAGGAAAATTAAATATAAGTGATGCACTTTGTGCAGAAGACATTCCTATTCAAATTCAATCTATTGAAATGACCAAGCAATTTTCAACAAATATGTATTTTGCATTAATTGGGGGATTAATTATTTCTTTCCCATTTACATTTTACCAAATATGGTCGTTTGTTAAGCCCGGATTAAATACAAAAGAACTCAAAGCAACTAGGTGGATTGTTTTTAACGCTAGCTTGTTGTTTTTTATGGGTATTTTATTTGGCTACTTTTTAATTAGTCCTCTGTGCGTTCAATTCTTCGGAGGTTATAAATTAACGGATCAAATTCAAAATAACTTTACAATTAGCTCATACATGTCAATGATAACAACTTCTACTTTTTTATCTGGCTTGTTTTTTGAACTTCCTATTGTTATGTATATTCTATCAAAAATTGGAATTTTAGGTCCGGATGTTTTAAAAAAATATCGAAAACATTCTTTAGTGGCTATTCTAATATTATCTGCTTTAATTACTCCGCCAGATGTTGTTAGTCAACTTTTAGTCTCTTTTCCTGTTTATGGTTTATACGAATTAGGAATTATTATCGTTAAAAGAGTGGAAAAGAAAAGATTAAAAAATCTTGAAAACGAAAAATACAATACTAAATAATGGAACTTAAATCTATAAATATTAATAAGTCATACAAGGGAATTGAGGTTGTTAAAGGAGTTTCTGTAAGCTTAAAAAAAGGCGAAATAGTAGGGCTACTAGGGCCAAATGGAGCTGGAAAAACTACAACTTTTGATATGATAGTTGGCTTAATAAGTCCAGAACATGGAGATGTTTTTTTAAACGAATCAAAAATTACAAAATTACCCATGTATAAGAGATCTAAAATGGGGATTGGATATCTTCCTCAGGAAGTTTCTGTTTTTAGAAAATTATCAGTTGAAGACAATATTAAAGCAATTTTAGAAATGTCTAGATTAGACAAACAAAAACAAAGAGAAAAACTGGAAGGACTAATCTCTGAATTTGGATTAAATCATGTAAGAAAAAATTTAGGAAGAAACCTTTCTGGTGGAGAAAAAAGAAGAACAGAAATTGCAAGATGTTTAGCTAATGAACCTGATTTTATATTGTTAGATGAACCCTTTGCAGGAGTTGATCCAATTGCAGTTGAGGATATACAAAAAATAGTTTTAAAACTTAAGAAAAAAAATATTGGTATTTTAATTACTGATCACAATGTTCAAGAAACATTGTCTATTGTGGATAGAGCATACTTACTTTTTGAAGGGAAAATTCTTAAAGCTGGAACAGCAGAAGACCTTGCTAAAGATGATCAAGTAAGAAAAGTTTATTTGGGTCAAAAATTTGAATTAAAAAAGAAAACAATTGATTTTTGAATGGGGTTAATTCTAAATATTGAAACATCCACCAAAACTTGTTCTGTAAACCTATCTAAAAATGGTAAATCACTAGGTATTAATGAAATTACGAGTGAAAAATATGTTCATGGCGAGAAACTTCATTTATTAATTAATGATCTTTTTACATCTTTAAATTTTTCTTTGAAAAAGCTGGATGCAGTTGCTGTAAGTGCTGGCCCTGGATCTTTTACTGGTCTTAGGATTGGTGTTTCAACAGCAAAAGGATTGGCTTTTGGGCTTAATATCCCTCTAATAAGTATGAACTCTCTTGAAATAATGATAAATTGCTATAAAGGCATTTCTAATAACAGAAAAGCATTATTTTTTCCTATGATAGATGCTAGAAGAAAAGAAGTTTATACAGCTGGATATAATTCTCAAAAAAAACAAATAACAGAAATTTATTGCCCGGAGATTAATTCCTCATTTTTAAAAAATCATGAAAATTACCAAGAACTTTATTTTTTAGGAAATGGAGCATTAAAGTTCGAAGGCGAATTTAATTCTAAAATTGTAAAAATTGATGGATTAGTACCAAACTCGTCGAGTGGTATGTCGTATAATACATTTGAAAAGTTCAAGAAAAAGGAGTTTGAAAGTATACCTTATTTTAATCCTTACTACTATAAAGATTTTATTGTAGGTTAAAAAAAGTTGCAAAATTTCCTCATAGAATTAAAATTATATAGATATTAGCTGACAATTAATAATTGAACTAGTTTGTACTATATAGAAGCTTCCAAAGAAACTCCACTAGTATCTTTAAACTTAGCAAAAGGAGTTTTCCTAATAGATGGTGATTGTATTTCTGAAAGTCCCGATGATTTTTTCAATAATATTTCAAATTGTATTGAAGATTATTCTAATAACCCATGTGAAAACACCATATTAACTATAAATCTAGGAGGAATCAATATTTCATCTTCTAAATTCTTACTTAATATCATATACCAATTGGAAAATATATATAAATCTGGTTTCCAAGTTAAAATAAGATGGGTATATAAAAATGGGGAAGATGGAAATTATGAGCTCGGAAAGGATTACTCGGAAATGGCTTCAATTCCATTCGATTTTATTGAAACGGTTGAGAACTTTGTTTCCAATATATAAGCTTACTTTAAATTAAATTCTTTGTTATGACTAAATCTACGCACCAAATACTCTACGTAATTTTATTTTTATTATTAGCAGTTTTGTATTTACTTCATTTTTCTAATTCAAATAATGCTGAAAATATAACAGCTGTTGAAAAACAGGAGACTATCCAACCACTAAATGAAGCAACTCTAAATATAGCATTTGTAAATAGCGACACAGTTTCCAAATACTATGAATTTGCAAAAAAAATTCAAAAATCCTTAACTTCAAAAAGATCAGAAGCAGAAGGTCAAATTAAAAGCAAATACTTCGCTTATGAAAGTCTAGTTCAAGAATTTGAAAAAGCTTCACCAATTATGGGAGATAGAGAAAGGATGGAAAAGGCTCAAAAAATAAGACTACTAGAACAAGAAATAATGCAAGTTGAACAGCAGCTTTCAGATCAAGTTTCTAGACAAGAACTAGAACTGACACAAAGCTATATTGAAAAAACTAATGACTATATGCAAGAAATCGGTAAAACTCTTGGTTACGATTATGTAATGAGTTACAGAATTGGTGGTGCAATGCTTTACGCCAATGAACGACACGATATCACTACTGAAATAATTAAACTGCTAAACGAACGTTACGAATCTTCTAAATAAGAAACGTTTTATTATTTTCTTCGTATATTTTGTTAAACTTCGTTATGAACTTTTTAGTTCTTTTAGAAAAACATCAAAATGCAATCCTTGGAACATTAATAGTTCACATACTCATTTTTGTTTGGCTAAATATTCAAAATGTCTCTTTTTATGTAATCCTACCGAAGGAAAAAGTTTTGGCTACTCTAGATTTTACAATCCAAGAAAATAATTTAATCGCAAAAGATAGCAAGGAAAATTTTTCTAATAATGAAGTTGTAGTTACCAATGCTGCATCTAATTATAATCAGGAAAAAGACATGATTATTCTTCAGAAAAAAGCACTAGCAGACAAGGTAATAGAGGATGTTAAAGAATTTGAAAAGAAACAATTTAACGAATTTGGAAAAGACAATCCGATAATTAACAATTCTCATCAAGAAAAGGATCAAATAAAAGATAATTTAGATAGTATAGCTGAAAATAAGTCCATAAAAAAGACTTCCAACGCTACAGCAAAATATTTTTGTGAGAATAGAAATATGGTTTTACAAAAAATCCCATCTTACCTTTGTAACCAAATAGGAACAGTTAGACTGACTATTAAAGTTAATCCTAAGGGGGAAGTAACAGACTGCAGAGTAGATAATTCAAAAACTAATACTTCCGATCAGTGCTTACTAAAAAATGCTGTAAATTATGCTAAGAATTGGAAATTTAACCAAGATTTCTCAAGCTCTCAGAGACAAGAAGGTTGGATAGAATTTATTTATATATCTCAATAAAAAAACATGCGATTTATTTCATTTGTCTTCCTTATTCAAACACTTTCTATTTCTTTATATTATAGTCAAAATAATAGTTTGTTAAAAAATGAAACAATAACAACCTATTGGGGAAATAATGAAAAGCAAGTAAGAAGTATTGGGTCTTATCAAGTAAGCGGATACTCAAATATTGGAGCTAAAACTGGTAAATGGGTTCACTTTTACAAAAATGGAAATCTTCAAGAAGAAAGTAATTATTTTCTTGGGCAATTAAACGGAGAATACAAATCCTATTATCTCAATGGGAAACTAAAATTTAGGACCTTTTACACTATTGGAAAAATTGATTCAATTTTTGAAGCCTTTTACCAAGATGGAACTTTGGCTGAAAAAGGAGAATATAATATTCTCCCTAAAATAAATAGAAAAGACACAATAGTTTTGAACTATTGGTTGAGTAGAAATGAAGAAATACGATCTTTCAAAAGTAATTTTTGGGAATATTATTATGAAAATGGTAATCTTATGGAAAAATCTCACTTCATAGATGGTTCTGACACTACTGAATTTATAGATCAATTTTATGAATTAAATGGAGACACACTTATTATGAATGGGAGAGGATACAGGAAAACGTATTACTCTTCTTCTAAATTAAAAACTATTGTAAAATATAATGATGGTCTAAAAAATGGAGTTTTTAAGGAATACAAACCTAATGGTCGTATTAGAAAAACAGGAACTTATCTCAATGGCAAAAAGTCTGGAATATGGAAAGAATTATACCTCACAACAGATTCAGTTTACCAAGAATTGGAATATAAAAAAGGACAGAAAAATGGGTTATTTATAGAGTATTATGTTAATGGAAGGATAAGTATGGAAGGTAATTATTTAAATGGGTTAAAAAATGGGGAATGGACCTATAAATTTATTAATGATACTTTAGATATGAAAGGGACTTTTAAAGATGACAAACAAAATGGGTTTTGGACTTTTTACTATCCAAAGGGAACAGAATATTACAGAGGAAATTTTATTAATGGTCAAAAAGAAGGTAAATGGGATTTTTTCTACAATACAGGTAAAATATGGAAGAAAGGGGAGTATAAATACGATCAAAAAAATGGTTTCTGGTCTACAAAATTTGAAAATGGCACAACAGCGATGGAGGGAAATTACATAATGAATAAAGAGGATGGGTTATGGAAATCTTGGTATGATAATGGTCAGTTAAAAGATATTGGATCTTATAACTTAGGAATGATGGACAAGAATTGGGTGGGCTATTATAAAAGCGGTCAGAAAAAATATTCGGGAGAATATGAAGACGATTATAAAATTAATTCATGGACTTATTACTCCGAAAAAGGTAAAATTATTGAAACGAGAAATTACAAAGTTTTAAATGTTAGAAGTATAGTTATTCCAGGGGAAGAAAGAATGATAAAAAAATCTGTTGCAGATGGTAAATGGATAAAATATAGTGAATATGACCAAAGTATAAAAAGTGAGGAAAATTATGTCGATGGAAATTTAAATGGGGAGTGTTCTTACTATTTTCCTGGAGGAATAATTCCTAATAGAATCATAAATTATAAAGATGGATTATTAAATGGAAAATATCAAAATTTTTCTAGGAAAGGAGCTATTATTTCAGAACTAAATTACAAGAACAATCAAAAACATGGAGATGTTAAAGTATACAACAAAAGCGGAAAATTAATATCTCATATTGTTTACAAAGATGGATTAAAAGTAAAAGATTTAATTAACAAGATTATTTTTAAATAAAAGTCTCCCACTACGAAAAAATAATTAATTTGTATTTTAAACATTTACAATTAATTAATGCCATTTTATTCCCGTTTTAAAAAAACATTTTGGTTATTGTTTATTTTGTTTGCTAGTAGCACTATAATAAATAGTCAAAATGCTACTATTTACGGATCTGTTCGTGATGGTGAAGACTCAGAAATTTTAATTGGGGTTAATATCCAAACCCAAGAGAAAATAGGGACAATAACAGACTTTAATGGTAAATATTCTATAGAACTACCTAATGGTGATCACACCTTAATCTTTAAATACATTGGATATAAGACTGTTAAGAAAACAATTTCTGTTATTAAAAATCAGATGGTTTTATTAAATGTAGTTTTAGTAGCTGTAAATAATCAATTGGATGAAATGGTAATTTCTGCTAATAAATATGAAGAAAAGTTAGGAGATGTTTCTGTCTCAATGTCTATAATTAAACCCGATTTAATTGAAAATAAGGCTACAAGAGATGCTGAATCTATAATTGAACAAGTGCCAGGAGTTCAAATTAATGAAAATCAGGTAAGTATAAGAGGAGGAAGTGGTTGGAGCTATGGTGCTGGTAGTCGAGTAATGGTAATGGTAGATGGGATGCCCATGCTTGCCGGAGATGCAAATGATATTAAATGGACTGGTATTCCGCTAGAAAACATATCGCAAATAGAGATTTTAAAAGGTGCTTCTTCCGTACTTTATGGTTCTTCTGCTTTAAATGGTGTAATAAATATTAGAACTCAATATCCAAAAGAAAAGCCCATTACAAAAATTAATATCTCCAATGGTTTTTATATGTCGGGGTTTGGAACTAGAAAGGGAACATCTCTTTTAGGTGGTGACTCAATTTTAGACCAAAGAAGTGACCAAACATGGTGGACCCAGCCAAGAGGATATGTTCAAGGAAACTTTACCCATTTAAATAAAATTAATGAATACAATGAGCTAGTAGTTGGAGGCTCATTTATGAAAGATCAAGGTTATCGTTTTGGATCTGACGATCAAAGAACTAGGATTAATGCCGGGTGGAAGCACTTTTCAAAAAAATATAATGGTTTGTCCTATGGTTTAAACCTTAATAATAATTTCAATAAAAATACACTGTTTTTCTTGTGGGCTGGTCAAGACAGTGTACTTCATGCACTTGGTGGAACTAATTCACAAAGCACCACAATGAGTACTTCAAGATCCTCAAGAATAATTGTTGATCCTTATATTTCATTGGTTACTAAGAATGGGAAAGAGCATCACTTTAAAACTAGGTACTACAGAACAAATAATGTAAATAATACCAATCAGAATGCACTTTCTGATTTTGTGTTTGGAGAATATCAATTTCAACAAAAATTTAAAGGTAATACTAACTTAACAAGCGGAGCTAGTGGCTCTTTTACCAATGTAGTTTCTGAACTTTATGGAAACCATCAATCTTCCAATCTTGCTGCATATTTACAAACCAATAAAAAATGGGATAAAATAAGTATCACTGCTGGGATGCGAATGGAGTATTTTAAAATTGACGAGGTAGAATCGAATGCAAAGTTATTTGGAAAAAATTTGAGTATTCCATTTCAACCTGTATTTCGAATTGGAGGAACCTATAACCCACTCAAATATACATTTCTAAGAGCATCTTATGGTCAAGGTTACAGATTCCCATCAATAGCCGAAAAGTATATCTCTACTTTTGTGGGAGGACTAAATGTCTTTCCAAATGTGAACATTCAACCTGAGTATGGGTGGAGTGGGGAAATAGGAATAAAACAAGGTTTTTCCATTAATAAATTTAAAGGTTATGTTGATTTGTCAGGTTTTATTACCCAATATACCGATATGATGGAATTTATGTTTGGGTTTTATGACTTAGACGGGTCAGACATAAATACAGCTGAGCTTCAATCTATTGTAATTAATAATGGAATTGGAGTATTATCTAATTATTTAGGGGCGAGAAGTACAAACATTCAAAATGCAAATATTCCAGGTTTTGAAATAAGTATTGTAGGCCAAGGTAACTTTACAGAAAATATTTCATTTAGTACTTTAGCTGGATATACCTACGTCCATCCTTCTCCAATTGATGCAGACTCTTTATACCTTTTAACATTTAGCAATCCAAATTTTGATAATCCAAAAAATACCACACTTAAGTATCGAAACAAACATATGGTTAAAATTGATTTTCAAATAGATTATAAAAAATTTGCAATTGGATTAAGTACTAGATATGCCAGTTTAATGGAAAATATCGATGATGTTTTTGTAACTCCAATTGCAGGAATTGAAATATTACCAGGATACGGAACCTATAGAAATTCTCGGATGACAGGAGATTTAGTTTTTGATACGCGTTTGGCCTATAGTATCAACCAAAAATCTAAATTTTCGTTACTAGTTAATAATTTATTAAATAGAGAGTATACCAATAGACCTGGAAATGTCTTACCGCCAAGAACCATTCTATGGCAATACTCATTAAATTTTTAATCAATTATTAAATCAACAACTTCAAAAGATAAATCTGCCTCAAATCCTTTAAGGCTTAAATATTTTAAAATCTTTTGTTTGGAATTAAAATCATCCTTACTACCAAGAGATTTATACTTTTTTAAAGCCTCTTGCTTTGCTATATTTTTATACTTTTCATTACCAATACTATCAATTGCTGATGCAATATGGTAATCTTCAATGCCTTTTTGCATTAGATGGTGTCTTATTTTATTCTTACCCCAGAAATACAAGTTAAATCTATCGTGAACAAAAGCATTTGCATAGCGTAGATGGTCTATAAACTGGTTCTTTTTGAGTTCGTTGATTAATTTGTTTTTCTCTACAATCTTAAGCTTATATTTGGAGGATATTATTAATGCTTCCTTAGCTGATAACTCCTTTTTCGAGCATTTATTAGACAAGAAAAGATAGGCTTTTTTATACTCTTCACTTAGCATTACTTAGCCAAAATCCAAGAAGAAATCTGATGCCTTTTACCGATTGATTTTTGCAACCTTTTAGCGTTATTTTTGTTTAAAAATTTACCCATTGATACCCTAAATAATTTATTTTCTTTTTTTAATTTTCTTGCGGTTATACCTTTGTTCTGTAATTTAACAATCAGATTGTTTGCATTTAACTCCTTACTAAATGAACCAATTATTACTTCAAATATTTTATTTCCAGGTTGATTACTTGTAATAACAGCAGGCTTAATAATGTTTTTTAATTCGCTTTTTAAAATTATAGAATTACTTTTTTCTGATGTTTTTTCAATAGGGTGGATAGCTTTTATTCCTTTTTTATGGGGGGGTAACTTTACTTCTTCAATAGCATCTTTATTTTCTTTTTTAAATGTAAAAGGATTTAAATCCGAGTAGTTAAATTCTCCCCCTTGTTTTAGCAATTGTGTTTGTAAAGGAATCCAAGCAGAATAAAAAACCACTAGAATCACACTTGCGGCTAAAGCCCAATTTTTAATTTGGGGTTTTAAATATTTAGAGGAATTTAAATCAATAATTTTTTCTGATTTATTAGACATCTTAAATTCATCTATATTTAAAGGCACTAATCCATAAGACGAAGAAAGTAAATTATTGGACTTTTGCTTGAAATTTAATACCCCTTCATTATTATATAGAATGCCTATTCCTTTGAATTCATGCTGGTTTTGGGTCTTTAAATTCTTATTTATTTCTAAAAGAATGTCTTTCAACCCTTCTAAAGCATTTTCGTATGAAAAATTATTTTTTTGAGCAAAGGCGTTTACCAGTAATCCATCGTTGTTTACAAGATTTTTATTAAATAAAATTTGCTTGTGGGGAGGGTAGAAAACAGATTTTTTTTCGTCAAAATTTGCTGGCGAATATTGTGCAACAAATCCACCAAGATTTGGGAATATTACACAATCATGTAATTGTAAAAGCTCTTTTATAATTTGATTAATTTCTAACATTGATTATTGATTCAAATTAACAAATATTGTCTTAAGATTCCAAATCTAGGATTGTAAAAATTCCTTACTTGGAATTAAGACCAATAAAAACTTTATTAGCCTTCGATTTACCTAATAATTCTTCTAGTTCATTTAATGAAATAGTCTTAAGATTATTTACAGATTTATATTTAGAAAGCAGTATAGTAATTGTTTTTTCTCCAACTCCTTCTATAGTTGTTAGCTCTGTTTTAACTAATCCTTTCATACGTCTTTTCCTATGGTGGGTAATTCCAAATCTATGAGCTTCATTTCTCATGTTTTGAATCACTTTTAGAGTTGGTGTTTTTTTATCTAAATAAAGTGGGTATTGGTCCCCAGGGAAATAAATTTCTTCTAATCTTTTTGCAATCCCTATAATGGCTATTTTTTTGGCAAGCTTTAGCTTTTCTAAACTTTTTAAAGCACTGGACAACTGTCCTTTTCCCCCATCTACTACAATTAATTGAGGTAATGATTTTTTTTCTTGGATTAATCTTTTGTATCTTCTAAATATCACTTCTTCCATAGACGCAAAATCGTCTGGTCCCTCTACAGTTTTGATATTAAAAAGTCTATAGTCTTTTTTACTTGGTTTGCCATTTTTAAAAACAACACAAGCAGCAACTGGAAAATTCCCTTGGATATTAGAATTATCAAAACATTCCATATGAACAGGCCTTTGGTTGAGTCTCAGGTCCTTTTTAAAAATTTCCAACAATTTTAAAGTTGGGGTCTCAGGATTTTTAGTGGATTCTTTTTTTAAGAATTCTATTTTTTTTGCCAATGCATTTTTTTTAGACAATAAAAGCAATGCTTTCTTATCTCCCCTTTGAGGAATATGAAAATTAATAGCTGTTTCTAGTGCTATTAAATAAGGCGATACAATTTCTTTTACATGATCAAAAAAGTCATTTAAATTATCCGCAATTACATAGGATATAATTTGATCTTCGCTCTCTTCTAACTTTTTCTTTACTACCGTTGTTTTTGATTTTGTAATTGCACCATTCATTACTTTTAAAGTATTAACAAAAGCATAGTTTTCATGGCTTACAATATTAATAACACCAAGAGAAGAAATATTAGAATCAACTACAACAGATTTAGCCTGAAATTTTTCAATGTTTTTAATCTTTACTTTTAGTTTTTCAGCTTCTTCATATTGATATACTTTAGCATGGCCTTTCATCTCTTCTCTTAAAGCCTTTAAGGCTTTATAGGTGTTTCCATACAAAACTTGCTTCATATTATTTAAGCGTTCTTGATAAACCTCAACATCCACTTCCCCCTGACAACATCCTTTACAATTGCCAATATAAAAGTCTACTGATGTTTTGAAAACTTCATCTTCTATTTTTTGGGGGCTTAACTGGTGGTCGCAGGTTCGTATTTCAAAACTATCTTTTACCAATTCTAAAACAGTCTTAACCACTTTGACTGATGGATATGGACCAAAATATAAAGAGCCATCTTTAATTTTTTTTCTAGTATAAAAAACTCTAGGGAAAAATTCATTTTTAATACAGATCCAAGGATAAGTTTTATCGTCTTTAAGTTGAATATTATATCGAGGTTGGTATTTTTTAATTAATGAATTTTCCAGTAGCAATGCATCTATCTCAGAATTAAGTTGAATGGTTTTTAAAGATTCTACTTTTTGAACCATTACCTGAGTTTTTCTATTTTCAAATTTGATTTTATTAAAGTAGGAGCTTACTCGGTTTTTGAGTTTTTTTGCTTTACCCACGTATAGTAGAGATTCTGAGTTATCGTAAAACTGATATACCCCAGGAACATTTTCCAAGAGCGATATCTGTTGTTTTAAACTTTTAGAAATCTCCTTCGACATATAATTCAAAAATAAACAATCTTTATTTTTTTCTGTTTATTGAATAGTGAATTAGTCCAATAAAAGATTCTTTGGCAGGAGAATTGGGTAATTGATCTAGCTCTTTTAAAGCGAGATTTTTATACTCGTGCATTTTATTTTCCGCATATTGAATTCCACCATTTTCAATAACAATGGAAATAATTTTATTGACTTTTACTGGATCTTGTTTGTCTTTTTTAATGGTGTTAATTATCATTCTTTTATTATTCTTATCCACCTTTTGAAGTACATGAATAAGAGGGAGAGTTAGCTTTCTTTCCTTAATATCTAGTCCTGTAGGTTTTCCTATATCTTTTGAAAATCCATAATCAAAAATATCGTCTTTTATTTGGAAGGCCATTCCCACATAAACTCCTACTTTCTCCATAGTTTCAATAATATCTTGATTATTGGTAACAGAACATGCCCCAGTTCCACAACATGCAGCAACTAATGAAGCTGTTTTTTGTTCAATTATCTTATAATAAACATCTTCTGTGATATCCATTTTCCTTGACTTTTCCATTTGAAGAAGCTCCCCTTCGGACATTGACTTGACTGCTTTAGTAACTATATTTAGTAAATCTATTCTATTTTCTGAGGTGGTCAAAAGAAGTCCTTGCGATAGTAAAAAATCGCCGACTAATACAGCAATTTTATTTTTCCAGAGAGCATTTATGGATAAAAATCCTCTTCTTTCAAATGCATCGTCTACCACGTCATCATGAACTAGTGTAGCTGTATGGAGTAATTCAATTAAAGATGCTGCTGTGTATGTTCCTTCTTGGACAGGACCAAACATTTTTGCTGTTAGAAAGACAAATAATGGTCTTAACTGCTTCCCTTTTCTTTTTATAATGTAATGGGTTATTTTATCTAAAAGGGCAACATCACTCTTCATGGCAGATTTGAATTTTTTTTCAAATAGTGCCATCTCCTTTTTAACAGGTCTTTTAATATCTTCTACGGTCATTTTCAATTGTAAACAAATATCCAAAAATTAACATTGCAATTAGTTTTTGAATAAACTTATTTACAAACCGTAATATTAAAACCTAGTTTTTAAAGTTATAGTAGCTTTGTACTTAATGATTTGGCCATCATTGGAGAAGCATTCAAAATATACCAAATAAATTCCAACAGATGCTTTTTGGCCATATTCGTTAATCCCGTCCCAAGAAAATTCTCCGGTGGCACTTAAAAGCTCATTATTTAAAACCTGTTTGATTAATCTTCCTTGATTATCGTAGATTACTGCATTTCCAACCATCCCAATTGTTGGCAAATTGTAGGTGAAAACTGCAATATCTTGGTAACCATCATTATCGGGTGAAAAAACCTCATTTAAAGCACTGAAATCCGAGTTGGACATACTTGGAATGTATTGAGAATTAGCAACTCCTGGAGTTCCCCAACCTACATTTTCAGCTGCACTGTGCCAAGTTAAATTTGCATTAGAATTATTGCTGTTTATTAAAATTCTTTCTAAAGAAACACCCTCTGGATCTTTGATTAACTCAAAGTGCATATCGTCAGTGTAACTAAACTTATTTAGAACTATTGAATCTGGACTTAATATATAAATAGTAGCAGAATCATTTGGATAGCTTGGTATATCCATCTGAATAAATGCTTGAGGATTATTGGTTGGATAATCATTTATTATCTGCGATGAATCTTCTGAAAATAATGCAAAATTTCCAGGGCCTAAAATAAAATGTTGGTCTATTTGCTTTAGGTTAGATACCCCATTGTCAAAGTCAGCTACGAAATATTTATAAATATCGAAAGACTTATTGCTATTATTGACAATTTCCACATAATCTGAACCACCAGAAATCGGATCAAATAATACTTCATTTATTAAAACTTCTCCTGCTTGGGCAGTATCAGGAACCAGTATTTGTAAAGTGTCAAACATTATATTCCCAGATAAATCTTCAATATTTGATATTGTAAGTTCTAAGGTTTCATTTCCGAAAAAAGAGTCTTGAAAAATTAAATCGTATCCAGATAATGTAGTGTTAATTGAACTCGGATTTGAGAAATTACTACTGATTAAATTATAATTATTTACATCTAAGACAGTTTGGTTCAAAGGTTCAGAGAATTGTAGCTCAATAGAATTTTTTCCAGTGACAATTGCCGCTTCAACATATGGAGAGAGACTATCCACAATTACACTCCCAGAAATATTAATATCGTCAAAAAAGAAATTATCATTATTTGAAGAAGTATGCTTACACCAAAGACCAGAAAAAGTGGAGAAAGTATGGTTGTTATCGCTAACTCCTAATTCATAAATAAAATTATTTCCACCTGTAGAATCGCTAAGAACTTCCCAATTCCCATTGACATCTCGATTTACCCTAACTCTAAATTCTGGATTAACTCCAAAAGAAGTATGAATACTTGAGCCCAACAATGTTGTACTTAGTCCATCTTGTCTGTAAAGTTTTAATTTATCCAACGACCCATTTTCACCAACTCGAATAAAATAGCCTTCTAAATAGCCTTTTAAATTATTATTATTTGAAGTCAAATAGTACCTAACATTGTTATTATTTGAAGGAGAGAAATCGAGTTTTATATAAAATTCCCAAGAAATATCGGCATTGAAGTTAAGAGTCCCTGTTTCAACACACAAGTAAGAAGTATCGGTATTAGAAGGGGCATTAAGTTGAAGCTTAAAATCCGAATTAACTATAAATTCTAAAGTATCTCCAGTCCACTTTGGATTATTATTGAAATCACCATCTGAAAAATTTTCTGTTAATTGAGAAAAAAAAGTTCCAAAATAAATACAAAAAACAATTAAACCCCCAATCCTTTTCATGATGCAATTTTTGTAGAAATAAATATACTACTTTTGGACAAAGTCATAATATGAAATTAGCTATTGTAGGATGTACTGGTCTTGTTGGAAATGAGGTTTTAAATGTTTTAAGCGAATTATCCGTTCCAATTAAGGAGCTAATTTTGGTAGCTTCTAAAAAAAATATTGGCAAAAAAGTAACATTCAAAACTAAAAAAATTAAAATTGTTGGTATCCAAGAAGCAATAGATAAAGTTCCAGAAATAGCAATCTTTTGTGCTGGTAGCAAAGTTTCCGAAAAATGGGCTCAAAAATTTGTTGACTCAGGAACAAGCGTAATAGATAATTCCTCGTTTTTTAGAATGGAAGAAAATATTCCACTTATAGTGCCAGAAGTTAATGGAGATGTTTTAAAAAAGTCCAATAAAATAATTGCCAACCCCAATTGTTCTACTATTCAAATGGTGGTAGCATTAAATGATATTTACAAAAAATTTGGGTTAAAAAGATTGGTTATCTCTACCTACCAGTCTGTAAGTGGAACGGGGCAAGCTGCTGTAAAACAAATGATGGATGAAAGACAAGGACTACAACCAGAAAGAGTATATCCCTATCAAATAGATCAAAATTGTTTTCCCCATGGTGGAGATTTCCTAGAAAATGGTTACACCACAGAAGAGTTGAAACTAATAAATGAAACTCGTAAAATATTTAATGACTCTAGTATTAAAATAACTGCAACTGTGGTTAGAATCCCTGTTGTTGGAGGACATAGTGAATCTATAAATGTTGAAACCCATAAACCATTCCAAATAGAAGAGATTAAAAATACTTTATCTGATACCGCTGGTGTTAAAGTTCAGGACAACCCTTCAAAATTTGATTATCCAATGCCAATAACAGCCCATAAAAAAAATGATGTTTTTGTTGGAAGAATTAGAAAAGATGAAACTGTTGAAAATGGTTTAAATATTTGGATTGTTGCCGATAATTTAAGAAAAGGTGCCGCTACAAATGCAGTTCAAATAGCGGATTATATTTCTAAGAATAATCTTTTGTAAGGTTTAGATGTCTAAAAACATTAGCGAAGAAAAATCAAGTTATCTTGGTATAGATCCTATCCCAAGACTTTTACTAAAGCAAGCTCTACCTGCAGCAATAGGCTTTATGGTTATGTCTGTAAATATGGTGGTAGACACTTTCTTTGTAGGTCAATATATTGGAGAGTTAGCTATAGGTGCTATCTCAGTAATTTTTCCAATTTCATTTCTTTTTTCTTCCATTGGTATGTCTATTGGAATTGGTGGTGGAAGTATTGTATCTCGAGCTTTGGGAGAAGGCAGAAAAGAAAAGGCCTTACTATCATTTAATAATCAAATTACTTTAACGATTCTCCTAGCAATAATTGCATTAATCGTAGGCTTTTTTTTAAAAATTCCAATACTAAATGCCTTTGGTGCCAAGGGTGGGATTATGCCTCTAGCTATTTCTTACTTTAATATTGTTCTAGTAGGAATTCCTTTTTTAGCACTTTCCATGATGGCCAATAATAATCTAAGAGCTGAGGGTAAAGCCAAGGTTGCTATGGTGGCACTATTGATACCTTCCATTTTAAATGTTTTTCTAGATTATCTATTTATTGATATAATGAATTTGGGAATGGAAGGAGCAGGATGGGCAACAAGTATTTCATATATAGGATGTGCTGTTTTTATAGCATCTTTTTATATTTCAGGAAAAGGAGAATTAAAAGTCATACCTCAACTATTTAAAATTGATATGAAAATTATTTCTGAAATTTTCAGTATTGGCTCTGTGAATCTTGTTCGTCAAGGAACTATTAGTCTTCTTGCAATAGTACTTAATAACACCCTATATTATTACGGGAATCTAGAAGGAGGAATGGGTGGAGAAATAGCTATTTCTGTTTATGGACTTGCAACGAGAATGACCATGTTTGCATTATTCCCCTTAATTGGAATTGCGCAAGGATTTATGCCTATTGCGGGATATAATTTTGGAGCTAAGAAATATGAAAGAGTAAACAAAGTAATCAATACTGCCTTAATTAGCGGGTTGATTATTGCTTCGTTTATTGGAGGATTACTAATTATTGGAGCAGATCTAATACCACATATTTTCACCAAAGATCAAAAACTTATAACATTTGCACCAAAAGCTATATTTTGGATTTTTTCTTCTACGCCAATTATTGTTTTTCATTTAATTCCACCTTCTTTTTATCAAGCAATTGGCAAGGCAAAACCTGCTCTTTTTCTCACTTTAATTAGACAAGGAGTTTTTCTTATTCCTTTAGTTCTAATACTACCTAGGTATTTTGGTATTGAGGGGGTTTGGTATTCTTTCCCAATTTCAGATATATTCTCTGCAATAATATGTTATTCTTTTTTGAAAGTAAGTACTAAGAAACTAATTAGCTAACTCATTCTTGTTTGCAAGTTGTCCGCAAGCGGCATCTATATCTTTGCCCCTGCTTCTTCTGATATTAACTATAACATTTTTAGATTCTAGATAGTCTGCAAAAGCATCTACTTTTATAGGATCAGCTTGTTGGTATTTACCATCATCGATGGAATTATATTCAATGATATTAACTTTACTAGGAAATGATTTTACAAATTGAACTAATTCTTTAGCATCTAAAATTTCGTCATTAAAATCTTTAAAAATAATATATTCTAGGGTTGGTCTAGTTCCTGTTTTTTCAGAAAAATAAATCATTGCATCTTTCAAAGCTTCAAGAGAATTAGATTCATTAATAGGCATTATTTTATTTCTTTTTTCATCATTAGCAGCGTGAAGAGAAAGAGCTAAATTAAATTTCACACCATCATCCGCTAGCCTTATTATTTTTTTGTGAATCCCTGCTGTACTAATTGTTATTCTTTTTGGTGACATTCCTAACCCATTTTCAGATGTTATTCTTTCTACTGACTTAAGGACATTGCTATAATTCAGTAATGGCTCTCCCATTCCCATATAGACAATATTGGAAATGGGTTGTTTGTATTCTTTTTTAGCTTGATCATTAATCATCACCACTTGATCATATATCTCATCTGCATTTAAATTTCTAATTCTTTTAAGTCTTCCTGTTGCGCAAAAAGCACAATCTAAACTACATCCTACTTGCACTGAAACACAAGCAGTCATTCTTTTTTTTGTTGGAATTAAAACACCTTCTATAACAGCATCATCGGCTAATAAAAATGCATTTTTAATGGTTCTGTCTTTACTAACTTGAGCTTCACTTAAAACCAAGGCATTAATTATAAAATTCTCCTCAACCAATTTTCTAAATGACTTTGACAAATTAGTCATTTGATCAAAGTTAATGGCTCTTTTTTTCCAAAGCCAATCATGAATTTGTTGGGCTCTGTAGGGTTTCTCTCCTAATTTTATAATTTCTCCTGTTAGATTGTCAAGGGAGAGTTGTCTTATGTCAATTTTTTTTTTCATCAAAAAAAAACCTCTTAAAAGAGGTTTTTAAAATTAGAGAACTAACATAGCGTCCCCATAAGAGTAAAATTTATACTTTTCTTTGATAGCTTCTTTATAAGCTTTCATAACCAAATCGTGACCACAATAAGCAGATATCATCATTAGCAATGTTGATTTGGGAGTATGAAAGTTAGTAATCATGGCATCTGGAATTTTACATTGATATGGTGGAAAAACAAATTTATTGGTCCATCCAGCAAAAGGTTTTAATTCTTTTGTTACAGTTACCGATGACTCTAAAGCCCTAGTGACAGTAGTTCCAATAGAACATACTTTTCTTTTATTTTTTTTAGCATTATTAACTAGTCTCACTGTTTCTTCGCCAATATATAACTCTTCTGAGTCCATTTTATGTTTGGTTAAATCCTCCACCTCTACAGGTCTGAAAGTGCCTAACCCTACATGAAGAGTAATAGGTGTGAAATCAATTCCTTTAATTTCTAGTCTTTTCATTAGTTGTTTGCTAAAGTGTAATCCAGCGGTTGGAGCAGCAACAGCGCCTTCGTTTTTTGCAAAAATTGTTTGATATCTATCTTTATCTTCAGGAATTGGGTCTCTTTTGATATACTTTGGAAGTGGAGTTTGACCAAGCTTTGTAATAGTAGACTTAAACTCTTCATAAGAGCCGTCAAATAAAAATCTCAGAGTTCTTCCTCTTGATGTAGTATTATCTATAACTTCAGCCACTAAATCATCTTCTTCTCCAAAATATAATTTGTTACCAATTCTTATTTTTCTTGCAGGATCAACTAAAACATCCCATAACAAACTCTCTCGATTCAGTTCTCTTAGAAGAAAAACTTCAATTTTTGCACCTGTTTTTTCTTTATTTCCATACATTCTTGCAGGAAACACCTTAGTGTCATTCATTACCATTACATCTCCATCTTCGAAATAGTGGATCACATCCTTAAACTGTCTATGCTCTATTTTTCCAGAATCTCTATGGACAACCATTAATCTTGATTCATCTCTTTGATCTGCTGGATATTCAGCAATTAACTTTTCTGGTAACTCAAATTCAAATTGTGATAACTTCATGCTTTGATTTATAAATGAGGCACGAAATTAATAAAAATTATGATGCTTTTATGATATCTATCCATTCGTCTAAAGATTTTGCCATTTCTAGAGAGAAATTTCCTGATTTTATCCGTTTTAAAGATATTAAATGCCCTCCGCTATCTAAAAAAAGACCAATATCTCGCGCTAAAGACCTAATATAAGTTCCTTTTGAGCAATGGCAATTAAAACTTAATGTGTTTTTATCAACAACTTTAAGTTCTAAATTATAAATGGTAACCAAACTAGGTTTTAAAATTATTTCTTCATTATTTCTGGCATATTTATAGGCTCTTTTGCCATTTATTCTTTTAGCAGAGAAAATAGGAGGTGTTTGTAAATTCTCGCCAGTAAAATTATAAGAGATCTTTTTCAAAATATTATCATTTAGTTTAGGCAAAAGAAACTCTTTATCAATTTCTGTTTCTAAATCAAATGAAGGAGTGGTTGACCCTAATCTAATTTCACCGATATACTCTTTAGATTCGTTTATAAATTGGTCTATTATTTTAGTTTTTTTTCCAGTACAGACAATTACCACACCAGATGCAAGAGGATCTAAGGTTCCAGCATGACCAACTTTTATTTTTTTTAAATTGTATTGTTTACAAATTGCATATCTTATTTTTTTAACTACATCAAATGATGTCCAATTTAGTGGTTTGTCAACCACTAAAACAGCACCTGACACAAAAGGAATTTCCTTCATAATAGTTTAAATATGATTATAATAGCAGCAACTGTAAAACAGTAATAGGAAAAGTATTTTAATTTACTAGACTTTACGATACCTATCATCCATTTGCACGCAAATAGTCCCGTAAAAAAAGCAGCAACAAAACCAAAAATTAACGGTCCTAAATTTATTGCTTCTGAAAAAATATTTCCATCTATAAGGTCTTTTGCTACTTTACCAAAAATTAAAGGCACAACCATTAGAAATGAAAATTTTGCGGAAGATGTTTTATCTAACCCTAAAATAACAGATATTGCAATTGTTGCTCCGGATCTTGAAATACCTGGTAATATTGCAATAGCCTGGGCAATTCCTATAAAAAAACTATGTGAAATACTAATAACACTATTTGTTGGTTTTGCTCTATCTGCAAAAAACAGAAGAACCCCCGTGATTATAAGCATAAAGCCAACCAAAACTAATTGGCCATCAAATAGAATTTCAATAATATCATTAAAAAAAACCCCTACCAACCCAGCAGGAATCATAGAAACAATAATCTTTAATGAAAAACTTCTTTCCTTTGAAGATTTTTTAGAAAAAACACCACTTATTATTTGAATTATGTCTTTACGAAAGATAAAAATTGTACTTAATGCAGTTGCAAAATGCAATACAACTGTCATGATAAGACTCTCTTTAGGATTAAAATTAGTAGAAAATATTCCTTTAATAATTTCTAAATGTCCACTGCTGCTAACAGGCAAAAATTCAGTTAAGCCTTGGACAATTCCTAAAACTAAAGCTTTTAAATAATCCAAAAAAAATCTATTGCTTTTTCATTATTCCAAATAGAACTAATCCATAACCTGACATTACCAAAAATGGAGCTAGAGTAATTCTTCTAAATGAAAATAGTTCTTCTTCATTAAAAACATTAGGATCTTGAGATCCTCCACCAGACATTAAAACAAATCCCAATAGAACTACTACACAACCAATAATTATGAACATATAATTTTTACTGCCTAGTACCATTTTAGTTTCCTCTTCCATATTAATATAGTTTTTCTGATTTAAGCCAAATAAATTTATTGAGTGCAAAATATGTTGAAATAATACTTATTAAAGTCCCCGTAAATAGAATTACTAAAGCAATTACAGAAAATTCAAATATTTTATTATTTAAAAGAAATTTATCTGTACTTAATTCTGAAATGATATTAGGGTTTAAAATTGTAAATGAATACCATAAAGATAACAAAAATAAAATTGCTAAAGTTGCAGAAATCACTCCATGGTAAAATGCTTTTAAAAGAAATGGTTTTCTTATAAAAAATGATTTTGCACCAACAAGTTGCATAGTTCGAATCATAAGTCTTTTTGAAAAAACTGCTAATCTAATGGTATTATATATAAGTAAAATTGCTATTGTTAATAAAATGCCTGCTATAAAAAGCATGATGATTTCAAAATTTTTAAATACAGTTCCTATTTCTAAGAATTGAGCTTTATTATAAGCAACTTCAGAAATAATATGTTTATTTCCCTTGTGGATTTGGGCTGCGAAATTTGCGGCACTATCAGGGTTAACATAACTTGAACTAAGGTTTACATGAATTGAAGATGGTAATGGATTAACTCCATCTAAAATTTCAAAAGCATCTTTTCCAACGTGTTTCATCATTAATTTTTGAGCGTCTTGCTTAGAAACATAAAGAGCTTTTTTAACAATGCCATCCATAGATTTTAGTTTTTTCTCCATCATCCTTACGATAGATTCATCTACGGTCTCATGAAAAAGAATATCCATACTCAATTGTTCTTTAATTTCGGATGTTTTTTTATTAGCGGTCCACATGAAAAAAACAAAAACCCCAAATAAAGTAAGTAGCAAAGTCATTCCAAATATTGTAGAAAGATCCGCTAAAGAATTAGACTTGTGGCGATTTTGCATGAAAAAATATATTTAAAAAGAATAAATGTAATTAATATAGAGCAAAAATTAATGAATAATATTTTTTTTACAGAATTATGATTGATAATTTTTAGATATTGTAAAAACCTTTGCTAATGATAATTTATATGCCTAGAATCTAGGCTCCAAAAAAACACCTGATAACTACTCATTGTAAAACTTTTCACAATTTAATGCAAATGAATTGTTTGTAATATTTTAGATTTGTATTCGAAAAAAAATATAAATGAGAAAAAAATCACTTATTATTATAATTACTTTGTTCTGTTTTTTTTATAAAAATGGACATAGTCAATGTGAAAATACCGGAACTGATACTCAAGTTGCATGTGATTCTTACACGTGGATTGATGGGGTTACCTACACATCAAGCAATAATTCAGCTACCCACACCTTAAAAAATATTGCTAATTGTGATAGTGTTGTCACCTTAAACTTAACTGTTAATTATTCTAATTCTGGAACAGATACTCAAATTGCATGTAATTCTTACACGTGGATTGATGGAATTACATACACATCAAGTAATAATTCAGCTACCCACACCTTAACTAATGCTTCTGGATGTGATAGTATTGTCACCTTAAACTTGACTATTAATTCCAATACTGGAACTGACACTGTAGTTGCATGTGATTCTTACACGTGGATTGATGGGGTTACCTACACATCAAGTAATAATTCAGCTACTTACACCTTAACTAATAATTCTGGATGTGATAGCTTGGTAACATTAAATCTAGAAATAAAAATTAGCTCTTTAGGCCCTACTGGAATTACAAGTTCAGATTCTATAATATGTCAAAATTCTGACGTGACTCTTATTGTAGATGGAGGATTTTTAGGAACTAACAGTCAATGGGTATGGTTTAATGACTCTTGTGGAGGTAATATTGTAGGCAATGGGGCTTCAATAATTTTAAATCAATCCTCTAATACAACTTACTTTGTAAGAGCAGAGGGAGATTGTAATAACACAATTTGTGAGAATGTAACAGTTAGTAATTTACCATATTTTATTGAACTTGATTCAATAAGTATAGATTCAACTTTTAATTCCACAGATAGTACTTGGTCAATTGTAGATACTGTTTGCCCTCAAACAGCTGTAAAATTATTTGCTCATTTTTCTAATCCATTTCCCCAAGGTTATTCAGTTACATGGTATAAAAATTCTTGTGGTGCTACATCTATAGGTGTTGGTGATTCAATTATTGTATTTCCTGATTCTAGCACTACATATTACGCCAAAGTAACTGGTACCTGTGGTGCATCACTTTGCAAACAAGTTACCATAACTACAAAAGACGGTTCTTTATCACCAACTGAAATCCAAACTAGCTCAAACAATTTTTGTACTGGTGGTTCCACAACTCTAAGTATTGTTGGAGGACAATTAGGAACTGGGGCAAACTGGAGTTGGTATGAAAGTGCTTGTGGATCTAATTTTCTAGGAACTGGATCATCGATTTCTGTTACTCCAGCTTCTTCAACGATGTATTATGTTAGAGCAAACGGTGGCACTTGTGGTGCTACTTCTTGTAGTGAAATATTAATAAATACATATGATTTGAATGTTTACCATTCTGCAATTGATTCTACTTGTGAATCTTCTTCATTTATTCTTCAAGGCGGATTCCCTCAAGGTGGGATTTATTCAGGACTTGGAGTTTTAGATAGTATATTTGATCCGAATATTTCAGGAATAGGATCACATACTGTAACTTATAGCTATTCTGATAGTAACAATTGTACTGATTCAACACAGTTTCAGGTAGTAGTTCTAGAACCTAATATAGACCCTTTATTGATTAGTGCTAATCTTTACGAAATTTGTAATGGGAATTCTTCTACAATATCTCTTGATCCATCTAACCAAATAATAAATGGAAGTCAATGGTTTTGGTACAAAGGCTCATGTGGTACTGGAGATTTAATAGACTCTACTATTTCAAATAATCAAATAACAGTATCACCTTCGACAACTTCAAATTATTACGTTAGAGCTGAGGGGGGGCTTTGCCCATCAAGTAATTGTGTTGGAGTTACTATAGACGTATACACTCTAGAGGCTCATTTAAATGAATTTGAAGATATTTGTGGAGACGATTATCCTTTGTTTGATCTTGAGGGGGGAAGTCCCTCGGGTGGAGTTTATTCTGGAAATGGAGTAATAAATGGAGTTTTCAGTCCTAAAATTGCGGGAGTTGGTGTTCATAACATTACCTATACATATAATTTAGGACCGTGTATTGCAACAGATGTTGAGACAATTAATATTGAAAATAGCCCATTAAATGTTTATTATTCTATTGAACAGGAAACGTGTGCAGAAGGGGGGATTATGATTCATGCCCATACAATTAATGGAAGTGGATACTATGAATACCAATGGTCAGATGGATCTTACAATAATCCTTTAACATATGCAAACAATGATATTTACAATGTTTTAGTTTCTGATGCAGACAATTGTTTTAAACTTTTAGATAGTATTTCCTTTGACAATGAGCTAGAATGTATTGAAATGGTAAATACATTTACTCCTAACGGAGACGGAATAAATGACAAATGGAATCCTGATTTTTCCAATTATGATAAAGTTTTATTAATTATTTTTAATAAATGGGGAAATGAAATAATACAGTTTAATAGTTCAACTATAGAATGGGATGGAAAAACTAAAGACGGAGCAGACCTTCCAAGCGGCACATATTATTACATTCTAGAATTGACTAAAAATTTGGATGAGACAACTCAGAGTGGCCCAATAACAATTATAAGATAAGAGATATGAAGAATATTTTAACCATTGCCCTACTATTATTAGCTTGCTCTAGTTTTAAGAGTCAACAAATAGGAATAACAAGTCAATATCTTTTAAATGACTTTTCAATAAATCCTGCAGTCGCTGGAACAAAATCTTATTCTCCTCTTTCTGTAAGTTTTAGAAGGCAATGGACTGGAATTGACGAGGCGCCTGTAACTCAGAATTTAATGTATCACACTTCATTAGGAGAAAGTGCTGGTTTTGGCGGGCATGTTTTTAATGATGCTTCAGGACCATCGAGAAGAACAGGCTTTAATACAACATTTGCATACAATATTAAAACAAGTAAAGAAACTAATCTTTCTTTTGGACTCTCCGGTTCTTTAACTCAGTTTTCTATAAATAGAGATCGATTAATTACTGAAATTCCTAATGATATAGCTGTTGTAAATTTAAACAACTCACTAATTGTAGATTGTAATTTTGGGATTTACTGGTCGGGTGTCAGACATTTTGCAGGATTTTCTGCTTTCAATTTGTTTGAAAACAAAACAGATATAACAGCTTTAACTACGCCTGTTACCAATACTTTAAATAGAGTTTTTTATACTTATGGAGGTTATAATTTTAAGATCGGGGCAATAATTGAACTACAACCCTCAATGATTATGAGAATAATGAATAATATAGTTCAATTTGATGGCAACTTAAAACTAACAGTAAAAAATACGTATTCATTAGCGATTTCTTACAGAAATAAGGATGCAGTTGCTTTTATTGGAGGAATCAATATAGGGACAACTACTGTTGGCTACTCTTATGATTTAGGAGTGTCAAAAATGAAGACATACAGTTCTGGAAGTCATGAAATTTTCCTGTGTTATAAACTTAAAAAAGATAATAAATCTAAAACCCCGTGGAAAAATAGAAACAGAGTTTACTCAAGCAATAGTTTGGAGAATTAATCTCAAATAAAAATGAGAAAAATTATACTTTTTATTTTATCCCTATTTTGTTTTGGGGGAATACATAGTCAATTAAAATTAGCGGATATCCTTTTCAATAACTTTGAGTATAAAACTGCTGCAAAAATTTACAGTGAATCTAGTTCTTTGTCCCAAAAACAATTAGAAAATCATGCTCTATGTTACTTTTACACCAATGATTTTAAAAAATCTATACCTGCTTTTAAAAAAGCACTAAAAAATAAGCCAAACGATTTTATTCTCAATTATAATTACAGTACTTCTTTAAAAAGTACAGGTAAATATAAAAGCGCAAAAAAAATATTAACTGATTTACATCTTAAGGATTCTCTAAATAAGCGAATTGTTCTTGATCTTGAAAGTATTAATTATCTTGAAAAGTTGGATACTTCCAAGACCTTAAAAAGGTTAGCCAACTTTAACATAATAAACACTGCATCTTCTGAATTTTCACCATCTTTTTTTGACGAAGGAATTTATTACATTGCAGAAAAAGGAAATAAAAAATCCTTAACTAACAATATAAGTTTAGTCTCAAATAACGACTCCTTAACTATAAAGGAGAAAAAAGAATTTACCGAAAAATTAAATTCAATTCTGTCTTTTGGAAATACTATTTCTACTAGGACGTATGTAAATAAAGTAGATTTAAATATTCCTATGCTTTTCACAAGTATTATTGACTCAGTTCCCGACTCAACAGTTTTAAGAAATGAAGAAATAATTTCACACAAAAATTTTAATGTAACTAGTTTTGATGTTGAAAATTCAAATGATAAAATATTTTACACTAGACATCCATACCTAACAAATTCGAATACTGGGGCATCATTAAATCCTTTAATTTATAGAGGTAAAATAGACTCTGAAAAGAAAAAAATTATTTATAGAAGGCGTATTCCAGTTAGATTTTTGTCTAGTTCAGCAGGATCGGGAGAAGTTTGTGTGACTGCAGATGGGGAAACAATTTATTTTGTTTCTGATAAGAAAAAAGGATTTGGACAAACAGATATTTATATGTCTCATAAAACAAAATCTGGCAAATGGGGAAGAGCTATTAATCTTGGGCCATTAGTCAACTCACCTTACAGAGAGGAGTCACCAAGAATTTACGATGATAGTATTCTTTACTTTTCTTCAAACGGATTTCCTGGATATGGAAAAGCAGATATTTTTAAATGTAAAATTATTAAAGACAGCGTATACGATGTTAAACACTTGCCTTACCCCATTAATTCTAATGGAGACGATATTCATTTTGTCCTACATCCATTTGACGAAAGTATTGCAATACTAAACTCTAATAGATCTACAGGCAAAGGAGAGGAAGATATTTATTTTGCTCATATGGTTCCTATTTCACCTTACGTTAAAGGATATGTTAGATTAAATAGCGATAGCAGCCTTCAAAAAAATACAACTGTTAGACTTTTAAACAAAGATAATGAAGAAATACAACAGTTTCAAACCGGAGCTTCTGGTAAATATAGGTTTAGTCTCAAAAAAAATAAACTTTATAAGGTAGTTGCTACTAAGAAAAATTTTTATGGAGATACACTTGTAATATCTGATTCAACGCTATTTAGGCATGAAAGAAGAGATATTACTTTAAAAGGAGATAAAACAATTCAAGGTTATACAGTAAAAAGAAGTAATAATGAAAGAGTGCCAAATGTTAAAATAGAGATTAGTACTGGAATTAGATCTAAAAAATTATCTATTTATTCTGACGAGAATGGTTACTACCAGTTTGCTTTTAACAAAGACTCAATGTTATTGTTAGAGGGTTTAAGTGATAGTTTGTGGGGTTCTAAAGAATTCTTTATAGATTCTAATTATTTATTTAAAAAAAAGCAGAACTTAAAACTTGATCCACTTTACAAAGAATTCAAGGTAAAAGTTCTTGATGAAGAAACCAAAGAAATTCAGGCCGATGCTAATGTGTATTTAATAAATATTGAAGGAAATAAAATTGATTCTGCGCTTACTGACTCTACTGGACATGTATATTTTAATTTGAAAACAGCCGAAGATTACGAGATGCATGCATTTAAAGGAAAAGCAGACGGCATAGCTAATATTCATACTAGTCTTTTAGCAAAAAACATTAAAGATATCGATGTATACATAACAAAGAACTATATTCCAGCTATTGGAAAAATTATTGACACAGATTCTAAAGAGTCTTTGGATTCTGTAAAAATTACAATTATAGATTCTACAACCAATGCTAAAGATTTACAATTAACCAATAAGTTAGGTGATTTTGAATTGCACATTCATAAAAATAATATTTACTACTTAATTATTGAAAAAAGAAATTATTTCACCAAGACTATAATTCTAAATATTGGAGATTCTAATCCTGAAATTATTGACTTAAATATGGAACATAATCTTAGCTTGAAAAAATCAGGATTCATTATTGAGCCCATTTATTTTGACTTTAAAAGCCATAAAATTACAAAAGAATCAAAGTTGGAATTAGATAAACTGGCTGCGTTTATGAAAAATAATAAAAATGAGTCCATTACAATATTTGGCTATACTGATTGTCAAGGGTCTGAAGAATATTTATTAAAAAATTACAATAAACTTTTAGGAAAAAATAGAGGAATTTCTGTAAGAAGATACTTACACGCCAAAGGTATTCCAAATTCTAGAGTTGATGTCATTGGAAGAGGAAGTGTAAACTTTCTAAATTCGTGTTTCACTGCTGAAAGTTGTACAGATCAAGAACACAGAGAAAATAGAAGATGTGAATTTCAGTTAAATGATCAATAGTAACTAAGATTTAATAAAAAAAATTAAAATGTATTTTCCATTTTAAGGATATACATTACTTTCGCTTTTCAAATTTCTTTATATACCATGTCAAAAAGAAAAGTTCGTGTAAGATTTGCTCCAAGTCCAACTGGTCCGTTACATATGGGTGGAATCAGAACTGCTTTGTATAATTACCTATTTGCTAAAAAAAACAATGGTGATTTTATTTTAAGAATTGAAGACACCGATCAAAAAAGGTATGTAAAGGGGGCAGAAAAATATATTATAAATGCCTTAAATTGGTGTAACCTTAAAGTAGATGAAGGTCCTGAATCCAAAGGTTCTAAGGGCCCTTACAGGCAGTCTGAAAGAAAATCACTTTACAAAAAGTATGTAGATCAGCTTATTAAATCAGGAAACGCATATTATGCTTTCGACACAAGTGAAGAATTAGAAAAAATGAGAGAATTGGCTAAGAAAGCCAAAATGCCAAATTGGCAATACAATTCTATTTCTAGAAACTCTATGAAAAACTCTTTAACTTTATCTAGAGAGGAAGTAAAGAATAGACTTTCTAAAAATGAATCTTGTGCCGTAAGAATAAAAATGCCAAGAAACGAGGATATAAGATTTTATGATGAGATTCGAGGGTGGGTTGTGGTAAATACCAACAATATGGACGACAAAGTGATTTTTAAAGCTGATGGAATGCCCACTTACCATTTAGCCAACGTGGTAGACGATTATTTGATGGATATTTCTCACGTTATACGGGGAGAAGAATGGCTTCCCTCTGCTCCATTGCATGTATTGCTATATAGATATTTGGACTGGGAAGGTGTTATGCCAAAATTTGCTCATTTACCACTAATATTAAAACCAGATGGTAATGGGAAATTAAGTAAAAGAGACGGTGACAGACTTGGATTTCCAGTTTTCCCGTTAGAATGGACCGATCCACAATCTAAAGAAGTTTCATCAGGGTACCGAGAAAAAGGATATTTTTCTGAATCATTTGTAAATATGTTGGCATTTTTGGGTTGGAATCCAGGTAATTCTAAAGAGCTTTTTACGATGGATGAATTAATTAAAGAGTTCTCTTTAGAAAGAGTTGGGAAAAGTGGTGCAAAATTTGATCCTGAAAAAACCAAATGGTTTAATCAACAACACCTAAGAAATAAATCTAATTCTGAACTATCCTCTTTAATATTGGAGGACTGTAAGTATGAAGTTGGTAATCAATATCTTGAGAAGGTTGCGGAGCTAATGAAAGAAAGAGCAACATTTCACCACGAATTGCTTTCTGAAGATTACTTTTTTAAGTCATTTGAAGACTATGATCAAAAAACATTTAGAAAAAAATGGAAAAGCAATTCTATTTCTCTAGTTAATGAATTCTTTTCAGAGTTAAACTCCGTTAAACCTTTTAATGCCGAAACTATTGAAAATACTTTCAAGTCTTTCATAAAGAAAAAAGAAATTGGAATGGGGACTTTGCTACCGTGTTTGAGACTTATTTTAACTGGTAAAGGTATGGGACCATCCTTATTCTCTATAATGGAAATACTCGGTGAGAAAGAAGTAATGGATAGGTTTAAAGAAAAATCTATTTTCTTTGAAAATCTTTTTTTAAAAAAATAAGACCCGTAATGAATTGTATTAAAGTACATGGCATAAGAACGTTTTCCTTTCATGGTTGCTTAGAAGAAGAGAAAATTATCGGAGGAAATTATATTGTGAATGTGGATGTAGAATGTGATTTTAAAACTGCTGCTAAACAAGACGATTTAACAAAAACTATTGACTACGTTGCTGTAAAAGAAATTGTTGTAAGACAAATGAGTATTAGAAGTAAGTTAATCGAATCTGTTGCCTATAATATTGTTTATGACATTAAAAAAAACTTCTCTATGGCTAATAACTGCAGAGTAGAAATAAAAAAAATAAACCCTCCAGTTGATGGAGATATTGACTATGTGTCGGTTCTAGTAGAAGAATAAATTGTTTATTTGACTGGAAATTGTAATTTTGTTTTTCTTTTAAAAGGTCTCGTGGCCGAGTGGCTAGGCAGTGGTCTGCAAAACCATCTACATCGGTTCGAATCCGATCGAGACCTCTTCTTTTAAAATTTACCTAATTAAACTATATTTATAATTTATCATCTAATTTAAAAGCTACTGCTCTATATGAGAAATATTTTTTATAGTATCGTTTTATTATTCTTTTGCTGTTCATTTATTTTGAAAAATGAACAAAGATCTAATAGAATAATAACTTTTAGTGAGCATATTGCTCCAATTTTTTATGCTAATTGTACAGGATGTCACCATAGTGGTGGAGTAGGTCCATTTTCATTAATTGATTTTCAAACTGCATATAATAATAGAAATGCTATTCAAGGATCTGTTTTAAACGGTTATATGCCTCCTTGGCCACCAGATACCAATTACTCTAACTTCAGGCATGAAAGAATATTATCTAATCAAGAAATAAATTTAATTAATACTTGGGTTGGTCTTGGAGCGCCAGAAGGGAATCCTAATTTAACACCAACTGCTCCAAATTACAATACTAGCGGCCCTCAATTAGGAGCTCCAGATCTTACTTTATCCGCTCCTTTTTACTCTAGCAATGCTTTTCAGAACGACGATTATGTTTGTTTTACTATTCCTAGTAATTTGTTAAATGATAAAAAAATTAGAGCTGTGGAAGTTGTACCTGGAAACTTAGCTATTGTACATCACTGTTTGGTTTATATTGATCCTTCAGGAAATTCATCGTTAGGGGTTCAAAATAACTGTATGGGACCTACTAATGGCAATTTAGTTGGGGAATTTGCCCCTGGGTCTTTACCAATTACCTATCCTGGAGATGATAATATGGCATTTGGGATGAATTTCCCTGCAAATAGTAATGTAATATTGGCTATGCATTATCCTGTTGGGTCTTTAGGAATGATAGATAGTACGAAAGTTCATTTTTATTTTTATCCAGATCAAATAAATCAATTTAGAGAAATTGAAATAAATCCAATTATTCAAAATCTTAGTTTTTGTGTTCCTCCAAATCAAACAAAGACTGTAAATGACTCTTACCAAATACCAAACTCTTCGCCGGCTCTATCTCTTTTTGGGGTATTTCCTCATATGCATTTAATCGGGAAATCCATTGAAACTTATGGTCTAAATTCAAACGGAGATACAACTAAATTTATTAAGGTTCCTAACTGGGATTTTGAATGGCAAGGAGCTTATCATTTTAGAAAAATGCCAAAACTTGATGCTGGAAGTACTATAAAAGCTTCAGCATTTTACGACAACACATCAGCAAATTTACACAATCCAAATACTCCTCCTCAGACTATTTGTGGTGGTTTAAACACAACCGATGAAATGTTTGTAATTTACTATCTTTTTACAGATTACATGACTGGTGATGAGAGTCTAGACTTAGATTCCTTGAGTCAAAATGGAATGACTAGTATTGAAAATAATTATTCATACAATAATCCAATAAAAATATTTCCAAATCCTGTTGAAAAAAGTTTTACTGTAGAATCTAATTGGCCAAAAAAAGAAATTGATAAAATTGAATTTTATAATCTTGGTGGAAATTTGATTTATTCAGAAAAAATTAATGACTTAACAAATCATCACTTTCAAAAAAATTACGATAAAAGTAAAATCTTTACTAGCTCATCTAATAAAGTTTGGTTAATTAGGATTTACCACAACAATGGAGATGTTCAGTACGGTAAAATTATAGCCAAATAATTTTTTTAATTAATAGTTTTTCGTTTTAACGATCTTTGTCCAGTTAAAAAAATAATAGAAGTTTTGGACCATTATATACTTCAATCCTTGATGACCTGTGAAAAAAAATGGATTTGTCAGACCATTACAAAATAGTCTTTAAAGCAGTTATTTATTAAGAGCAGATAGTCTTTTTAAAAGTGGTGGATGAGAATAGTGAATAAATGTATAAAATGGGTGCGGATATAGATTAGAAAGATTGTCTGCCGAAAGTTTTTTAAGCGCCAACTCCAAGGCTGCTCCGCTATAAGTAGTTTTAGCATAATTATCTGCTTCAAACTCATTTTTCCTGCTATTAATATTCATTAAAATGCTAAGTATGGTCCCAATAGGACTGTAGAGAATTCCAAAAGCAACCAAACCAAGATGAAATACCATTTCTTTACCTCCTAAAGCTTGGGATATCTCAACAACTTTAAGACAAAATTCTAACAAAAAACACATCAATCCCAATTGAGAAATTGTTAGAACTAAAGAAGTGAATACGTGCTTTTTTTTATAATGCCCCACTTCGTGAGCTAAAACCGCCACTAATTCTTCTTCGGTGTGTTTCTCCACTAAAGTATCGTAAAGAGCAATGGTTTTTCTTGGTCCTAAACCACTAAAAAAGGCATTGGCTTTAGAGGAACGTTTTGAACCATCTATGATATAAATATTCTTTAGTGAATAACCTACTTTTTTTGTGTAGGATTCTATTTTTTCTCTTAAACTGCCCGTTTCCAAAGGTGTTAACTTATTAAAAATAGGAACTATTAAGTCTGCATAAAACATATTTACTAGTAGTATTATAATTGAGAGGGAGAGCCAAAGCCAAACCCAAAAACCATTTTCTAGTAAGGAAACAATATAGATTGCTCCAAATAATAAAATTCCACCAATTACTAATGTTAGAAGATACCCTTTTACCTTGTCGAAAACAAAAGTTTTAACTGTCGTTTTATTGAATCCGTATTTTTCCTCAATGACAAAGGTGTTATAGCAGCTAAATGGAATGCTAATAAAATCGATCAAAATAAAAAGTAATAGAAAAAAAATACCTGATTTTAAAAACGGAAAATCATAGTAATGAGAAATAAAATTATCAAGCCAACCATAGCCTTCAAAGACTAAAAATAATAGGGTTATTAAAGTGCTTAGTGTACTTGAAATTAGATTAATTTTCCCTTTTTCAATAGAATAGTTTTTTGCCTTTAAATATTTATCTTCATCATAATAATCTTTCATGATCGGAGGAATTTCTGTTTTCCAATTTTTGCCATTAACAAAATCTAAAACCGTTGAAAATAGATAGTTAAAAACAACCAATCCTATGATTAAATAAAGCCAATTTTCTGCTGTCATTTAAAGTTAATTATTTAAACCTTACTAGATTTTTAAATTCATTAATCCTTTCCTCAATTTGAGAATTATCTAGTTCTATTAACTTCTCAATACCAAATTTTTCTACAGTAAATGAAGCCATTGCTGAACCTACAATAATTGCTTTTTTCATAGCTTCCCAATCAATAGTATCACAGCTAGAAAGGTGGCCGACAAAACCACCTGCAAATGTGTCCCCAGCACCAGTTGGGTCAAAAACTTCTTCCAATGGAAGGGCTGGTGCATAAAAAATATTATTGTCGCCAAATAATAAAGCACCATGTTCTCCTTTTTTGATAATAAGATATCTAGGTCCCATTTCAAGAATTATTTTAGCTGCTTTTCTAAGAGAATTAACTCCTGAAAGTAATCTAGCTTCTTCATCATTAATTGTTAATACATCTATTTCTTTAATTACCTTCTTCAAATCATCCATGGCAATTTCCATCCAAAAATTCATAGTATCAAGAACAATTAATTTTGGACGTGTTTCCATTTGCTGAATTACTTTCATTTGAACTGAAGGAGTTAGGTTTCCAAGCATTAGAATATCACAGTCTTGGTAACTATTTGGCACTATAGGGTCAAATGATTCTAAAACGTTGAGCTGTGTATCCAAGGTGTCTCTTGTATTCATGTCTTGGTGGTATTTTCCAGACCAAAAGAAAGTTTTTTCGCCATTTTTTATTTGAAGTCCTTCGATGTTAATTCCTCTTTCTTTGAAAAGTGCTATGGTTTCGTTTGGAAAATCTTCTCCAACTACCGAAATTAGATGAGGGGAATTATTAAAATAAGCAGCAGAAAGACTTATGTAGGTACATGCTCCTCCTACAATTTTATCAGTTTTTCCAAATGGAGTTTCAATTGCATCAAAGGCAACAGTTCCAACACTAACAATTTTCATAATTAAATTTTTCAGGCAAATATAGCATTTGAAATAGGTCTTAAAAATATATTTATCGAAATTGATAAAATAAAAAATAAGAGTTATTGGATAAATTCAAACTTTGATGTAATATTGCAGACCAAAATTGCTTCTTTAGCTCAGTTGGTTAGAGCATCTGACTGTTAATCAGAGGGTCCTTGGTTCGAGCCCAAGAAGAAGCGCAATGAGAATTAAAGAGTTATGACTTTTGTGGTTATAGCTCTTTTTTTTTAATTTTAGTTAAAAAAATAATTGCTTCTCTAACTTGTTTAGTTGCTCTCAATTTTTATTCTCAATTTATAAATGCTCCAATAATCCAAAACTATGGAATGAATTTAGATTTTGATCAAATAGACGATACCATAACAATATCATCCTCTCCTCCATGGAATTTTTCTAGTATTAATGCTTCTTTGACATATTCAATGTCAGTAATGCCAATTTCTTCTTCACAATATTCCTCAGATTATCCAAATGCTAGTCATGTCCTTATGAGTGATAATGGTGAATTTTATATGGGAATTGACTCTTTGAAAGCCACAACATATGGCAGAAGAACAACTGGTGGGACTATAACTAACTATTCTAATCCACTAACACTACTAACTTTCCCCTTTGATGAAACAATTTCTCACAGTCACGGAGTAACTTCTACCGTGCTATGGAATAACCTCAATGCCCCTGTTAATGATAATTTCCAAATTACAGGTATTTCAAAGGGAATGCTAACTATGCCCGATGGAACTGTTCATAACGAAGCAGTTCTAGTAGACGCGATTAGAACTACAAATAATGGCCCACTTTTTGGTCAATATTTGAATATCCAAGAAATAAGTAAGCAATTTTGGGTATCTGGTTATCCATACCCAGTTGTAGAAATTTTGCATGCATATTCAAACAACAGTTTAGCCTTAAAACGATCCATATTTTTAAAAGGTACACCTGCTTTTTCAAACGGAAATTTAGTACATGATATAAGTATTTATCCAAATCCTGTAAAAGATGTTATTACTATAAATTCTTTTAATATCAGTAACATATTTAAAACTGAAATTTATGATATAATGGGAAGTCTTATTGAAGTAAGTAATGATAAAGTCATTAATATTGAAGATTATCCGTCAGGAATTTATATTTTAAAAATAATTTCTAATAATACGATTCAAGATTTTAAAGTCATTAAAGAATAACATGCATATAATTGAACATCTATTATATATTAACCCACCGCTAATCAAAGTTTACAAAGCTATAAAAGAAGTGGAAAATATTAAGTAGTGGTATAAAATTAGTGTTGTAAATAACTTAGACAAAACCAAAACCTTCAAATGTGGAGAAATGTTTCTCATTGAAAAATGTAATGAAATTGAGAATGAATAGCTATAGAATCGCTTAATATGACTTACTAGCATAGTTCAAATGAAGGCAAAAATCGTGTAATATTTACAAATGAAGCTTTTATTGAAAAGTCCGATTTTTATGCCAACCAAATTTTAGTTCTGCAAAATATTTAAAAAGTTTAAGACAATTTTGTAAACAGGAAATGGAGAAGGATTTGGATCTGATTCTTACAGCTCATAACTACTAATTTTTACATCTAATTTGTTATCTTATTTAAACTACTCTATCTTTTATAAATTCTAAATTCTTTTTCTTAAGAGAGCTTCTATTATTGATAGAATATTCTGAAAAAAAATGATGACTTTTAAGAAATTTGATCTGTATTTTGTCCCATTCTTTTTTATTTTTTACCATCCTATATTCCTTTAATTCTTCATAGAAATTAGATGAAATACTTATAAAATCTTCACGCCCTAAATAATCTAAATCTGCGTCACATATTACTCTTTCTAAATGGTTATTAGGCTTTTGAGGAACTCTTGTTGCCATTATTAAATCACATACTTTAATCACTTGAGATAGATTAAACCCATAGTTAGGAAGGATTTCACGAGCATAATCCGCACCAATTGTTTCATTATCTAGATATTTATCTATATAACCAGAATCATGAAATAAGACTGCAGCTCTTAATAACATAAAGTCTTCTGGACTCACTTTTTCATTAAATGCTATTTTTACTACAGCATTTAAAACATCTTTTGTATGGTGGG
Source organism: uncultured Flavobacteriales bacterium (assembly GCA_938075455.1). GTDB lineage: Bacteria > Bacteroidota > Bacteroidia > Flavobacteriales_D > Parvicellaceae > MED-G20. Next base: position 39,329 of record CALJHN010000009.1, read on the forward strand.
GGCCATGGTAATATAGGTTTTTTGCCAACTTTTTACTTAGAAAACTAAAAACATATTCTTCTAGCCCATAAATATCAATTTTAGATTTTGCAGAAAACTCTTTGTATTCCCTAAACCAATTATTAAAACTAAAATCTTCGCTAGAAGAAAATGAATAATCGATTCCATTTACATAATACATATAAATTTCTCCAGTATTTTTAGTAGCTATTTCTCCTCTTGATGAACAATTAAAAAAAGTTTTAACTACTTTGTAGGTAGATTCAGAAATATTTACTTTTCCAGGCGCTGAATTGCTTTCTATTCTTTTAGCAATATTTACTGTGTTGCCAAAAATATCATAGGCAATTCTCTTTTTCCCTAGAACTCCTGCAATAACATCTCCGTTATGTATTCCAATTCTTACTTCCCAAAATTCTTCATTTTTAGAAATAGCAATTCCCTTTAGTTTATTCATTAGTAATTGAATCTCTAAAGCTGCAGAAACACAGTTTATAGAGCTTAACTCAGGATGATCTCCAAAACCTCCAACAGCTAAATAGGCGTCACCAATAGTTTTGATTTTTTCTAAATTGTGTTTTTCGCTAATTGAATCAAACTCTGAAAATAATTTATTTAATTTATTTACTAAGTAGGTAGGGTTGTTGCGCTCAGCGATTTTAGTAAATCCAACAATGTCTATAAAAATCACAGAAACATTTTGAAATGATTTAATTTCTACTTGTCCTTTAGTCTTTAATTCCTGTACTATGTTTTGGGGTAATACATTTGAAAGAAGTTCATCAGATTTATCTCGTTCTAGCTTAACTAGTCTATTTTGCTCCGCAATCTGGTTTTTCTGTTTGGATATTATCTTAGTTCTTTTTTCTACTAAAAAAGCTAGTTTTCTTTTGGTTGACTTAATTTGTTTTACTCTAATAATATATCCTAAAATTAAAATTGATAAACAGAAAACGATGTATGGAAAATAATTCTCTGGTGATTTAATAAAACTAAAATTTTGAAAAAGAATAATATTGTTTAAGTTAGATGCTATGTAAAGCATATTAATTTAATCAATTTCGACTGCAAATATTACTATATCATCTACCTGTTCATGTTCCTCTCCCATCCATTCAGCTAATCTATCTTCAAGTAATTTTTTTTGAATTTCCATAGTACTATTAGCTGTCTCTACTAGTAATTCTTTAAACTTTTTGTACATAAATTTCTTTCCTCTAGGACCTCCAAACTGATCTGGATATCCATCTGAAAATGCATAAATCTTATCCCCTTTTTTCAAGTCTAACTCAAAATTTTCATAATTATGTTCTCCATAGGTAAATGATCCTATTGCAAATCTGTTTGTTTTATAAATTTCTAATTCCCCATCTCTAACTAAATAGACTGGATTATTAGCCCCAGCAAACCTTAATTTCATTTCTTTAGTATTGATAGAACAAAGAGTTATATCCATTCCATCTCTGATTGAATCATCATTACTTTTATTTAATGAATCATTGGCATATTTGTTCAAATCATCTAAAATAAGTCCTGGTTTTGATAATTTATGTTCCTTGAAAGCACTACTAAGTCCATTTGCCCCCACCAAACTCATAAAAGCACCTGGAACCCCGTGACCAGTGCAATCCACTGCTGCAAACATATATTCATCATTTTTCTGAGCAACCCAATAAAAATCACCCGAGACAATATCCTTTGGAATAAATAATACAAAGGAAGATGGAAAATATTTTTTAACTAAATTTTCAGGTGGAAGAATGGAGTCTTGTAATCTTTTTGCATATCGAATACTATCCGTAACATCTGTATAAAGTTCTTCAAGCTTAGACCTTTGTGAATCTATTTCATCCTTTTGCTTTACAACCTCTTCAGTTCTTTCTTTTACTTTTTGCTCTAGTATTCTTTCAGTTTCTGCAAGCTCATCCTTCATCTTTAGTAATGCATGTCCTAATACATCCTCATCGCTAAGTGGCTGGTATTGGTAATCAAAGTTACTTTGTCCTATTTCGTGTGCAAACTGAGTAGTTTCTGTTAACCCAGCAACTAAACTATTCATAGCCTCAGACATTTCTCCAATCTCATCATTACTTGGCTCCAACTGACTTTTGGGGAATATTCCTTTACCGAGGCCAAGAAGTATTGACTTAAGTCTTTGTACAGGGGTTGTTATACTTATTGTGGTGAAAATCGCAATAGCTATTGTTCCAATAACTATAATTATTGAAATAAATATAATACTGTTAATTAAGTTGGAGAACCTATTGTTGGTTTCAATCTGTTGAACATCTGCTATGTGTGTTCTTATATTACTTAATTGATTAATTTCCTCCAATAAAATCTCATAGCTAGAGCTTATCTCTTCAAACATAAAGTCAGCATTGAATTTCAACGCTTCGTCTTGGTAACTATCAATATCTACAAAAATATTTCTAACTTCAGTATTGTAACTTTCAATCAAGAAAGAAATATTGGTGGATATGTTTTTAAACTCAGTCAACCCATTGTCAATTGAATCTTCAATAGAAATCCATTTAGAAGAAAGTTTTTCAAGAGAATCTAAGTCAGATTTCAAAGTTTGGTCTAATAAAGTTTCTGCTTCAATTTTCCACAGTTCGTCAGATCTAGATTCTTCTATAACCCATTGCTGCATGTAGGTATGGGTTTTTGCTAAATCTTCTTTAAGCTGGTTGATTAGAAATAAAGACGGTTGATCAACTTTTAAGAATTTATCATTAGATTTAATAGCTACATTGACAACTGAAAAAGTATATAGGAAAACAATAAGTAATAAAATTACTACTACGCTAAACCCCCCACCAATTTTTTTTCCTACGGTAAATCTCAAAATATTATAATTGATTTATTCTCCTGAATTTGACTCTAAACCTTTTAGAATATTCATATATTCTACGTGCTTTTCCATATCATTCAAGCTGTAGTATACTGCTGCAATTCCCTGGACAATGGAAGTTTCTTGGGGTTTCATCTGGTATACTTTCTTAAGAAAAGGAAGTGATTTAGAGAAATAATTAACTGCTTGTTCTTGCATTAAAATAACCATTTCTAAATCTGCATCAATATCTAATTCTTCCATTATAATATCTACCCCAAGATTGTGGTACATAATACCTAAATTATAATTAGCAGAATATTGATCTGGATCAATTTCCAAAGATTTATTAAAATAATTTATACAAGAGTCTAATAAATTCTTATTATTAGTTTTATCCTTTTCATACCTCATTTTATACAGCATTCCAATTCCGAAATAAAAGTCTAAGTCTTTATCATTGAAATCATAATCGGGATTGGCTATTCCTTTAAGATTTTTAAATGAATTGTAATAAGAAATAGCATTATCTTGATTTTTTATGTCAAACTTTTGAAGAATTTTGACTGCATCATTGTAATAAAAAGTTGAAACGTAGTCTAGTAGTTTACTATTTAAGTCGAAATACTTTTTCTCAACATCTAAATTAATAGACTTTATAAAACATTCGGCAGCCTTTGATTTAGTTGGTGATCCAGCTTCTTTATTTTCAATAAATTTGAATATATCCAAATTTATAAATCCACAAACATGCCAGAAGTATGGGTCTTGGTTCTGATCTGGACACTGAGACAAAACTGTGTCAACATATCCAAGAGCATTTTCATATGCTTTGGTCTTATATTTTTGGAGTAACAACATTTTCTCAGGGCAATAAGTAGATTGAGAAATTGTAGTAGAAATAACTCCAAAAATTAGAACAATTGACAATATGTTTTTAAAGAAAGTCATATTATTGAGTAAGCTAAATCGGCAAACTTCTGTTTAAACTTAAAATTATTTTTTTCTGATTCAGATTTATTTAATTGAAACTTTAGTTTGCTCTGAACATAAACAAAATTTATCATAGAACTGGATGAATTAGATATATCTTCTAACTCGGTGACTAATAAAGTTTTTTGGTTTAATTTTTTTGTGACTTTTGAAATCATACTTGTTTCTTCTTTGCTTACGAAAAGCAGATGACAATCTTTAATATCTGATGCAGATTCGTAAAAATCCCATACTATTTTTTGACTTCCTGTCACTTTATCTTTAAAAATGGTGTTAAGTAAATTGAATAAGTCTTTACTACCATAAATTCCTATTGTGAAGTCTCCGGTAGTATAATTGCTTGGCCAATATACATTTTTCGCAAAAGAGTAGAGATATATTCCCTGAACCTTCATTCTAGATGCTTTTGCAGGGTCGGGTTGTGCTATTATACTTGTAGAATTAAAAAATATGATTAATCCAAATAAAAACAATATTTTAAATCTGCCAGGCATTATATAAAGTTAACGTAAAAATAGTAAAGAATTTAATAGTCTCAAAAATCTTTATTATTAATTCATTTTTTTCAAGTGTTTTTTTCTGCTTTTAAAAGCTTTTTTCTTTAATTTCCTTTTGTTATATTTATAGCTGTAAGCCATTTTTCTATGTTTTGTTGTGAAGCTATCTTCCTCAACACCTGTAGGTTCATAGAATTTTTTTTTATTAAACTTGAATGGATCGTGGTCTAAACCATAAATACCATTATTTTTTTCTACGCTAGAAAATAAATTCTTTGTTTTTTTTGAAATTCTTTTGTTTCTCTTTTTAAAATTAATTCCTTTTGTTTTTTCAGTGAAAGGATCTCTATACTGAGATATTAGATTCCGTTTTTGGAAAAAAAACACAAAAAAGAATATGAAAAATATTCTACAAATCATAAACCATTTTAAAGTTGTGTCTCTTGAGGAATTTCTTTTGACAAATCTCTATCAAAAAGATACATTCCAGCTTTGTCATTTCCAATCATATTAAGCCTGTCTATGATGGTTCTTGCCAAAGCTTCTTCTTCTAACTGCTCTGCAACATACCACTGCATAAAATTGTGGGTAGTAAAATCTTTTTCATCCAAGCAAAGACCAACAATATTATTAATGCTTTCGGTAACGTTTAATTCATGTTCTAACAAAGATTCAAAAACGTGTGTCAACGATTTAAAAGTCTTAGGTGGCTGAATTAGAGCAGGGATTAAAGCAATCCCTCCTCTTTCATTAATAAATTTTACCAGTTTCAACATATGTTGTCTCTCTTCATCGCTGTGTTGGTATAAAAATGAAGACGATCCGCTTAGCCCTTTAGTTTCTGTCCAAGAAGCCATTGATAAGTAAAATTGAGATGAAGATGCCTCCAACTCTATTTGCTTATTTAATGCTTTTTCAATAACTGGTTTTAACATGTGTATATTTTTTTCAAATATAACTTTTTTCAAATTCTTTTAAAATTGTCTGTGCGAATACTAGTATTAATTTTATTATACACTGTTTATATTTAATTATAATTATAAAATTAATTTATACTTTCGTCAAATATGTCATATATTTCACATGTGATTAAACATCCTTTCGTACTGTTTTTAACAGCTAATTTTTTAGTGCTTAATGTCTTTTCTCAAACAAATATTAAAGGTAAAATATTAGATGAGGAAACCAATGAAGAACTTATTGGTGCTTCAGTTAAAATAGTTAATTCTAATTATGGATGTGTGACAGACTTTAATGGAGATTTTGTAATTAAAACCAATATTCCTTTGCCATTTAGTATAGAAGTTTCCTACATAGGATACGACTCTAAAGTCATTGATTTAATAAATAACCAAAGATTAAAAGTTGGTTTGAAAAGCAAAGATTTACAGCTCAAGGCAGTTGAGGTAATTTCTGGAATAAGTAAAAAACTTAAAGAATCTCCTTTAAGTATTGAATCTATGGATATTAATGATATCAAGCAAACATCTGCAACCAATTTTTATGAAGGGCTAAGTCATATGAAGGGTGTTGATATGACCTCAGCAAGTCTAGGTTTTAGAGTGATAAACACAAGAGGGTTTAATAGTACTTCTCCTGTTAGGTCACTTCAAATAATTGATGGTGTTGACAACGCATCACCAGGATTAAATTTTGCTCTTGGAAACTTCCTTGGCGCTTCTGAACTAGACTTAATGAAAGTAGAAATTATTTCTGGGGCAAGTTCTGCTTTTTACGGTCCTAATGCATTTAATGGCGTTATAAGTATGGAGACTAAGAATCCATTTTTATTTCCTGGATTTTCAGCAAGTATTAAACTAGGAGAACGTTTTTTAAATGAGTATGCTGTTAGATATGCCAAGGTAATAAAAGATAAAAAAGGAAAAAACAGGTTTGCTTATAAATTTAATATCTATTACATGAACGCTGATGATTGGGTAGCAGACAATTCTGCAAGTGTTGCAGATTTAGAAACTAATGAGAGCAGTCCTGGGGGATATGATGCAGTAAATAGATATGGGGATGAAAACCTAAGTCCTATTTTAAATCAAATGATATATGGTTTGGACGGTGAAGCTGATACTGCTAGTATAATGGCCTATCCCGGGCTTGAAAGATGGCACAGAAAAGGCTATTGGGAGCAAGATTTGGTAGACTACAATACAGAAAATCTTAAAACAAGTTTTGGGATGCATTATTTGTTTGATAATTCTATGGAGCTCTTTTCCTCCTCCAATTTTTCTACAGGAACTACTGTATATCAGGGAGACAACCGTTTTAGTTTAAAAAACATTAGATTTTTCCAAAACAAACTAGAGCTTAAAAAAGACAATGATTTTTTCGTTAGACTTTATGCAACTCACGAAGATGCTGGAGATAGTTACGATGCTGTTCTAACTGCGTTTCAACTACAGAATGCTGCAGCAACAGATGTTGACTACCATGAATTATATAAAACCTATTGGAGAGATAATATTTCTCCAAAAGTAGAAAGCTTAGACCCATCTGTAAATTGGCAACCTGCTTTTATAAATGGTGTAGCTTATCCAGTAAATTTTACGGATATTTTCAATTTAATTGATGGTATTCCTGTGGATTCTCTAGTTAATTGGCATGAAGAAAGTGCTAACAACGCTAATAGTTCACATCCAAATATGGGGGTTACTTCTTTTTATGAAGTTGGTACTGACAGATTTGACTCTTTATTTAATAAAATCACTTCTACTGCTTCCGTTCTTGATGGTGGATCAAAAATTGTAGACAAATCTGCTCTTTATCATGGGCATGGAGAAAAAATTTGGGAAAATGACTTTTGGAAGATTACTCTTGGCAGCAATTTCAGAGTTTATACTCCAAAATCTGGAGGATCTTTATTTAGTGACACTAATTCTATAACCACCAGTGGAGATACTATCATAAATAGAATAGTTAACAAGGAATTTGGTAGCTACTTAGGAGTTGAAAAAAGCTTTTTAAGCGATCAATTAATTTTAAAAGGGTCCATAAGGTTAGATAAAAACCAAAATTTCAATATTATTCCAACACAGGCAATTTCTGGAATTTATAATATAAACGAATACCACACAGTAAGATCTACCTTTACTTCTGCTATAAGAAATCCAACACTATTGAACCAATACCAATATTATAATATTGGAAGAGCTAAACTAGTTGGAAATATTAATGGCTATAAAAGTCTTTATACTTTGGAGTCTATTTGGTCTTATTCTACTTCAGGAAGAAATACAGATTCATTGGTTAGTTTCAACTTAGACCCAATTCGTCCAGAAGAAGTAAAATGTTTGGAATTTGGATATAGAGGAGCACTGGGTGGCAAGTTATTTATTGATGCTAATTACTACTACAACTGGTATACCAACTTTATTGGATTTATCAATGGTGCCAAAATTTTTGTAGACGCTCTTGGGCTAGAGGTTTTAGATGTCTACAGAGTTGCTACCAACTCCGAAAAGATTATCACTACTCAAGGTTTCTCAACTGGATTAAATTATTATTTAGACAATCAATTTACTATCAACGGAAACTATTCCTGGAATATATTGAATAAACAAAATGACGATCCTATTATCCCTGCTTACAACACACCAGAACATAAATTTAATTTAGGCTTTTCTGGGAAAGAGATTGATCTTAAAATATTTGCCAAATCACTGTTAAAAAAGATATCCTTTAACTTAAATTATAAATGGGTAAAAGGTTTTGAGTTTGAGGGTTCTCCACAGTTTACAGGTTATGTTCCTAGCTATGGTTTATTAGATTTTCAAATGACTAAGAACTTAACCAAACAAAATCTTTCTATAAAAGTAGGAGGCTCAAATATTTTAAATAATAAGGTTCTTCAAGTCTATGGTGGGCCGTATGTGGGAAGAATGATTTACATGTCATTGCTTTTCGATTTTAAAGACTAACAATCTATTTTTAATATCTAAAATTCACTATTATTTATTTTTTCGTAAATTGTGTCCAAATTATTCACAAAAACAACCTTATGAAAAAAATTACTTTTAGCTTTCTATTTGTTTTGACTTTAATTTGTTCCTCTATTTCTATTGGACAAACAAGATATTTAGATCCAGTGTTTCCTTCAATAGACACTACCAATAATATAGTATATGCAGTAAACCAATCTGTACTATTAGGCGAGGCTTTGCCAGTTGCAACAGGAGCTACCGTGCCAATTGGTCTGGATACAACTACAAATCCTCCTACTCCGATTTTATTTACAATGCCAGCATTAGAGATGGATATTTTTCAACCCTCTGGAGATACAGTTTCAGAAAGACCATTAATTATCTATTTGCATACTGGAACATTTGCTCCAATAATTAGAAATGGAAATGCTACTGGCTCAAGAACTTTCGATTATGCTACTCAGGTTTTTTGTAATCAATATGCAGCAAGAGGATATGTCGTAGCAAATACGGATTATAGAGCAGGATGGGACCCTACATTACCAACTGAGCCGGAAAGAGCTGCAAGTTTAATGAAAGCTGCTTACAGAGGAATTCAGGATGTGAGAGCTGCAATTAGATATTTAAGAATGGATTATGAAAATGGTAACACATACGGTATTGATACTTCAAGAATTATTATTGTTGGTCAAGGAACTGGTGGCTGGATTGCTACTTGTTTAAACTCTGTTGACAAGTTGTCTGAAATTCAATTGCCTAAATTTCTTGATCCTGTTACTGCATTGCCTTTAATTGACACAACTGTTATGGGTGACTGGTTTGGATATGGAGGAAACCCTGCTTACAATACTCCAAGTAATGTTGGATATTCTAGTGAACACGATATGGTATTAAATATGGGGGGTGCTATCGGAGATCTTTCTTGGCTTGAAGCTGGAGACAAACCAATTGCAGCGGTTCATGGAAACTTAGATGCAATTGCAAGGTTTACTACTGGTAATCTCTCAGTTTCTGGAGTTAATATTGTTTCAGATATTAGTGGTTCTCACGATGTAATTACAAAAGCAAATATGCTAGGTAACAACGATGCCATACCAAATCTTTTTGATCCCTATACGGTAGCTGCCAAAGCAGCTTCAAACAGCATTGTTGGAACTTTAGATTTTAGTGGTGACACTGTTGGTCCTTCTGCTGATAACTTATTTCCATTTATAACTGGAAATCCTGGTGAAGGCGCTCCATGGGATTATTTTGATTCTTTAACTGCAGTTGCATTAGCAGTTGGTCAAGGACTTCCAGCAAGTGTTGGTATGGATGCCTATAACAGTAGCCTTGCTACAAATCCTGATGTAAGTATTGCAAAAGCAACTGCTTATATAGATTCAACTCTTGGATTCTTTTGTCCAAGAATTGTAAATACATTGATGCTTCCTGGAAATACTATGGGAATTCAAAGTGAAAAAATATCTGTAAATATTTTCCCAAATCCAACAAGCGATTTTGTTTCTTTCAATTCATCTACCAATATTAAATCAATTTCTATTTTTGATAATAATGGAAAGTTGGTAGAGAGAATTAGTCCTAATAGATTTACTTTTACAATGGATTTAAGATCTTACGCTAAGGGAATTTACTATGCAGAGATTTCTAATGACAATCAAATTAAAACTGAAAAAATCATTCTAAAATAATTTTCTTCTACTTAAACAATCTTAAAAGCCCCTTTTGGGGCTTTTTTTTGGTCTTATTTTTTAAACTAAATATATCCACCATTCATAATTAATATATATTTACCGACTAATTTCAATTTTTAATGGAAACAATAATTCAAATAACACAATTTATAATGAGTCTCTCGTTACTGATTGTTCTTCATGAACTTGGACATTTTATTCCGGCAAAACTATTTAAAACAAAAGTTGAAAAGTTCTATTTGTTTTTTGATTGGCCATTTTCTCTTTTTAAGAAAAAGTTTGGAGATACTGAGTACGGCATAGGAATATTACCATTAGGAGGATATGTGAAAATAGCTGGTATGATTGATGAAAGCATGGACCAAGAACAGCTAAGTAAAGACCCAGAAAAATGGGAATTTAGATCAAAGCCAACCTGGCAAAGATTAATTATTATGGTTGGTGGAGTAACTGTAAACCTAATATTAGGATTACTAATCTATATAATGATGCTTTTTGTTTGGGGAGATGGTTATATATCAAATGACAAAATTCCTTATGGAGCACATCTAAGTAATCCTATTTTTGAATCTTATGGATTTCAAGACGGTGATTTAATTGTTGAAGTTGGGGATGAAAAAATTATAGAATTTGGAAGTGCAGAAAAAAGAATTTTAATAGATGGAAAAAGAAATATAAAAATCAAAAGAAATAAAGAAATTATTTCTATAGCTCTACCAGAGAATATTATAGATGAATTACTTAAAAATAAAGGAGTAGGAATTTTAAGTGAATTAAGAATTTACAATACAATTGACTCACTTATTACAGGAAATAATGCATTTAATGCTGGATTTAAAGTTGGAGATAGCATAGTGGGTATAAATGGATTAAGCACTCCTTTTTTTAGAGATTTTAGAAATGAACTTCAAAAACATAAATCTGAGGAAGTTGAAATCGCTTTTTTTAGAAATAATTTATTAAAAACTATTAAAGTATATACCAACGAAAATGGTGCTATTGGATACTTTAAATCCAATAAATTAAAAAGGTCTGTTATTGAATTTAGAAAATATTCTATTGTGGAAGCTATCCCAAGTGGAATTAAAAAAGGGACTCAAACTTTAAGCAATTATGTAAAATCTCTTTCCTTAATTTTCAATAAAGAAGGAGCTAAGCAAATAGGTGGATTTGGATCTATAGGAAGTATGTTTTCAAACAAATGGGATTGGCAAAAGTTTTGGGCCATGACTGCTTTACTATCTATAATCTTGGCATTTATGAATATACTTCCAATACCTGCTTTAGACGGCGGGCATGTAATGTTTTTAATTTATGAAATGATTGCTGGCAAACCACCAAGTGACCAGTTTTTAACAAGAGCTCAAGTGGTAGGAATGGTATTACTATTTTCTTTACTGATTTATGCCAATGGTATGGATCTATACAGGTTCATTAGCGGCTAAATTGTTACTTTTAAACATCTGTTTGGGTATAATCTTTTGATATATAAAATATAATTAGGAGAGTTACCATTTACTTTTGTGTAAACAAAAAGAAATGTTTAAAAATATTTTTTTCTCTTTATTGTTCCTATTTAAGCTCTTTAATTACTTCGCTCAAAGTATTCCGGAATACGACCAGTTTGAAGTTTACAAACAGGACAAGAACAATAAAATATTAATCATTCCTTTCGAAAATAAAATGTATTCTTCTGCTATCGATAATGAAATTGCAGAATATAACAGGCTAAGTTATTCTTCAATAAAAGAGGAGATGAAAAAAGGGATTTCTGAGCAAATACTTCTCTCTATTAGCAATAAAACTCCTGCAATTTCTTTAGAACATCATAAAGATTCTAATTCACAGATTTTAAATTATATATATAACAGTATTGGTTTAAAATACGAGAAATTAAAAACTAAAGATACAGTTGAAGTAGCAACTAAACAAACTGATTTGATTAAAGAAAGATTAAATAAATTTGTACACCACACCAACCAACTTCACGAAAAAGCAAAGTATAACAGAGGAAATATTGATAATGGGGAAATTCATACTTTCAATTATACCGAGGAAAGATTTATGAATGTTATTATTCAAAACCCAAATCTATTGAATGAATTGAACAATAAATACAGAACAAATTACTACATTTTCATTAATGAATTTCATATTGGAAGAGCATTTTCTAAACCAGGAAACGTATATATTAAAGAAAGACAAATAAGTACCCACTATACTGTTTTTAACCAAAGAGGAAGGGAAGTAGATGCAGGAGTTATTAGAGTTCAAATGCCGGAAGATGTCTACAGTATTAGAAAAATAGAAAGAAATTATATTTCTTCAATTGCTAAAGAATTGTGCTCTTTTATTCCTGGACCAAAAGTTGAGAAAGCTACTATTGTTAAAGAGGCGAAAGACAATAAAAACTCGGAAAACCAAAGGAAAATTATTTATGGTGTTTTAGAGTAGTAACCTACTACCCACCAATAGTAAATTTCTTTACAACCATCTTACCATTTATAACTACAGATAGATTGTATAATCCTTTTGAAAGACTTGGAATATTTACAAAAACCCTTTCCACTATTGCTGAAAAACTATTTTCATATACTGTTTGACCTAGCATATTTACAACCTTTAAAGTTCCGGATTTATTTTTCGGAACTCTTAGTGTAAATATTCCTGAATTGGGGTTGGGAAAGACTACTATGTCCTGCAGGTCCTGAATATTTTCACAATCATCAGTATGTATTTTAACTTCTGTTCTCTTGCTTTCACATAATGCATCACAAACTTGCCAATTAAAAAAATAATAATACTGCTGTGTAGAAGTGTTAATTGGATTAATTACAGACTTAGTTATACTTATCAGTCCTGGAATTTTATATGGGAAGTTTGCACCAGAATTAGCTCTGAAAAGATTAACTGGAGAGTTTGGAGACAATCCTATTTTATAATTATTTCCAGGAAATAAAGTAGTGTTAATCTCTAACGTATTAACACCAGTATTAAAATTACTAAACGTCTTTTCAAAAACAACTTGGTTACTGCTATCTAATATAACAATAATTCTGTCCTGATTTCCAGTGGCTTTTACATCTACTGATTTTAAAGTCATTTTTTGATAAACATCAAAAAGCAAATAAGAGTAATTAGAAGATGTAGATCCATTAATAGGAAAAAAATTAAGTCCAGTAGAATAACATGATGTATCTGATAGTTCAGACACAAAAAAAGAAGTGTCATTGAAAATTGGTTCAGTAATTAGTTCCTCGCCAGAATAAATTTCGTCAAAATCATTTTCATTTATATACCAGTTTAAATTGGTATATAAATTTGATTCAAAGAAAACAGAATCTCCTTCACATGTATAATCGTCCTGAATTGAAGGTGCGTCGCTAAGAATTATGTTAAATGCGTTCTGAATGGTTTTTGAGTCGGATCCAAAAGAATTGGAGACCGTGAGTGTAGTATTGTAGCTTCCAGATTGATTAAAATATCTTGTTGGTGTTCTGGTTGTATCATCTATTATACCATCACTTTCAAAATCCCAAGCCCATGAATTGGGAATTCCCAAGGTCGCATCTGAAAATTGAATTTCTCCAGAACAACTGTCTTCAACTCTTATGAAAAAATCAGCTGAAGGCGGAGATAAACAAAGTAATGCTTGATAAGCATTGATTCTTCCTGATCCTAGTAAGCCTGCATATGATGGGTTCAAGGCGTCTATATTATCGCAAGAACTTTTCATGCAATTAATTAATTGCTCATTGGATGAATTAGGTGAAAAAGATTTCATTAGACCCAGTAGTCCAGCAACCATGGGAGCAGACATTGATGTTCCTGTTTTAGTCTCATATTCAGAATAAGGGACAGTACTTAAAATAGAACTACCTGGTGCACCAACATCTATTCTCGTTCCATAGTTAGATGATCCAGCCTTAATATCTGAAGTATTAGTATTGGCTACACAGATAACCCCATTGTAACAAGCTGGATATTTGGGATTAGATGCTAAATTAGCACCATTATTTCCTGAAGCAGCAACAATTATAGATCCGTTATTTATACCAAACTCAATTATATTGTTGTTTGTCTGTGAATAAGACCCACTTGACCAAGAACAACTTATAACATCAGCACCAGACACTATAGAATAGTAAACACCGTCCCATGTTTGATTAACCAATCCATTATTGTCTGCTGTTTTAACAGCCATTAAAGAAACTCCAAATCCAATAGCAGATACTCCTATATTGTTGTCTGTATGGGCACCTGCTATCCCGGCACAATGAGTTCCATGTGCCCAAGCAGGTGTATTGCTATGAGGGCTAGGATCGTTGTCATTAGTGTAAGTATCCCAACCGTTTATATCGTCAATATATCCATTGTTATCATCATCAATACCATTATTAGGTATTTCGTTAGGGTTTACCCAAATTACATTTTGTAAATCAGGATGATTAATTGTAATGGCATCATCAACAATAGATACCACAACGTTACTACTTCCAAATCCTAAATCCCAAGCTAAATTTGCTTGAATTTTGTTTAAATGCCAGCAACTACTGTAGCTAGGGTCATTAGTTAAGTAGTCCTCAAAATCTTTAAATTTTGGCTCGGAATAATCAATCTCGCTAAATTTGCTAAGATCATTTATAATTTTATTTAGATCATGGTTTTTATCTGTAAACTCTAGTAAAAATGTTAAATATAATTTTTCAGCATTCTTTTTTTTACCAAAGGGTTGCTTAATATTAATTAGCCCTATAGAATCTAAAAAATCTCCAAAAGAGAAAATAGATGAACTAATATTATTTGGAGAATTTTCTACTGCCTTCCATGAAGATTCTGAAATATTGTCTAATGATTTTAACTTTAGATACAGTTGATTTTCAAAAATAGTATCATTATTTTGAGTCCATCCGATAAAATAGAGAAACAAAAATGATAAAGAAAATAAAACTTTTAGGCTATTTGTCATTCATTTTAGTTTTGAAATACTTCACTTATTGGATTCCCAGTACAAGCATTTGGGAAAGCAGATCTAAGCAAAATAGATAATGTTGGTGCAATATCTATTATTTTAATATTTCTATAAATTTGTTTAGGTTGAATATTGTATCCATAGAAAAGTAAAGGAACATGGGAATCGTAATTATAATGTGTCCCATGAGTTGTTCCAGTCTTAGTTGACCATTCTATATATCCAGGTTTAAGTGTGAGAAAAATATCACCAGATCTATTAGGGTAAATTCCATTTATTAGGCTTTTAATTTTTAATGTGCCTATAGAGTTGGAGAGTGTGTTTAAAGAATAAACCTCATCAACAGAAGATTGTTTCTTCAACCAATTTCTAGCTTCTTCAAAAACCTCTTTTTTTGAAATATTAAGAGAATCTAATTTTTGATGATTAATATAAAATTGCATATTGGAGTATCTTGCTAAAATATTTGGAACTCCAAATTTTAATTCTAACTGACTATTAAGTTCAGGAAAAATTTCTCTTGATACAAAATTGCCTCCCTTAAGTCTTTTTCTTTCTATTTCAACTGGCGATGTGCCAGCTCCATGATCAGAGGTTAGTGAAATTATAAATTCTTTGGAGCCACAATGATTGTCAAGGAATTGAATAAGATCTGCAATCTGTTGATCCAGATTCAAATACATGCTTTTAACTTCTTCTGCATCAGGTCCAAATTTGTGTCCTACATAATCAGTAGAGGAAAAAGATATCACAAGAAAGTCAGTATGGTAATCCTTACCTAAGTCTTCATTTTTAATAAGTTCTTTAGAAAAGTCTAATGTATAGTTATTGCCTTTAGGAGAAGACTTGATTGAAGATGGACCAGTCTCTAAAAAGATTTTATTTAGATCATATTTAAAAGTATTTCCCATCCAGCTAGTATTCATGTAGGATTCAATAGAATAGTTTTTATGAAATTTAACAACCCATTCTGGAAGACTATTTCGATAAAAAGAGCTGGTTATCCATTTTGCATCATAGTTTAACCAATAAGCTCCATCTGCAAGCGCCCCTGTGGATAAAATAGCTCCTCTATCTTTTATAGAAACTCCATATACTTTTGATAACGAATCTTTTATCTTAAGTTGGTCTCCTACAGTATTGCATAATAATGAAATGGGAGACATTTGACCGCTTCCTGGATTGGTCTTTTCATGAAGCTTCTTACACAAACATATTGTTTGAGATGCCCAGTCACCAGCACAATATACAGGTGAAAAATCTTTTCTACTATACCAGTTGTTACCTATAATTCCGTGGACAGATGGTGTAGTTCCAGTAAATATACTTGCGTGTGCTGGCCCTGTATAAGTAGGGATATAATTATAGTGGGTATTTCTACAAAAAATACCTTCGTTGACTAACTTTTTAATTCCTTTTTCGCCAAATTCATTCCAAAACTTGTCAATATATTCATACTTCATTTGATCAACTACCACAGAAACTAAAATTTTTGGAGCGGTTTGCTGACTATAAATTGAAAAATGGCTAAAACTTAAAAAAATTATGATGAAATTCTTCATTTATAAATTACTACATAATAAATGTAGTTAAATACAAACAAATGATATCGTTAATAGTTCACTTAAAATAAACTTTTAAAGTTATTTATTAGCTCTTTTTCTTTCGTGCTCTTTAAGAAAGACCTTTCTTAGCCTAATTTTTGAAGGAGTTACTTCAACATATTCATCTGCTTGAATATATTCTAAAGCTTCTTCTAGAGAAAACCTTATTGCTGGAGCAATTTTTACTTTATCATCTGCTCCAGAAGATCTCATATTTGACATTTTTTTAGTCTTCGTTACGTTGACTACTAAATCATTTCCTCTTGAATTCTCACCTATTACTTGTCCTTCGTAAATATCTTCGTTAGGATCAACAAAAAACTTCCCTCTTTCTTGTAAATTATTCAAACTAAATGGTATTGATTTCCCTTTTTCCATTGAAATTAAAGAACCGTTTTGTCTTTGAGGGATGTCACCTTTGTATGGTTGAAATTCTATAAATCTATGAGACATTATAGCTTCTCCAGCAGTAACTGTTAATAGATAGTTTCGTAATCCAATAATTCCTCTAGAAGGGATATTGAATTCTAGCAACATTCTATCCCCTTTAGGAACCATACTTAACATTTCTCCTTTTTTAATTGCAACCACCTCAATTGCTTTTCCTGAATGTTTTTCTGGTAGGTCAATTGTAAGCTCTTCAACTGGTTCGTGATTAACTCCATTTATTTCTTTTATAATGACCTGTGGTTGACCAACTTGTAATTCATAACCTTCTCTTCGCATTGTTTCAATTAATACCGACAAGTGAAGTACCCCTCTCCCAAAAACATTAATGGAGTCTGAAGAATCTGTAGGTTCTAACTTTAAAGCCAAATTTCTTTCCAATTCTTTTTCCAACCTGTTCTTTAAATGTCTAGAAGTAACAAATTTTCCTTCCTGTCCAAAAAAAGGAGAGTCGTTTATGGTAAATAACATAGACATGGTAGGTTCATCGATTTTTATGGTTGGTAAAGCTTCTGGAAATTCTATATCTGCAACTGTATCTCCAATTTCAAAACCTTCTAAGCCTACAATGGCACATAAATCTCCGGCTTTTACTTCATCTACTTTTGATTTACCTAATCCTTCAAATAAATAAAGCTCTTTAATTCTAGATTTTTTAATCTCCCCATCTCTTTTAACTAAAGAAATTTGTTGATTTTGCTTTAGCACTCCCCTTTGTAATCTTCCTATTGCAATTCTTCCAATAAAAGTAGAAAAATCAAGAGATGTTATAAGTAACTGGGTATTTCCTTCCTTTACTTTTGGAGCTGGGATAAAATCAATTACAGCATCTAATAATGGGAAAATATTGTCATTTGGAGTCTTATAATCAGAATCCATCCATCCAAGCTTTGCAGATCCATAAATAGTTGGGAAATCTAACTGCTCTTCAGTTGCATCAAGGTTGAACATTAAGTCAAATACCTTTTCTTGCACTTCATCAGGACGACAATTTTCCTTGTCAACTTTGTTAATAACAACCATTGGTTTCAAACCTAGTTCTATAGCTTTTTGTAAAACAAATCTAGTTTGAGGCATGGGTCCTTCAAAAGCATCTACCAATAATAAAACCCCATCTGCCATATTTAATACTCTTTCAACTTCTCCTCCGAAATCAGCGTGCCCTGGTGTGTCAATAATATTAATTTTATGTTCTTTATACTTAACAGAAACATTTTTTGAAAGAATAGTTATTCCTCTTTCCTTTTCTAAATCGTTATTATCGAGAATTAATTCTTTTTGTTCTTTTCTTTCATCAATTGCATTACAGGCGTAAATCATTTTATCAACTAGAGTTGTTTTTCCGTGGTCAACGTGAGCAATGATAGCTATGTTTCTAATATTCATAGTTATAAATAAGTTGCAAATGTATAATTCTTATTGAGCAAATAACATTTATTTTCAAATGGCATTAAATTCTAAAGAATAATTATTTATTTACAATAAATTTTATATTTGAAAAATTAATTAAAAAATCAATGAAAAATATTAAATACACATTACTATCAATTATTAGTCTCTCGATTTTTTCTTGTGCAAAATATGAAGAAGGTCCTGGGGATACTTTCCTATCTAAAAGTGCAAGAATGTGTCAAAAATGGAGGCCAATACAATCTGTTGATGGATCTACTGAAGTGATTACTAATATTGACAGCGATGGTAGTTATATTGAGTTTGTTAAAGACGGAAGTATTCAATTTTACAATAAAGACTTAATGAGTTTTGTCGGACTGGATGCAGTTTCTGGTACTTGGGAATTTTCTGATGATAAACTGCAGGTTTCTTATTCTTATGATGTTTTAGGGGTTTCTTACAACAAATTAAAAACTATTAAGAAGTTAAAAATTAATAGCTTGGCCCTTGAAGACGGTAACGGCAATAAAATTTATTACGAATATTACTAATTATTTCAATGAATGGTACTCGTTTAGTAGTATATCATAGGTTTTCTTATTGGTATATTTAGATTTAAGCCAAGAAAAAAACATAATCAATCTTGGATCACGAAAAACTTTTTCTTTCTTAAAATTTAATTCATTTAAAATATTATTCAACTCCTCTAAATCTGCTTTTTCAGGTTCATTTATAAATTTCTCTAATGCTTTAATAAATGGGACTACCATTTTATATTGCTTGGTTGGAAATAAATCAAGATATTTATTTTTCATAGATATAATATTTTTTTCTGCTAAATCAATATGGGTTAAATCAATAAGAATTAGTGTTCTTATCATCTCTTTTCTCAATAGCCACTCTCTTCCCATATTTTCTTGGTAATAAATGTCTGATTTATTTAATTTATTAATTACTTGATTAGATTTTTTAATATTTTGGTTTATCAATAAGAGCGCAGATAGATTCAATACCAAGTTTAGCTCTTCTCTCAAGTTTAAAAGTGCATAGTGATTTTCAAGAGCATTTAAAATAGAATCTATCCCCTCAATAATTTGGTTGTTAAATACCTTTAAAAAACTATCAATCCCTGTAAATCTTCCTAAATATGAATAAAATATTTTATCCTCTTGATCCATCAAAAGTTTTAATTTTCTAAGATGTTTTTCTGATTTAATAAAGTCTCTTACTTCTAAATAGGTATAAGACATTATATATTCAATGTTTGCTACGCAATTTAAACATTCATCTCCCAGGGTTTTTAATTTTAAATTATTATAATAATTTTCCAAAATAATTACTAAATCGTTGTAATTTTTCTCTATTGCGTATTGAACTCTAATTATTTCAATATTTTTTAAATGAATTTCAGGATGATTCTTGTTTATATTTAAGTTTTGTAAGCCGTTAAAACTATTTTTAAAATCTTTATTAGAAAAATTAACATCTCCATTTTTAATTTTTTCTATTAATAGGTTTTTCATTTGAATAAAGTAAAGTTGAAATTCATCTACCTCAGCTTGTTTTTTCTGAAGCTGTAATATATTATTTTTAATTATTTTAAAATCCCCCTGAGGATAGTAGGGCAGTATTTTTAATTTAAGTCTTTGGATTTTCAAACTTAATAAGAAGTCGTTAGAATTATTAGACTTTTTTTCTTCTTTGGTAAGTATAGACCAAGCTTCAGAATATTTTTTAAAATCTATGAAGTATCTTGCTAAGGTTAGGATTTTTTCTCTTGATGGAGATTTTGATTTATCTTCAGAGTTTTCTAAAATCAAAAAATTAATAAGTTCCTTAGTTATTCTTTTTCTAATTGCATGGTAATTTGGATCTCCTTTATGGCTTAGTTTTTTATAACTATTTGATTTGTAGTAATTATTAAGTTCTTCAAAGAGTTTGACATCTTTTCTAAAGCTTGATGGCCTTTTTCTAGTAAAGAATTTAATAAAATTTCTCTGTGTTTTTTTTGAAAACGTACTTGATATTTCTTTTATTAAATCCAAATAAATAATTAATATTTAAAGATAATGTTACAAAAATAAATAATGTTACATACATTTAAGGACAATTTTGATATGAAATACACTCTTATTACAGGTGCAAGTCAGGGAATGGGGCTAGAAATGGCTAGAGAATGTGCTAGTTTAGGCAGAAATGTATTACTTGTTTCTTTGCCAAAAGAAAATTTAAAAAACTTATCTGTAGTGATTTCTAAGGAGTTTAACGTTCTGACTGATTTTTATGAAGTTGATTTGACTGAAAATAAAAGTGCAGAAGAAATTTTAAGTTGGGTTAAGAAAAAAAATTATTCTATTAACTTTCTAATCAATAATGCTGGGTTTGGAGGTTATGGGGCGTTTGAGGACTATAGTTTAGAGTACTTTGAGACAATGATTGATTTAAATATCAAAGCTACCACAAGAATGACTCACTATTTTATATCTGAGTTAAAAAAAAATTCGCCGGCTTTTATCCTTAACAATGCAAGTATGATTGCTAATTTTCCATGTCCATATAAGTCTGTTTATGCTGCTTCAAAAGTATATGTAAAATATTTTACTGAGGCTCTAAGAGTAGAATTAGAAAGTTTTGGAATAAGTGTAAGTTTGCTTCAGCCAGGAGCAACACCAACCAATGATATTGTCAAAAATCAAATCCAAAAAGGTGGTTTCATTGCTAGAATTTCTGTTACAGAAGCTCATAAAGTTGCTAGAAAAGCTGTTAGAAATACTCTAAAGGGGAAGCCAGTAATTGTGCCAGGGTGGAAAAACAGAATGTCTTTAAGGTTTTTAAAAGTATTACCCTACAGCTTACTTCAAATGGCTATATTAAGAAGCTATAAATCCATGCAAAAAAATTAATGTTAATTCATATTTTACAAAAATACTTAGTTTATATACTTAATTTAATGCTATAATGTTTAAAATATCCAAAAAAATTTCTTTAATAATACTAACTTTTAGTCTTTTTTCATGCACCTATGAGAATACTAATCAAAAAATAAATGCAATAGTGATCGCTAAGCAAATTCCTTTGGAGGATTTTTTTAAAAATCCTGAAAAATCTAGTTATCAGATATCTCCTGACGGAAGCTTTTATTCTTTCATGGCACCATACAAAAACAGAATGAATATATTCATTCAAAAAATTAGCGATTCTTCTGCAACTCAATTAACTTTTGAAGAAGCCAGAGATATTGCAGGGTATTTTTGGCCCAATAATGAACAAATTGTCTTTTTAAAAGATGAAGGAGGTGATGAAAATTTTCATTTGTTTGGTGTAAATATTGATGGTTCTAACCCTATTAGCTTTACTGACTTTGATGGGGTAAGAGCTCAAATCATTGACGATCTTCCAGATCAAAAAGATTTTGTTGTAATTGGCCTTAATAAACGAAACAAACAAGTTTTCGATCCATATAGATTAAATCTCAAAACTGGTGAAACATCTATGTTGGCAGAAAATCCAGGAAATATTCAAGGGTGGATGTTTGACCACGATGGAAAGCTTAGAATAGCTACTGCAATTGTTGATGGAGTTAATCAGAGTATTCTTTATAGAGAAAACGAAGAAGATGAATTCAAAACAATTATTACTACTAACTTTAAGGAAGGGTTTAATCCTCAGTTTTTTACATTTGATAACAAAAATATCATTGGTTCATCTAATTTGGGAAGAGATAAATCTGTAATCGTTGAATTTGATCCCATTACTGCTAAAGAAGTAAGAGTCCTTTATGCCAATGATGACTATGATGTTAATGGAGTAGGATATTCAAGAAAAAGAAAGGTAATTACTGCTGCTTACTTTGAAAGCTGGAAAAGTGAAAGACATTATTTTGATTCTACGTCAAAAGCAATATTTGAAAAGATTCAGAAGAAGCTTTCTGGTTATGAAATAGGAATTACTGCGATAAATAAGGACGAAAATATAATTATTTTAAGAACCTATAGTGATAAGTCTTTAGGTTCATATTATATATATAATTCTGATGATGATAAAATGGAAAAGATTGTAGACGTTAGCCCGTGGATTAATGAAAATGAAATGTCCAACCAATTGCCTATAGATTACCAATCAAGAGATGGGCTAAAAATAAATGGTTATTTAACTCTTCCAAAAGGATATAATATGGGAAATGCTAAAAATTTACCAGTTGTAATTAACCCTCATGGTGGCCCTTGGGCAAGAGACAGTTGGGGGTTTAATCCAGAGATACAGTTTTTGGCCAACAGAGGATATGCTGTTTTGCAAATGAACTTTAGAGGGTCTACAGGCTATGGTCGTAAATTCTTTGAAGCTTCTTTCAAAAAATGGGGAAGAGAAATGCAAGATGATATTACAGATGGTACTCAGTGGTTAATTGATAAAGGAATAGCTGACAGTTCAAGAATTGCTATTTATGGTGGTAGTTATGGAGGATATGCAACATTAATGGGGCTGGTTAAAGAACCACAAATGTATGCTGCTGGTGTAGATTATGTTGGAGTTTCAAATATGTTTACTTTCATGAAAACTATTCCTCCTTATTGGGAACCTATGTTGGAAATGATGTATGAAATGGTTGGAGACGTAGAAAAAGACAGTGCGATGCTTAGAGAAGTCTCTCCCGTTTTTCATGTAGATAAAATTAAAGCTCCTCTTTTTATTGCTCAAGGTAAAAATGATCCAAGAGTAAATATTGATGAATCCGATCAAATGGTAAAAGCAATGAGAGATAAAGGAATAAAAGTAGAATATTTAGTAAAAAATAACGAAGGGCATGGGTTTAGAAATGAAGAAAATAGGTTTGATTTCTATAGAGCAATGGAAAAGTTCCTTAATACACAACTTTCCAAAAGGGATACTGAATTATAACCTTCTATTCTAAAAATAGATATCCTCTATTTAGGAAATAGTTGAACTACTCCATTTCCGTCTATTTGTGCGAAACCTAAATATCCTTTAAATTTTGCTCCAGGACATTTATAGGTAGTGAAATTTACAGAACCATTTTTTGTGGATGAGTGTTTCATTATTTTATAATATTCACAAGTGTTTTTTATTTCAGAAACAATTTGATCATAATAACAACTCTTTGGTTTAGAACGCTTTCTAGCATACTGTAAATTACTTTGTTCAAAATAGAATTCTCCAGTAAGAGTTGTAAATTCTGCCCAATCGGTAGCTTCCATCTTATTTTTGGATAAACCTTTACCATAATAAATTTTTTCAGAAGTTGAATTTCCTTCTGAATAATCATTTTCAATAACAGTTTTTAAAAACAAATCTTGACTATTAATTTTAATTATGTTACTAAAACTAAGTTTTTCCTGAGCCATTATAAATGTAGGGATTAGAAATAATAGAGCAATAACTTTTTTCATTTTTATAATTTCTATAAAACTACAAAAATCCAACAAATAATTATTATAATTAAATGAAGAATAAATGTGCTGTAAAGTAGATAATTAATCCCAAAAAGAAAGGGTATCCTAAAAAAAGCCATAAAAAATCAATTACTTTCATTTTCAGCTGTTCTTTTTTTTGGAGATTCATTAACAAATCGTACCAATTCATTATAGAAAAGAATTGAATAACAGCATTCATTAAAATTGCAAAAAACAGAAGAAAAAATCCCGCTAGAATTAGATTGAAAATATTCATTTATGGTCTAAATATTAAAAGCAATATACTCACAAGTGATGCCATCATCAGAGGAGCTATAATTAACCATGGGACAGTTGCAGAGAATTCCCAGCTATAGGTAGACCAAGATAAAGCAATTGTCTCGAGACATGAAGCAAGAAGTACAACATCGTATAGCTTTTTCTCATTAATTGGATTTGAGGAAGCTAAAAGTGCCCCAATTCCATTAACAGAGATAAGTGCAGCACCTAGATTTCTTAGCCAAGCTATGTTTTCAAAATTTGCTCCTTCTAATTCGGCATACAAATAAGGGTTAATGAGGAAGATAAACCCCATTATTAAGCTCGACCAACCACAAATCTGTAGCGTACGTATGGTCCAAGTCAATGTTTAATGAAATTTCCGTGGGTAATTTCAGTGCCATCATTATAAAAATGTTTTCCAGAAACAACATAGCCATTTTCCATTATTTGTTCGGACCATTTATGGCCACTTTTGTACCACTCTGTTCTTAATCCGTGCATTTCTCCATTTTTATAATGGACTTCTAATTTAATATTTCCATTGTGATACCACTCTTTAATAAAACCGTCAAGATTGTTTTTAATATAATGCCCTTCTTTTAATAATTGTCCGCTAGCATCCCAGTATCTAAACTCTCCATCTTTTAAACCATTACTATAAGATATTTCGTCTTTAAGATTACCATTTCTAAACCATTCTTTGTGAATGCCCTCTCTCAGGCCATTTTTAAAAAATCCAATTTCACCGTATTCATTATATACAATACCAGATAGCTTGTGCATGTCTTTTTTTAAAAACATGGTGTCGTGATCCATGGTAACTTCTTTTTCTATGTAACGCTGCTGACTAAGGCAGTTAAAATTCAAGCATAAAACAAATACTACAAAAAAGTAAATAGATTTCATATTACTAAAATAAACTGATTCATTAAATTAACAAATACTATTCCAAATTAAAGTTGAATTATTGAATATTAGGGATAAATAATATCATGGTTATTTGTTCACCAAGATTTTACTGTATGATTTAATAGCCTTGAAATAAAGAAACATGGCTATAATAAGTAACAAATGGCCAAAGTCATTTTTGTCAAACCAAGGATGGATATTAATTTTAAAACTGATAAATAAACCCGAGGGAATTAAAAGCAAAACTCCATAAATCATATAAATAAAGTTTTTGTCTATTTCTTTTCTGTATTTATTTCCCAGTATAACAAGAGAAAAAATAAATCCAATTGCCGAATTTATAGCTGGTACTCTAAGGCCGATTGAATGATCTTTAGACATGTCAATAGCGTAAAAAACACCGAGTTCTAAGAGTAATGCAAGAATTAATTTACAGAGGCTCAAATTCTTCCAAAATACTTTTGAGCTAGACTTTAACAAGCTTAACATTGCTCTTTCGACAAAGAAAACACAGAAAATTCCTAATATCCAAGGTAAATATTTGCCATTAAAGTCCCAATATTTAAACATTAGATGACCAATTCCACCAAGAAACATATCAAATCCAAAGAGTAAATAGAAATATCTCCAATTTTTAAAAAACTCTGAAGAGGTAATAATTTTTTTGGTTTTTGAAGCTAGTAATAATGCTACTATTAGTATAATAGTATCGCCGATAAATGCATTGGGTTCTACTAGGTCAAAGCCAAATATAGAAATTTCTATTTTATCAAAATCTTTTCCTATAAGCATAGTACTAAGTTGTAAAATAAATTAATATTGTTGCCAGTTATTTTGATATTTTAATTTATCAACGAATTTGTCAAGTTGTCTTTTTATAATTTGATTTACAATTATACTGTTCTTGAAAATTTTAACAAACAAGGGAGACAACCCATAATAGACTAGGATAAATAATCTTCCTATAAAAGTTTTTTTAAGTTTCTCGTCTCTAAAACGTCTTAGAATTAAAACCTCGTTAGAGTCAGCAGATCTGTAAACCATAGTTGCAATGTAACAAAATCCAGAAATTGCATCCTCAATAGCATTATAGATTGCATTTAGAATTGCAATTAAAATAAGTGCAACAATAACAGCTCCTAAAATAAAAAGCCCAAATGCGCCAGAAAAGAATTTAAGAAAACCATTTAATTCTCTATTTTCTACTTTTTTAATTTCTTTTTTGATGTTTTGAGGATTCTGAATATAACTCACGATTTCCTCAACATTTTCACTTTTTATCTTAATTGAATTACGCTTATTTAAAGTGTCTTTTAAAAAAACATGAATTTCTTTATATCTTTTTTTATTTTCTCTTATTTTCTCGGCATTTAAAGAAGACTTTAAATTTTCTAGAATAATATAATTTTTAATAGGATGAATAGTGGAAATGAATTCATTGTTATCAATTTTTGGATCAGTCGCTTTGAATGTTTTTCCATCTTTATCATGAACTAATACCTCTAAGACATCGAATTCTGATGAAAATTTATTTTCATGAAATAAGGTAGAAGGTGCATAATATTTTTTTGCGAAATTGTAGGAGGCACATGAAGAAACTACTATGCAAATAACTAAGAAAAAAAATGTTTTTTTCACATAACTAACTTAAATAATTAAAAAATGAAATAGAAGCTAATTAAAGCTAATTAGATACTTTGTTTTTTTTCTAAATACACGATATATTACTGATTATGAGCTGTTTAATGAAGTTAAAAAAGGTTTTTATTACAATAGAGTATTAGCAGGAAATTACTCACTTTTATCTTTGAATTTATCCAAGTTGCTCAAAATTATTTTTTCTACCAACATGGGGAATCTTGCTTGAAGAAATTTATTTAATTTTCCAATTGGGGTAAGAGTAGTAATAAATTTTCTTTTTTGAATGTTCTTAATTACTTTTTCAGCTACTGTTTTAGTAGAGTCAACTTTAGAAGAGTCTCTATTCTTTAAAATTATTTTAGATCCATCAGATGAAATGGTTTCCTTATTGTGTTCAATTTGAGTAATGCCCACAAGAATTAACCCAACATGAATATTGTTCTGCCTTTCTTCTATTCTAATTGATTCTGCAATAGCTCTTAAAGCCATTTTTGAAGAACTGTATGCAGAAAGGAAAGGCAATCCTCTAATACCTGCAAGACTAGAAATAAATACTAGACTTCCTTGTGTTTTCCTAAGTTCCTTGAGTGCTGGAACTGTAGGATAAACTGATCCTAGCACATTGCTTTCAAAAACTGTTTTAAAAACTTCTGGATTTAAATCTGCAACATCCCCTCTCATGGAAACACCAACATTGTTAATCAAAATATCCAATTTACCAAAGTTTTCAATGGCTTGACTGACCATGTCTTTGGATTGATCGGCAATAGAAACATCGCAACAAACAGAAATAATATTTTTATGGATTTTTTTTAGCTCATTGGTGGTCTTTTCTAGTCTTGAGGAGTCTCTTCCATTTAAAACTATGGACACCCCTTTTTTGGCCAATTCAATAGCTATAGCCTTCCCTATTCCCCTGCTAGAACCAGTAATAATAGCAACTTTACCCTGTAAACTACTCATTAAAGTTGAATTTTCATATCTGGATGAAATTTTAAAGCAGTAAACGTATTGGTCCAAGCCATTACGACATGAACAATAAACGCTATCCAAATGGTGCCAGAGCTTATGGTTAATAAAGACAAAACAAAACCTAATGGAATAGCTCCAATTGTTTCGTCCAATCCTTTTGGAATATGTGTTGCTGAGTAAAGAGCAATATTTATAGTTATGGCTGGCCACATTCCTAGTGGTTCTAGAAGTGGGATTAATAACACTCCTCTAAATAAAAATTCGTATCCAAAAAGATATAAGAACCAGCCAAGAGCGTTGATAAAAATCATTTTTTTAGTCCAAACTTTGGCTCTTATTTGAGGGTAATTTAATAAGTTTTTAGGATTTTTAGCAGAAAAATAAACCAATGGGACTATCAAAATGGATAACCCTAAAATCCATAACAAAGAAAATAATGAAGTTTCGTAAATTAAAGTGAGTCCAAGATCTGCTAATGTTAGCTCTGGCAAATAAAGCAAACAAACAATAGTTGGAAATATTCCCATGGAACAAAAACCAAAATATTTAGTGAAAAAAATATGTTTTAAGGATGCTTGATCGTGGTCATACTTATCGTAAAATCTTTCCCTAATTTTCTTTGATTTTGAGGTAAACCAGTAGATAGAAAAAAAGACTAATGTTAATAAAATAGGCAAACAGATTTTTAGATCTAAAGTTGTCCAGGTCCAATCTATTGTGTAAAGGCTCATTTTTTATGATTTTATTATAGTCTAAATAAAGATTATAAATGATAAAATCAAAATTAATAGTAGAATATAATAATTTATAAAAAAGCCAGAAGCTGATTGGATCAACTTCTAGCTTACAAAATAAGATTTATCTATTAGTATATTAATGTTTAATAATTCTAGTGGTGAATGTCTTTGTTGGAGTATTAATTTCTAGTATATATACACCATCTTCAAATTTATTCAGGCTAATTTTATTGTTGTTAGTATTAATTAGCAATTTCCCAAAGATGTCATAAACA
>CALJHN010000010.1 GCA_938075455.1 uncultured Flavobacteriales bacterium
TGTTTATGACATCTTTGGGAAATTGCTAATTAATACTAACAACAATAAAATTAGCCTGAATAAATTTGAAGATGGTGTATATATACTAGAAATTAATACTCCAACAAAGACATTCACCACTAGAATTATTAAACATTAATACTAATAGATTAATCTTATTTTATAAGCTAGAAGTTGATCCAATTAGCTTCTGGCTGGCTTTAAATCTCAATCAATAGGTTCACTAGTCTTATAAGAATGTATCTACAATTAGTGCTGAAGGGACTTAAATCATACAAGTATTTGAGAGCATAAATAGACAATGTTCAAAAAGAAATTAAAGGGTAAATATTTAAGGAACAATTTTTTTTCTTTTAATTATGAAAAACATTAAAGAATTAATATGTGATGAATTAATTTTTATTCAAAAGCAGAAGATTAAATCTTTAGAACTTTTAATTAATTCTACCAAAGAGTCTAGAGACACTGCTAATAAAAGCTCAGCTGGAGACAAACACGAAACATCAAGAGCTAAAATCCAGGCGGAAATTGATAATTACTCTAGGCAATTGGACCTATCTTTAAATAACCTTCATATTATAGAGCAAGTGGACAACTCTAAGAAATATAATCTAGTAACTCAAGGCTCTATAGTGACAACTGATAAGGGTGTTTTTTTTATATCTATTGGGATTGGAAAATTAGAAATAAGATCAAATAATTATTTCATAATATCATTACTATCTCCAATTGGATCTGTAATGAATGGGTTGTCAAAAAATGAAACATTTTCATTTAG
Organism: uncultured Flavobacteriales bacterium; assembly: GCA_938075455.1. GTDB lineage: Bacteria > Bacteroidota > Bacteroidia > Flavobacteriales_D > Parvicellaceae > MED-G20. Next base: position 779 of record CALJHN010000010.1, read on the forward strand.
AGGAATTAAATATTCTATAAAAAATATAGAATAAATTCTGTCTTGTCTTTGATAATATGTGTATTTAACACACTTATTTAGTTTTTATTGCCCAAAATCTTCACATAAAAAAAAAAAAAATTAACAAAAATTTGGAAATCCGTTGAATTATTAGTTAAATTAGTTAAACAAACGAATAAATTTTAAATCTAATATGGAAACTTTAAACAATATGTTACTCGCAGTACCTAAAATGGCTACTGATGATTATGTCGGTTTTACATTTTTTGTAGGATGTATGGCCATGATGGCGGCTTCGGCTTTCTTTTTCTTATCAATGAATTCTTTTGATGCAAAATGGAGAACTTCTATTTTGGTTTCAGGACTCATTACTTTTATTGCAGCAGTTCATTACTACTACATGCGTGATTACTGGGCTTCTGGAAACGGATCTCCTGTATTCTTTCGTTATGTAGATTGGATACTTACTGTACCATTAATGTGCGTTGAATTTTACTTAATCCTAAAAGCGGCTGGTGCAACTAAAAAATTAATGTGGACTCTAATTGGAGCTTCTACAGTAATGTTAGTTACTGGATACTGGGGAGAAGGTGTAGATAGAGATAACGCATGGTTATGGGGATTAGCTTCAGGACTTGCTTATTTTTACATTGTTTATCTTATCTGGTTTGGAGAAGCAAAAGCATTGGCTACTTCAGCTGGTGGTGAAGTTCTGAAAGCACATAATATATTATGTAAATTTGTACTTATCGGTTGGGCTATTTATCCAATAGGATATATGGCTGGAACTGGTGGATGGTACGGTGGTGAAGGTGATTTCTTTGGTATGACCCTTGCTATGGACGTAGTTTACAACATTGGTGATGCTATCAATAAAATCGGTTTCGGTTTAGTTGTTTATAATTTAGCAGTTGCTTCATCTTCGAAGTAATTAAAATCTAAAGTATTTTAAAGGAGGGCTTGCCCTCCTTTTTTTATGCTATTTTTTAAATAACTGATGTTCTGTTAATTCTTTAATCCAAGATGGTAAGCCAGTAGGATTGTATTTTATTCCCATTGCAGTAATGACTTCTTTTGGCAATACCAATCCCTCTTTACTAGTATATGCAAACTTCACTACGGATGCCATATGGGTTTTTCCTTTTCTTTCTGCCTTCTGAAAAAAATAAAACCATTTTTCATCATATCCAATAATCTTGGTTTTTAATATAAAACGCTGAAAAAGTCTTAATCTATATCTGTACTCATTATAGGTTCCGACAATCGTTAATGACCAATTATTTCTTTTTAAAAAACTTGCCATATTTACTTTAGCACCAAGGCTAAATCTACCTAAGTCTAAAAGTGTAACATATCTACCATTATTAAGTTCCATAAATGGATCAATATCTTGTGGTAAAACAATTAAATTCACACTATCTGTAAACTCATTATCAAATGAAAGCTTTTCTTGAAATTGACTCTTAACTACGACTCTTATTAGTCTTAAAAGTGGATACATTATTTTACAGAATTAAATTTTGCTTTTAAGTCAATTAATTTGGTGAGAAATCTACGATTTTCTTTCCAGCTTTTTTCTTTATTAAATTGAATATAATTACCAGCTCCATGTATGGTGAAATAATCTCCATTATATATATTTAAGTGGTAATACGGGATAGTCCAAGCATAAGTGTAAATACCCTGATTAATATGTAGAATTATACCATTTGGTCTAATTTCAATATTGCCATACTGAATACCACTGACCTTCAATTTTAAATGATTTATTCTTTCACTTAAATGTTCAATAATCATTCTTCTAGATCCAATTCCACCAAGTTTTAATTTATTATATAAAGAATAAGCTTTGCCTAACTCTTCATTTATTAATTTTTCTATTTCTTTATTTTTATAAGATATGTTATATATGGCCATTTTAATATAATAATTAAAGATTTTTTAAAAAATTGTCAGCCGTAATTAAGTGAGTTTCTCTTTTAGTTCGATCCATTTTGTCAAAACTGCTAATTAGCATTCTCATTCTAGGATTTTTCAAGAAAAAGGCTCTTTGTTTATCCATGAAATTCCAAAATAATGAGTCCCATATTTTACACCACTCTCCTTTTTTATAATCACTCATTTTTATAATATAATTACTTCCACTTATATATGGTTTTGTAGACATTAGACCTCCGTCTGCAAATTGGCTCATTCCGTAAACATTTGGAACCATGACCCAATCGTAGGAATCAATAAAAAGCTCCATAAACCACCTGTAAACTTCATCAGGGTCAAATTCACATAATAGCATGAAATTCCCAACAATCATCAGCCTCTCAATATGATTTGCATATCCAGATTTATTTATTTTATGAATGGTGTCATCTAAAGGTTCTATACCAGTTGTCCCGCTGTAAAAAGAAGATGGAATTTTCCTATTAAATCCCCAAAAGTTTTTTGTTCTTTCTTCACTTCCTTTACATCTGTAGACTCCTCTGATAAATTCTCTCCACCCAATAATTTGTCTTACAAAACCTTCGCAAGAGTTTATAGGAATATTATTTTCTTCGTAAAATTCCAAGGTTTTCTCAATAATAGTTCTTGGACTAATTAATCCAGAGTTGATAATAGGAGACAAGATACTGTGGTTAATAATGGACTTCTCTTTTAATAGTGCATCTTCATAAGGACCAAATTCTTTAAATCTAGTTTTTAAAAAATCATCGAACCATTTTTCTGCAGTTTCAAAATCAGTTGGGTAGATTGGAGAGGAGTCTAATATCCCGTTATTATTTGGGAAATATTTTTCTACATAAGCCAAGGCTTCCATATGATTTTTGGTTTCATTTGGGAAATTTATTTTGGGAGTAGTTTTTCCTTTAGGATATTTTTCTCTGTTTTGATCATCGTATGTCCATTTTCCACCTACTGGATTATTATTACCATCTAATAATATCCCAAGCCTATTTCTCTCTGACTTATAAAATGAAGTTTGAAATAGCTTCTTTTTGTCCTTTCTAAAAAATGACTCTAACTCTTTTTTAGACTTTATAAATAAGGGATTTTCGAACAACTGAATTTCTATCCCTTTTTTTTCACATGCCTTTTTTAACCTTTTCTCTAACCAATTATCTTCTGGATCGATGCATTTTATTTTATTTATTTCATTAGGATCTAAACCATCAATGAATTTCCTTATATCTGATTTTTCCTCAAAGGAATTAATATAATTTACATCTATTTTTTTCAGAGATAAAAAGTCATAATAGTTTTTCATCGAACACCTATGAAAATATAGTTTCTGTTTGTGAAAGTTAAAATGATTGAAAAACAATTCTTCTTCAATTAAATAATGGCTTGAAGTATTATCTAAGTGAATGGATTCTTTAAATAGTTGGTTTGGAAAAATAAGGTTAATTGTTTTCATTAATAGTATATTTCAAATGGAATTCCCATTTCGTCTTGTTTAGGTGTTTGATTAATTATTCTAGACCCATTATTTCGCCAATTTTTCGATGTGAGCGCCAAGGCAATTGCATCTAAAATGTCATCTTTTTTTACTTTTTCTTTTTTAAAATTTTCTAATGTCTTTTCTATAATTGGTTCTATATTTTTTTCATTTCTATATAATATAGATAATCTTTCTAGATAACCCTCTTTTGTTTTTTTGCTATGAATTAGTGGATTGTTATTATTTAGATTTATAAAACAAAACTCTGGGTGAGATTCTTTTATTAATACTTTATTTTTTTTTGGCATACTTAAAAATTCATCTAACTCTTTTATTTTTTTACTAATATTCCAAGACTGAATAGAAATACTTCTTTTAGTAATTATCAGATTTGTTTTTTTAGCAGAATTATAATTGCTACTTAATACAGCTTTTCTGCATGGAGCTGTAAACACACTACTTTTCTTATTTTTAGGCAAATAGGTCCTTAATTTAAAATCAATTTTTCTTTCGATATTTACAGATGATAGACCTATAGGCATATCAATTAAAGTAAGATTATTAAACCTAATTTTTTTATATAAATCTGATAAAGTTTTATGTAGCTCTATTTTAATGCCATCATGTATTATACAGCAACACCAACCTTCTTTATACCCATCTATACCAACAAACATTTTGTTTAACATTTATATTTCAAAACTAAACAAAATTAATATTTTTAATATATTTGTTTATCGATTAATGAAACTTACACTCTACATATTTTTGGGAATTTTATTTCTTTTTACAGTTTGGCAATTTTATGGTTCTTATAATAATAAACAATACGAAACTCTTTCCAATGAAATTATAGGGTCTATACATTCTGTTGACTTCAAAATCTATAACAATTATACCAAAGCCTCAGTTAATACTAAGGCCTATAATATGAACTCTGCTAGTAGTAATTTTCCAGTTTTGGCAAACTATATTTTTGGAGGAAATAAGGATAATACTCAAATGGCGATGACTTCTCCTGTTTTATATAATATGAGTAACAAATCTTCATTTTCATTTATTATGCCAAAGCAATATGAAATAAATAATCTTCCCTCTCCTAATACAGAAAAGATATTTTTTGAAACAGTAAAAAATCAATGTGTAGCAGTAATGGAATTTAGCGGATTCGCCAATGAAAAAAATTGTGCACTTAAACATTTAGAATTATTGAATATTCTAAAAAAAAACAATATTACATACAATAATGATTTTTTGATTGCAGTTTATCAACCTCCTTATCAATTAATTAATCGAAAAAATGAAATTTGGGTAGAAGTAAATTCTTTAGAGGTTGAAAATATGCTACTAAAAAAATGACTCTTTTGTGTCTACTTCTTAATTAAAATTCCAAGACCTTATAAAGGAAAGTTTTTTTAAATGGAAGTTCTTAAAATTTATCAGTTTTTCTTAGTAAGGTTGGGATATTTTACGAGCATATTAAACCTATTCATACGTTGCAATAAAAAAGGGTAAAGATTGAAAATAATATTAAAAATACTCAACCATATAAAGTGCTCAATTAGTCCATATTTTAGATATAATAGCTGAATAGACAAAGGAAATATCCCTGAAATAATATGAGAAGTTTCAGATTGTTTGGTTTCTTCAATAAAAGTAAATATATAATCTTTTGCCCTTCCTTTTAAATAAACTCTATTGTTTAGGTGTCTAAAAAAGGAATTTATAAGTAAAAGTCTAAATATTTTAACCCCCAAATATTTGAAATATTTTTTGGTTTCATACTTCCTTTGCAAATAAAAATTATTAGGCATTCTAACATATTTAAATGTTTGAAAAAATAAAAACCCAACCAACATTAGGTCCCAAACTTGTAAAAAGTTAAACAGTATAATTTCCCTGCTTTTAATTGCCTCTATTGAAAACTTAAATAAGTAAAATGAAATTGAAAAAACAATTGCATATAATAAGCAAAGAGTAATTATTTTTTGATAAAAATTAAGTTTGTAAAACATGGTTATTTTTTATGCATTCTTAGGTAAAAGTTTTCACGAATATTCATCCAAAATAAATTGTAATCTAAAGCATGGTAATTTCCTTTTAAAAATTTATTATACAAACTAAAAAGAGGAAAATTCTCGATTTCAACCCATAATAATCCATTATCAACTTTTGCACTTAATACCTTTTCTTGCTTTAATTTATTGCCCCCTCTTATTATTTTATAATTATTAAACAAAATTCCTTTGTGCATATTATATAGGCTCGCAGCTTCATTATTTGTCCAAGTTATTGGATTGGTTGTTGAAATAAAATCATTCTTTTTATGTGGGTATGATGTTCCATAGTGAAAAGAGTTCCATGAGAGATAGCAGTTTAAATCTGTTGGAGATTCACAAATTGGGTAGCCATCAACAGCAAAGTTTTCTATAAAAACATCTCCTACGAAATAACATAGTTCAATTTTTTTTAAAATAGAATCATTTAGTAATATATAATCATTTAATAATTTTTGTAGATGGTGGGTTCCTTGGCTGTGACCTGCCAAAACAATTCTATTTCCATTATTGAAATTTTCGAGATAATGTTTAAAGGCATTTTCAACATCTTTATATGCAAAATCAAAAGCTTTTAGCCCATTTATATTATCCTTGTAGCCTTGAAAGTGCATTTGCCTGTAGTATGGGGAATATATGTTTGCCAACCCAGAAAATACAGAGACTTGGTTCTTAAGTGCTAAGTGCTTAATTTTTTTATTTAATTTTTTATTACTAAAATCTGTGTTCCAATCTATGCCATCAAAATATAAAGTTGGATAGACAAAGAAAACATCTACAGAATCCAAACTTAGAGTGTCATTTAAAAGATTTTTTGGCTTTAAATCTGAATAATCACTTTTATCAGGATGTGCAGCCCAATGTTCTATATTGCTGTAGACAGGAGCTGGTTTGGGAACTTCTTGCTCAAAAGAATTCAATGGAATTTTATTTGTACAAGAACTTAAAACGAATAAAAAAACTGAGAATAGTGTTATTTTTTTCACGTCTACTAAGTTATAATTTTTATAATTTAACACTTGATTTTATTTCTCAATTTTAAATATGAATATTGGAATCAACGCAAGGCATTTATTAAAAGGAAGATTAGAAGGGATTGGTCGTTATAGCTTTGAAATTCTAAGTAGGCTAATTTTGTTGATGCCAAAACATAAGTTTTTCTTTTTTTATGACAGAAAAACTGATTTTTTGATTTCAGGAGATAATGTCTTTAACATAATTCTCAATCCACCTGCACGACATCCAATTTTATTTAGAATATGGTTTAATTATATCCTTCCAAGAAATTTTAAAAAGTTTAAAATAGATCTCTTTTTCTCAGCAGATGGATTTATTTCAATAAATACACTAATTCCTCAAATTGGGGTAATTCACGATTTGAATTTTGAACATTATCCAGAAGATGTACCTAAAAACGTATTAAAGTATTATCAAAAATATATGCCATTATTTGCTCAAAAAGCAGAAAAAATAATTACTGTTTCTAATTTTTCAAAAACAGATATAGTCAATAATTATGGCATTAGTCCACAAAAAATAAACGTAATATACAATGGAGGAAATGATGCTTTTAAGCCTTTAAACACCAACCAAAAGAAAGTTTTTATTGATCAAAATAATAACAATAGACCGTATTTTATATATGTAGGGTCTTTACATAAAAGAAAAAACATTGAGAGAATGCTAAGAGGATTTAAAAAGTTTAATTCTTTAAATAGAATGGATTTTATTATTGTAGGAACTGACATGTGGAAGAACCAATTAAATCTGGAAGGGCTTTTAAAAAATGTTAGATTTTTAGGCAGAAAGTCAGGTCCTGAATTAGCAAACTGGCTTGCATCAAGTTCTGCATTAATATATGTTTCGTATTTCGAGGGTTTTGGTCTTCCTGTTTTAGAAGGGATGCTTTCAGGAGTTCCGGTAGTTACTAGTAATTTGACAAGTATTCCTGAAGTTGGAGGTGATTCTGTAATTTATGTTGATCCTTTTAATGAAGATAGTATTTCTATGGGTATGGAAAAGGCAATGGAAAATAATCAAGAGCTAATTAAAAAAGCACTTCTTCAAGCTGAAAAATTTTCTTGGGATTTATCTGCTTTAAAAGTGAAAGACCTGCTTTTAAATACTATTAATTAGAATTTTAGTTGAGATAGAAATTTTGATCTACCATTTTTTCTTGAGATAGTAAAATCATCATGAATTTAAATTTCTTAATCAGGAACTCATTTTTTTTAAATTCCGAAAACCCTATAAATTTTATTTTATCCTCATCAGAAAGATTTACCAAATTAACTAAGTTGTTAAGAGATACTAATTCATCCGATTTAGATTCTTTAGAATTATCTAGTAAATGAGCTAAATATTCCGAAGCATATTTTTCTAATTCTTCAGAGGGCTTGAAAGTACTTTTCTTGATTTTTGAAAGCGAACCAATAGGATATAGCTTATGTTCGTTTTTATTTTGAAAATGATGAATTTTAAAGTTTGACTTACACTCAACTAAAACATCTAAATCTCCACTATCGTATTTTTTTAAAATCTGAACTACTTTTACCAAAGAACCTAATTCACTTAGAGTTGTTCTACCTTGGTATGGAATTCCAAAGTATTCTCCACTACTTAGACATTCAGTAACTAATTGTAGATATCTAGGTTCAAAAATATGAAGAGTTGTTTGCTCTCCTGGAAATAAAAATATTCTAAGAGGGAATAATCCATACTGATAATCACCTTTCTTCATCTTCTAATTTTTATGTAAATTTCTTTTTAAAAATTCAAAGTCTTAGAGTCCAAAAAATATTCTATCCACATTGAATTATGAATTACTTCAATAAATTTCACCTAATTCATGTAATTTTGAACTTAAAAATGATCTTTAAACATTATATTAAATGTCTAATTTTTAATTAAATTTGAAAAAAAAATCTTGAAGAGTAACAAATACATATTAATATTTAGCCTAATTATTGTAACAGCATTGTCCAATATTTTATTAACCAATATTCCCAATTTTTCGCCAATTGCATCTGTTGCACTATTTTCAGGATTTTATTTATCTAATAAAAAACTGGCTCTTCTTATTCCAATTGCATGTATTTTAGTTTCTGACTACTTTATTGGGTTTCATTCTTTAATGTGGGCGGTATATTTATCTTTTGCCCTTACTGTTATTATGGGCATAAAAATGAACACTTCAAGTGGTAAAAATGTAATTATTAATTCTGTTTTGTCTTCTTTAGTTTTCTTTTTAATAACTAACTCTGCTGTCTGGATGATGGGTGGTTTTTACTCAAGTGATTTAAGTGGTCTTGCGTTGTGTCTTTCAATGGGGATTCCCTTTTTCAAATATACCTTGTTAAGTAGTATAGTTTTTTCTGCTGTTCTTTTTGGTGGGTTTCAAATTTTAAATCAACTAATTAATAAATACTTAATCTTTTCTAAAAAGTCTTAACTAAGCTGACATTTTAATGTTTAAACAAAAAATTTGTTTTCACATTTTCTAGTTTTCAAACCTCTATTTTTGATTCATGCTTAGAAGATTTTTATTCTTTTTGTTACTGATATCTATTTTATCTTTTCTTTTATTTAATATATTTCAAAGGTTAGGTGAACAAAGCAAGGTTTATCAAGAACCTCAAAAATATTTCCCTTCAAACCCTATTCTTTTTGTTGAGGTTAACGAGTTCTCAAAGACCTTACATCATTTTTTTGAGACTAGTATGATTTGGTCCAAATTTGAAGAAGTTTCCAAAAACAATCAATATGGAGAACTTATTAACGAAATTAATTCGTTAATTACCGACTCAAATTACAATGAAATATTTAGCGAAGGTTTAACCAATATTTCTTTTTACAATCAAGACAACAATATTTCGTGGATAATTGCTAAAAATTTCACAGAAAAACAAGACAAAATATATGATTTAGATTCCAAATTTATTGATTCTTTTTTCTTTGATATTTCATATCCCTTTTTAATTATTTCTAATTCTAATAGTTTAATTGATGAATTTAAGACCAACTACAGCTATTCTGAAGAGAAAGAAACGGCCAATGACTTTTCTGAGAAAATGAAATTCTCTAGTGAAATGTCTAATATTTCTTGTTTTATGAGTTTAGAAAATTTTAAAGCCTTATTAGATTCTGTTTCTGACTCTCATAAAAGCCGTGATTTATTGCCCGAGCTACGTTCTAATGAATGGTTTCAATTTGATATTAATTATTCGCCCAATGACATAAAAATTGTGGGTGTTACCAATTACGATTCATCAATGTCACTTCCTTCTCCTGAGTATTATGGATTTAAAGACTGGATTCCAGAAGATGTTGATTTTATTTCTAAGAAAATATTTACTATCCAAACAGATTCTTTAAATCACCAATTGGTATTTAAATCCTTAGAATTAAAATTTCAAGATTTAATTCAAGAAAAAGAACATGAAATATTAATTCTTGAAAGTCAATCAGAAAACTTAGGGTTTAACGAGTTATCAAAATTATTTTTTTTAGACACCCTGAAATTCTCTAAATTAGAAAATGATTTTAGTGTAATTGATTCTAACTTATTAAAGTTATATTTTCCTCATTTAACTTTTAAAAATAGATTTGGGTTTCAAATTGATCAGTTTCTTTTAATTGCCAATCTCGTAGCCAAGAAAGAATTTGATTACAAACTTTCACAAATTAACTCAGATGACATGAATCCCGCAATCTTTAGTGAAAATAAAAATTCTGAATTTGATCAAGAACATTCCCATTTTTCTTATAAATCACAACTTGAACTATTAAAAAAAAATGCTCTTTCCCAAAACGATTTTGACAATACTATCCATAATATCTTTAAATCTATTGGAGGAATAAGTTGGGGAATTAATAATTACAACAATAGAGCACATCATGGATTGTCTCTTAAGAAGTATTATCCTAAAAAAGTAGATAAAAAAATCTTATGGAAAGTTAATATTCCAAAAGTAATTTGGGGACCATATGCATTAAATAACCATAGGTCTGGAACCAAAGATATTATTGTCCAAGATCAAGAAAACACCATTTACTTAATAAGCGCAGGTGGGAAAGTTAAATGGTCTAAAAATCTTGAAGGTAAAATACTAGGAGGTGTTTCTCAGATTGATTCCTATCAGAATAAAAAATTTCAAATGGTTTTTAATACCAAATTCAAACTTCATATTGTTGATATTCTAGGCAACGAAATAGATGGATTTCCAATAAAATTTAACTATTTGGCATCGAATCCAGTATCAATTTTTGATTATGACAATAATAAGGACTACAGATTTTTGATTGCTGGGGAAGATTTTAAAATCTATAATTATAATATTTCAGGTATTAACGTTTCGGGATGGATTCAACCAGAACTAACCTCATCTATTGATAGACAATTAAAACATTTTGCAATTGATGGTTTAGATTATATTTTATCCATTCAAAAAAGTGGAGTCATTAAATTATTCAATCGAAGAGGTAGAGAAAGATATACCGTTAAAAATAAAATTTTTTTACCATACGAAAGTAATTTCACAATTGACAAATCTTTTATTATTGATTCAACTTCCATTATATTTGAAGATTCACTAGGAGGTATTTCAAAATTAGTACTGGGAAAGTCTTTTAAAGAAATTCATGATATTTCAGATAGCTTAAAGATAAACGAAAATTACTGGAATATTTTTGCTAATAATAAGTTTAACAAAGTAAATTATTGCCTAAAACAAAAACAAAAACTTAAAATAATTGATCAAAATAAAGAATCGTTTGATTTCCAATTTTATTATGAGTTTGACATTTTACATGGAAAAAGATTTGATGATTTTATTGCTGTTTTAAATAAAAACACCAACGAAATTCAATTAATTGACAGTAAATATAATATTAACCCTAATTTGTTTAGAGCTTCAAAAATGTCTTGTATTGGAAATATAAATAATGACAATTCGGAAGAACTTGTTACGGTGGTCAATAACAATATATTAATTTGTTATCAAATTCCGTCGCTAAATTAGTTGATTAAAATTTATTCATTTAATATACTGTTCTATATTTATTTTAATTTTACAAAATGGACTTTCAAAAAGATTTTCCTATTTTAAAAAGCTCTGTTAATGGTAATCCATTAATATACTTTGACAATGCTGCTACTTCTCAAAAACCTAATTGTGTAATTAAAGCATTAACTAACTACTATGAAAGCATTAATTCCAATGTGCATAGAGGCGTTCATGAATTAAGCCAAAAAGCAACCAGTGAGTATGAAGAAACTAGAAATATAGTTGGAGATTTTATTGGCTCAGAAACAGCAGAACAAATTATTTTTACAAAAGGTACAACAGATGGAATAAATATTGTTGCAAGTTCTTGGGCAGAAAATCAATTAAATAAAGGAGATGAAATATTAATTACTACTATGGAGCACCATAGTAATATTGTCCCTTGGCAAATGTTGTGCGAGAAGTTAGGTGCCAAACTTGTTGTATGCCCAATAAGTGCTGCTGGAGAAATACTAATGGATGAGCTTAAAAAATTAATTAGTAAAAGAACAAAACTCATAGCTGTAACTCATGTTTCAAATACGTTAGGAACTATAAATCCTGTTAAAGAAATATCTATTCTTGCTAAAGAAAATAATTGTAAAATTTTAATTGATGCAGCTCAATCTATTCCTCATTTTAAAGTAAATGTGAATAATTTAGATTGTGACTTTTTAGTCTTTAGTGGTCATAAGATTTTTGCTCCTACTGGAGTTGGAATTCTATATGTTAAAAAAGAGAGATTTGAGGAGATGAAGCCCAGTCAAGGGGGAGGTGATATGATAAAAGAAGTTTCATTCGAAAAAACAACTTATAATACTTATCCTCATAAATTTGAAGCAGGAACCCCAAATATTGCTGGTGTAATTGGGTTAAAAGCAGCATTAAAATATGTTAATAATATAGGGATAGAGAAGATTTCAGAAATTGAAGATGAATTGCTAATATATGCTCAAGAATCTATTTCTAAAATTAATAAACTAAATATTTTTGGTAACGCTCTGAATAAAGCAAGTGTTATTTCATTTACAGTTGATGGAATTCACCCATTTGATATAGGTACTTTACTAGACCAGTTAGGAATTGCTATTAGAACTGGACACCATTGCACTCAACCACTTATGAGGTTTTTTAATATTCCTGGGACAGCGAGAGCTAGTTTTGCTTTTTACAATAAAAAAAGTGAGATTGATTTTTTTATAGATTCTTTAAAAAGGTCCATAAAGATGCTTGGTTAAATGTAAAATTTGCAACTCATAACAGCGGTATCGTCTAGTATCTCTTGATCACCTTTAAAATCATTTAGTTTTTCAAATATTTTTTGATCTAGTTCGGCCATAGTTAAATTAAAATTATTTTCAACCACGTGAATTAAATTATCTGTTTCGAAAGGGACTCCATTATTATTTTCTAATTCAACTAATCCGTCTGTATAACATACAAGGACAGTGTCTTGCTGAAATTGAATTTTATTTACCTCAATTTTTGGGATTTCATCTAACATTCCTAGGCCAATACATCCTGTATTTAAAAAAGTAGTTTTTGTTTTATTAATTAGCAATGGATAATTGTGACCAGCATTAACATATTGAAGTGTTTTGTTCTTTTTATTGTAGTGTCCTGCAAAAAATGTAATAAATTTCTCTCCTTTAGCAGCATTATTTACATCTTGATTTAAATCCTCAATGAGTGTTTTTAAGGTTATATTTTTATAGTTATACTTAATATTTGCATGAAGTTTTGCTTGGAAATGACTCATTAGTAAAGCTGCAGACATCCCTTTCCCCGAAACATCTGCAATACATAGAAAACATTCATTTTCATTGAGAAATATAAAGTCATAATAATCACCTCCAACCAAATGTTTTGATTCATACCTCGCTGCAACGTCAAACGAATCGTTATTTGGAAGATTTATTGGGAAAAGTAGTTTTTGCATTTCTGCAGCAAGTTCCATCTCTTTTTTATTAATTTCTTGTTCGAGAAGTTCTTTGGAGTACCTTTTATTTTCAATAGCTACAACTATAATACTTGCTAGTGTTTGAATAAATGGCATATGCTTAATTCCAGGACTTATGGCAATAATATCGTCTTCTAAATCTCCAATTAATAAATAGGCAAGTGCTATTTTTTTATGAAAAATTGGAATAACAATATCAAATGAATTTAGTGTTTTAATTGACGAAGACTCTATAACTGTAATATCTTTAATATGAGTTAGCTCTTCTTCTACATTTATCTTTTTATTAAGTCCCTTCCCTCCAAAATGTAGAATACAATTCCACTTTTTACTATCATTAGCATATAGAATCAATTTGCTGATACCCAGTTGTTCTCTTAGAATATATTCAAAAATCTTTAAAATATTATGGATGGACAAATTATTATTTATCGCCTTTGTTATCTCTAAAAGAGAGTTTAATTTAAATTCATTTAACTCTAACTTTTCATAATATTTTTTTGGTAGCTCTTCTTTCATTACTTGGCTTTTAACATACAATTTGCTAAGAGTTAAAATTCAAAATACTACTAAATTTACCAAACATATAACCATTAACTCAATAATTCAGGTGTATTTATCAAGTTCAAATTGTGAGAAGTGAATAAAAGTAGTTACATTTGCCACCCTTAAATAAGTAAACAAATTAAATTATTAATTTATGTATGCGATTGTAGAAATAGCAGGGCAGCAATTTAAAGTTGAAAAAGACCAGAAATATTTCGTCCATCAATTAGAAGGTAAACCAGGATCAAAAGTAACTTTTGAAAATGTTCTTTTACTTGATGATAAAGGCAAAGTATCAGTAGGCGCCCCAGCTGTAAACGATGTTCAAGTAACTGCAAAAATTGAACAACACCTTTTAGGTGATAAAGTTATTGTCTTTAAAAAGAAAAGAAGAAAAGGTTATAAAGTTAAAAATGGTCATAGACAAAGGTTAACTGAAATAACAGTCCAAGATATTGGAAAAAAAGCAGCGCCTAAAAAGGCAGCTCCTAAGTCTGAAACTAAAGCAGCGCCCAAAAAAGCCGCAGCTAAGTCCGAGGCTAAAGTAGAAACTAAAAAAGCAGCGCCTAAAAAAGCAGCAGCTAAGTCCAAACCAGCTGTAGCTTCTAAAACAAAAAAAGAAAATTAATTTTTTAATTCATTCATTATGGCACATAAAAAAGGAGCTGGAAGCTCAAATAACGGAAGAGAATCAGAATCAAAACGTCTTGGTGTAAAGATTTTTGGAGGCCAACTAGCAATAGCTGGTAATATCATCGTAAGACAAAGAGGGACAAAACATAACCCTGGTGAAAATGTTGGTATTGGAAAAGACCATACATTATTTGCACTTAAAGATGGTATTGTAGAGTTTACAAAAAAAGCCAAAAACAAATCTTATGTCTCGGTTACTCAATTAGAAAATTGAGCGTTTATTCTCTAAATAATTTTTTTTAAAAGCGCTTTTGTAGCGCTTTTTTTATAACTTTTTATTCCTCTATAAATTTTGATATTTTTACTCTAAATAACTGTTTACCATGTTGCAGATTCAAAAAATACGAACCGATAAAGACTCTATTATTAAAAATATTTTAGATGTCAGAAAAGTTGATGTTAGTGATCAGATTAACAAGGTTTATAATCTTGACTTAAAAAAAAGAGACACTCAAAAGCATTTAGATGAGATGTCTGCCAATATGAACGTATTATCTTCTCAAATTGGAGAAGAGTTCAAAAAAGGAGTTATTGAAAAAGCTAATATTTTAAAAAAAGAAACTTTTGCTTTAAAGGAAAACATAAAAAAATTCAAACAAAGTTTTGAAGAGTTAGACCAATCAATTCTAGAATTACTCTATCAAATACCTAATACAACAAACGAATTAGTTCCCCCAGGTAGATCTGAAAATGATAATGAAATAATTTTTTCTTCTTCAATAGATAGTTTAAAAAATGATAAACTTCTTCCTCACTGGGAACTATGTCAAAAGTATGATTTAATTGATTTTGAGCTTGGTGTAAAAGTAACCGGAGCTGGTTTTCCAATATACAAGGGAAAAGGGGCTATTTTGCAAAGAGCATTAATCCAGTTTTTTTTAAATGAAGGCAATAAGAATGGATATCAAGAACTCTCTGTTCCTCATCTTGTCAACGAATCCTCAGGTTATGGAACTGGGCAGCTTCCAGATAAAGAAGGTCAGATGTACCATACCTCATTGGATGATTTGTACTTAATTCCTACTGCCGAAGTGCCAATTACCAATATTTATAGAGATGTAATTATAGAAGAAAAAGACTTGCCGATAAAACATGTAGGATATACACCGTGCTTTAGACGCGAAGCGGGTTCTTATGGAAAAGATGTTAGAGGGTTAAATAGATTGCACCAATTTGATAAAGTGGAGATAGTTCAAATAACAACCCCATCTGAAAGTTATCAAACTTTAGACAATATGGTTGTTTATGTTGAGAGTCTAATAAAGAAATTAGACTTGCCTTACAGGAAATTAAGACTTTGTGGAGGAGATTTAGGATTTACTTCTGCCTTGACTTATGACTTAGAAACCTATTCTGTTGGTCAAGACAAATGGCTCGAGGTTAGCTCAATTTCTAATTTTGGAACCTTCCAGTCTAACAGATTAAAATTGCGCTACAGAGATCAAAACAAGGCTATAGAATTAGCTCACACACTAAATGGTAGTGCACTAGCACTTCCTAGAATTATGGCGTCTTTACTTGAAATAAATCAAACAGAAGATGGTATTAATATTCCAAAAGTCTTAAGACCTTATACCGGCTTTGATTCTATATAATTTGTATGAAATATCTTAAATTAATTTTAGTATTATTTGTATTTATTGGTTGTTCTAAAAAGGGAGAAAAACAGGCCAATGCACTACTTTCAAAGTCATTTTTTTTGGAGAAAAGTATCAATGAAATAAATACTTACCATGTACAAAATGCATTTTCAAAATACCAAGGCAATATTGAATTAGTTAAAAAATGTGTTAGTACCATTGAAAACGAGTTTGCTAGGAGAATGAACAATTACAAAGGCCTTAAAAAAGCATGTCCTAACTTTTTGACTAACTATGATTTAACAAAAAGAAACTTAGAGACTGAAATTAATCAACTTAAGATGTTAAAATTAGATCTTTCAAATAATTTGATTCCTTTAGACTCAATACTGTATTATATAGAAATGGAAGAAAAAAATGTGCAAAAAATTTCTGACGATCTTCTAGACATTCTTAACTTATATGACTTTGTGATATCCACAAATGATAGCCTGTATTTGCCAATAAAGAATTTTGCAGAAAAAGAATGTTCAAAAAATGAGATTTAAATATTTTTTTATAGTAGTAATTACAATAGTATCTGTTTCAAGTTTTTTCTCACAGGTTTCTACTATAGATTTTCAATTAGCTAAAAAATATTACTTAGATAGCGATTATGAAAAAGCAGCACTTTATTATGAGAAAATATTTAAAGAACCAGAACAAAGACTTAAGATTTATGAAAATTACAAATCGACTTTTATAGAACTTAATAAGTTTAAAGAAGCTGAAAAATTAAGTAAAACCTTGATCAAAGAGAATCCCAATAAGTTAAAATTTTTAGTTGATTTAGGAGTTATTTATGGTCTTGAGGATAGAATTGACAAGAAAAATCAAGTTTTTGATAAAGCTATTGACCAAATAAATAAAGAGACATCGTATGACAACGCATTTGATTTAGGACTAGCTTTTGAGAAAATAGGAAATTTAGAAAAAGCACTAGAAGTATATTTAAATTTTGAATCTAAAAATCTCCAAAATCCTTTTGCATTTCACTCTAAGATTGCACTTATTTATAATAAGACGGATCAAACTAACAAAATGATTAATACTTTTTTTGAGATGTTAGATTTTAATAATAAGTTTCTTCAAAACGTCCAGAACGGCTTAGTTAACAGCATAGATTTTCAAAATAATTTAAAGGAGAAAGAAATACTAAGACAGTCCATCATTAAAAAAATTCAAGCAAATCCCAAAAAAATAGTATATATCGAATTATTGGCCTGGTTTTACATGCTAAATAATGATTATGAAAATGCCTATACACAAATTAAAGCATTGGATAAAAAATTAAATAAAAACGGCTCTAAGCTACTTGAGTTAGGTAATACGGCGCTTAACAACCAGGATTTTATAGTTGCCATTAAATGCTTTAATGATGTTGTTCTTAAAAGTAATTCTTTAGAGTATAAGTTTGAAGCAAAAAACAAAAAACTCTTTGCTTTAAAAAGTAAGATTCTTTATGGCAGTCAAATTATTCAAGAAGAACTAGAGGAGCTAAAAGCCAATTATCTATTAATATTATCCCAGCTAAATAATTCAAAAAATGTTTATAATAATTCTTTAAGAAAGTACAATTTACTTTTAGATCTTTCGGAAATAGAGGCTTTTTATTTAGGGGATATTAGTTCTGCAAAGCAACATTTAAACAATGCAATTCAAATACCAAGATTAAAAGAAAAACAAAAAGGAAATGCAAAATTAAAACTAGCCAATATTCTTGTACTGGAAGACAAAATTTGGGAAGCTTCCTTGATGTATCTTCAGATTGAAAAACAATTTAAGGACGACCAGCTAGGACATTTGGCAAAATTTAAAAATGCTCAAGTATATTATTTTTCTGGTGAGTACGATTGGTGCCAAGCACAACTTAAAGTTTTAAAAGCATCCACCTCTAAGTTAATAGCCAATGATGCCTTAGAGCTATCTGTATTAATTTCAGACAATTACAATATGGACACATCAGAAGTTGCTATGAAATTATTTTCTTATGCCGATATGCTCGCCTATCAACAACAATTTTCGAAAGCAAATATTTTATATGATTCTGTATTAAATAATTTTAAAAATCATTCTTTAAATGATGAAATTATTTTTAGAAAAGCAAAAATTGATTTAAAAAAACACAACTACCTAAAAGCTGTGGAGAATTTCAAACTACTTGTTAATTATTACCCTAATTCCATTTTACTTGATAATTCTTTATTTTTAATTGCTTCAATTTATGAAGAAAAAATCAAAGACTTTGAACAGGCAAAGAAATATTATAAGACCATTCTTTTTGATCACAAAGGGAGTTTATATGCTGCCGAATCTAGAAAAAGATTTAGAAAGCTAGCAGGAAATACTAATGAGAAAATTGAAAAAGATTCAGGATGATTTTATATAACATTACAGTTAATATCGACCACGATATTCACCAAGAGTGGCTTGTTTGGTTGAAGGATGTACATATTCCTGATGTTTTGTCTACTGGTTTATTTATAGAGAATAAAGTTGCTAAAATTCATGCTGAGGAAGACGGTGGACTTTCTTATAGCATTCAATATTTACTAAAATCATGGGAGGATTATAATTTGTATCAATCAAAATTTGCAGCTGAACTTCAGAAAAAATACCAGAATAAGTATGCCAATAAAAGTGTTGCTTTTAGAACAGTTTTAGAAATCATTCATGTTGAGCACCCATAAAATACATGGATTTTAATAATTCTCCATTACTGAAGCTAGATCTTTCTTACTACGGAATTAAAAATCAAGTTTATGTAAAAAGAGATGATTTAATCCATCCAATTATTTCAGGTAATAAATGGAGAAAATTAAAATATAATTTAAAATATTTTAATTCTATTTCTAAAAAAGGAATTATTTCTATTGGAGGGGCTTATTCATCTCATATTTTAGCTCTTTCTTATATATGTAAGGTTTATTCCATAAAATGTATTCTTCTTGTAAGGGGAGAGCAACCTAGCCCATTGAATGATATTTTAATGAAATGTCAATCCTACGGCGCAATTATCGAATATATAAATAGAAATGATTATAAAAACCCAAATTGGATTAAAAATTTTTATAAAGAAAAGTACAACGATTTTTTTTTCATTCCAGAAGGGGGGTCTAATTTTTACGGAATAAAAGGTTGTCAAAAAATAGTGAAGGAAATTGAAAACGATTTTGATTATATTTTTTGTGAGGTGGGTACAGGAACAACTTTTTCTGGAATAGTTTCCTCCTTAAAGAAATCTCAATCTTGTTTTGGTATAGTTGTACTTAAAGGGGCTAATACAATTGGTGAAAATATTTCTAAAAAATTTGAATCTGAATTAAAAAAACCTTTTTCCAAAAATTGGATTTTAAACCATAATTATCATCTTGGTGGTTATGCCAAATATAGTGAAGAGCTAATACTTTTCATGCGAGAATTTTATAAAATAACAGGACTTATTACAGATCCAATTTATTCTGGGAAGATGTTTTATGGATTAGTAGATCAGCTTAAAAAAAACCAGAAATTGGAGAATAAAAAAATTATTGCTTTACATTCTGGTGGGCTATCAGGAATAGAGGGATTTGAAAAAAGATATAAAATAAAAATATTTAATTAGCCATTTCACTCATGAACTTAATTTTCATTAACCTAAGTTCATCTTCACTATAGTCGCCATCAAATTCTTCATAAGCCTCACTAATGTCATCTGATTCAGCATCTTCTAAAAAGTAATCGTAAATTTCTTTTTGTGCATCTTCATCAATTATATTATTTAGATAATAATCAATATTAATTTTAGTCCCAGATGAAACAATATTTTCAATTTCTAAAATAAGCTCTTCAATTTTTTTATTTTGACTTTTAGCAATATCCTCTAATGGAAGTTTACGGTCAATATTGGTTATTATATTTACTTTTTTGCCACTTTTATTGACAATACTTTTCATTATAAAGTCTTGAACTCTCTCTATATTATTTTCTTCTACATATTTTTTGATAAGTTCTATAAAAGGGGTGCCATATCTCTGAGCTTTCCCAACCCCAACACCACTTATTTTCTGCAGTTCTTCAAAATTTATTGGATACTGCATAGTCATTTCTTCCATAGAAGGGTCTTGGAAAATCACAAATGGAGGTATGTTTTTTTTAAGAGCAATACTTTTTCTAAGGTCTTTAAGCATTTTAAAAAGTTTTTCATCCAATGCGCCTCCACCAGCTTTTTGATTTAGAATTATGTCTTCATCATCTGTATCACTAAAGTCATGTTCTTTAATAAGATCAATCTCTTTAGGGTTATTTAAAAATTCTTCTCCTTTTTCTGTTAATATTAATGTTCCATAGGACTCAATTTCTTTTTTTACAAATCCAAGAACTACAATTTGTCTAAAAACAGCATGCCAGAAATGCTCGTCTTCTTCAGCACCGCTTTTAAAGAATGGAGATTCATTTCCTTTGTAGGTTTTAATTTCCGCATTATTATTACCCACCAATATATTAGCAAAGTATTTCACCTTGTGTTTTCCATTTACAGATTTCACACAATCAAGTGCTAGTTTAACATATTGCTTTCCATTAATTTTTTCTTTTGGATTTTGAGAGTTATCGCACATGCTAGCTCCAGGACCATTGATGTCATCAAAATCCTCACCAAAGTAGTGAAGAAGAAATTTCCTCCGATTTATACTTGTTTCAGAATATGCTACTACTTCTTGAAGTAGTTGATGACCAATTTCTTGTTCAGCCAACGGTTTTCCATGTAAAAAATTTTCCAGTTTCTCGATATCTTTATAACTGTAAAAGGCAAGACAATGTCCTTCCCCTCCATCTCTGCCAGCCCTACCAGTTTCTTGATAATAACTTTCTAATGATTTAGGAATATCGTGATGAATAACAAATCTAACATCTGGTTTGTCAATTCCCATTCCAAAAGCAATAGTGGCAACAATTATATCGCACTCTTCCATCAAAAACATATCTTGATGTTTCGCTCTTGTATTTGGGTCTAGTCCAGCATGGTAGGGCAATGCAGATATTGAGTTTACTTGTAATAGTTGAGCAATTTCCTCTACTTTTTTTCTGCTTAAACAGTAAATTATCCCAGATTTTCCTATTCTAGTTTTAATAAACCTGATAATTTCTTTTTGAACATTTTTCTTAGGTTTTACTTCGTAGAATAAGTTATCTCTATTAAAAGATGCTTTGAAAACTGTAGCATCTGTCATTTCTAAGTTCTTTTGAATATCACCTTGGACTTTCGGTGTTGCTGTGGCTGTAAGAGCAATAATTGGAACATTTTCTATTGACTTAATAATTGGCTTTAACCTCCGATATTCTGGTCTGAAATCATGGCCCCACTCAGAAATACAATGTGCTTCATCAATTGCAAAAAATGAAATTTTTATTTTTTTTAAAAAGTCAATATTCCCCTTTTTAGTTAGGGATTCGGGTGCTACGTATAAAAGTTTAGTTATACCAGAAATTACATCATTTTTAACCCTGGTTATTTCCCCTTTATTTAAAGAAGAATTTAAAAAATGAGCAACACCATCATCATCGCTAACTTGTCTTATAGCATCTACTTGGTTTTTCATTAAAGCAATTAATGGGGAAACAACAATAGCTGTACCTTCACATATTAATGCAGGAAGTTGATAACAAAGAGACTTTCCACCTCCAGTTGGCATTATAACAAAAGTGTTTTTACCAGAAAGAAGACTGGAAATAACATTTTCCTGTTCTCCTTTAAAAGAATCAAATCCAAAGTACCTTAATAAAGAGGCTTTTAAATCGGTTTTAACAATATTCATCTTACGAATTCTTAATACTCTAATATAATGAATTTATACCTATTAATTGGCTAAGTTTATTTACTTAATTGCTCAAGGGCAATATAAGCCATTAAACCAGATGAAATTGAAAATGCTTTTTCGTCAATATCAAATGTTGAAGTATGCAATCTTTTATTGGTTTTCCCATCACTTGTTCCTATTCTGTAAAAGCAGGAAGGGGAGGATTGGCTGATATATGCAAAATCTTCTGAAGTCATTCTTAAATCAAGGGTTATTACATTTTCTTTACCTAAATATTTTTTTGCTGCATTAATAGATTTTTTTGTTATTTGTTCATTGTTGACTAAAAAAGGGTACCCAACTTTAATATCAAAATCACATGAACCACCAGCACTTTCACAAATTGAACTTGCAATTTTTTTCATTTTTTCATGTGCTAAAAATCTCCATTTTTCATCAAATGTTCTAAAAGTTCCTTTTATTCTAACAATATCAGGAATAATATTAGTTTCACCTTGTGCATTTACGTAGCCAAAGGATAATACTGATGGATTATTTGGTTTATTATTTCTACTTATTATTTGTTGAAGATTTGTAATAATTTGCGATGTCATTAAAACTGGATCGTTTAAAAGATGTGGAAGTGCAGCATGTCCACCTTTTCCTTTTACAGTAATATAAATCTCATCTGCCGAAGCCATGTATAATCCGGGTCTAAATCCTACTTTTCCGACTTGTAAATCTGGATATACATGTTGTGCAATACAAGCTTGAGGTTTGTTATTAAGAAGCCCGTCTTCTATCATTAATTTTGCACCTCCAGGAAGTTTTTCCTCTCCAGGTTGGAAAACAAATTTTATGGTTCCATTGAAATCTTCTTTAAGTTCATTCAGAATTAAAGCTGTTCCAATTAGTGATGCACTATGAAAGTCGTGACCACAAGCATGCATTATGCCTTTATTTTTAGATTTGTACTCAACATTATTATCTTCTGAAATTGGCAATGCATCTAGGTCTGCTCGCAATAATATTTCTTTAGTATTAGGATTTTTCCCTTTAATAGTTGCTATTATACCAGTCTCAACATGACCATTAGTAAATGGTATATCGTGTTTTTCTAGTACTGATTGAATGAATTTAGAAGTTTTATATTCTTTGAAAGAAAGTTCTGGATGTGCATGAAGATACCTTCGAATATTAACAGCTTCTAAAACATATTTTTTTGCAATATTTCTTACTTTTTCTATCATTTCATATAATGCTCAAACCCACTAATAATCATCTTAATAGCGGCATAAAGCATGAAAACTCCAAAGATTAATTGTACTATGTGAACGGGAGTATTAAAAGTTAATTTTGACCCAATCCATCCTCCAAAAATGAAAAAAATGGCCATAATTAAAGAATAATAGAGGAGTAAGTTTTTATAGTCTATCTCGTTAACAACCATATTAAATGTACCAGTTTGGTAATAATTATAAAAAGCCAATAACCCAATAGGAGGCAACATTAATGCAATCGAGACACCTTGAGCTTGATACTGATCTAGTTTTAGAAAATAAATTAATGCAGGAATTATTATAATACCTCCACCAATACCAATATATCCACTTGCAATACCTGCTGCTAGACCAATTAATGATAAAGTTACAAATGTTGTTATATCCATTTTTTCTTAAAAATCTAAAGATAAAGATAGTTGTTTAATTGATGGCATTAGAATTTTATCGTCTATACCATATCCCCAATCTAGTCTTATATAATAGCCAAATATTCTAGATCTTAGCCCAAATCCATAGCTATAAATTATAGGTTCTTTTTGACTTTTAATATTTATTGTATAATTATGTCCATTTATTATAGAGCTATTAAATGAATTCTCTGTTGAATAAGGTGTTTTACCAGTCCATGCAGATCCAATATCTCCAAAACCAATTACCATAAAATTTTCTAAAAAGTCAGAACTTAAAGGTTTTTTTGAAAAGTAGCTAAATAGTGGTATCCTCAGTTCATTACTTATGGCTATAAACGAATTTCCATTTCTAGCATTTTGGTAAAACCCTCTTATTGGAGAAGCAATTGTTTGGAATTGAAAATTTATGTTAGGATCTGGAAGTATACTTGGGTCAAAATTAGCCCAGAGATATCCATCAACTCCCCCTAAGTAGTATAGAAGCCTTTGCGAGCCTAAAGATGTACTTGCAGCTATTCTTGATGCAAAAACAATATTTCTATGTATTTTTTGATAGTTTCTCAGATCTAATCCTAAAACAAAAAAATCTGTATTAGGGTTTAATAATTCATTGTATCCTTCTACCCAAGTTTTGAATTTAAAACCATTATTAATATTTAATGATATTGGTCTTGTAACATCAAATACATATTCAAGAAGACCTCCAAAAAGTATAAAATTATCATTTGGTGTTTTTAAGGTTGTTGGAGAATTACTTAATGTAGTTACTTTGTCAAATCTTAAATTAGTAGTCATTCTTAGACTACTAACTTCGCTAAAAGGAAAAGAGAACTGATGTTTTATATCACTAACAACAGTTTTTTTTATGATGTCGTCGCTATATATATCTTCAAATGATTGTCTAGACACCTGAGTTCTTTGATCAATTCTATTTTTTAAGTTTTCATAAATGGCAATTAATCCAATATTATTTAGTTGAATAGGGCCTTTTAATCCCCCACTTATCTTATAATCTTCGAAAACATCTTTTGCTTGAACTAGTGTAAAACCATCAAACCCTGCATTTTTAAACCCCGAACTACTGTATCTCTGATAAGCTTGATTATTAAATGTTGGATTTAATTGCATTATAAATTCACCAATTGTAAAATTTAGATTGTAAATTTTTTGACTAGGTAACTTTATATTATGGTTTTTTTCAAGTTCAGACTCTTTGAGATCTTTAGGGTATAAAAGTTGTTTTTTTTCATCCTCAAATCTATAATTATAGATGTCAACTTTTTCTTTTTCTGATAAAGATGCAGTATTGACATCTGAACTCACACTTTTGTTATTTATGCTTTTGAAGTAAGTATTTGAAGAATGATTTTCAAACATAGTGAAGTTTTTTTTGTCGCCTAAGTAAAATTTATAATTGTTATTCCTACGATATAATAAACCATACAGAGAATTTTTTGAACTAAAATCAATCTCTAAAGAATTTCTGCTAAAGTGAGATAATTGGTGAGTACTACTTATGTAGCGATAGTGAATAATGGTGTCAATATGGCTTATAGTACTATCTACTATTGTTTGAAAATGATTATAAATTCCATTTACATCGCTTAAAAAATTATAGTTGTTTTTGGTGGTTGGCTGAGGTTGTATTTCGTTATAATCTTCAGTATTTGTTAATTGAACAATTTTTTTGGTAATACTGCTTATTTTGAATAAATCGTAATTATTTTTAAATAAATTATACTTTTTATTGTTGAAAGGCCTATTAGAACTAAAAATTATTTGATTGGATCTTGGCATATATTTGGGATCTAAATCATCAAAAATATCATTGGTCAACTGATCATAGCTATTTCCTAAAACAGTGTACTCAAAGATGTCAGAATAGCTGTCTTTAACTGCAGATAATATCATTTTTGTTCCTTTTTTGTTATAAGAAGAACTCAATATTTTTTCTAATCCCAATAAATATTTTATATTTTTTTTTTGATTTAAAACATCGTAAAGATTTAAAGTAATACCTCCTTTTTTCTCTTCAAATATTGCCAAAACTTTATCACTTGGGTGCCAGTCTATAATAGGGTAAGATAGGTCTGGAATTCTATTCAGCTTATAATCTCCTTTGATTATGGTTTGTATTTTATTTTCTTTAATATTGAATATTTTGACTTTATATTGTCCAAGATAATGTTCTGAAAAAGCAATTTTTGAACCATCAGAATTAATTTTTAATTGTCTAATAATTCTATTTTTTTTAGTTTTTATATTTAATTCATTTTCAGTTGGTTCGATACAATTAACCACATCGTTTGAATATTGTATTTTAAAATGGTTAATGAAATCTTTTTGAATCATTTCAGAAGAAACACCTAATACATAAATAAAGCCACTTTCTACACTTTTGCTAACCTTCATCATGTACATTAAATTTGGAATCATATTTTTCCCAAAAACTATATCTATATATCTCCATAATCCATGTCCATACAATCTAGATTCAAGATTGCTTAGTGATTGAAAACTTTTAGTTTTTCCGCTTAGAATTAAATCTTTAAGTTCAGAATCTAAATTTGTGTTCCAATCATGAGAAAAATAATCTATTAAGCCTTCTTTAAACCAAGAAGGCAGGTTAATAAATGTTGTGTTTTTAACAGTCTGCTTCCAATCAGTACCGTAAAGTACTTTGTTAACTAATATTTCTGCAACTCCACGTTTAATTTGATTTTTAAAATCTACATGATTTCCATTGAAGTATAAAAATATTTTTTGACCTTCAATATTAGAAGTTCCACCAATATTTGAAGAAATCTCATTAGTTAGACCTATGTTGCTCTGTCTGAATTTACTTTGACTGTTGTAGATTATCAGATGAATTTTTTCCTCAATAGAAAAATCTATAAATTTTTCTAATTTTCTTTGATATTCATAGGCTGTTTTTGCTGCAAATTTTGCATGTTCTCTACCTCCTTGAGAAAAATATACTTTAGACCTTTCAAATTCAAAAGATTGCCAAAAAAATGAATTGTATTGAACTCTGTTTTGACCAAATGGAATATTAGATCCTGAATAATACTGTGAAAAAACAGAATAACTACTAATAATTAACAATATGACTAAAATTTTTTTCAATTTCCCATTTCAAAGATAGCTAATTTCATGCCATAGTTTAATTTTGATTTTAAAACTTAAAAATGCTCAAAGTAAAAAAATTCACTTTCAATCCCTTCTCAGAAAACACCTACATTGTAACAGACGAATTAAATAATTCTGTAATTATTGATCCTGGATGTTATTTTAAAGCGGAGCAAGATGAATTAGATAGCTATATTTTAAAAAATAGTTTAAATTTAAAATCCATATTACATACTCATAGTCATTTAGATCACATGTTTGGAACAGCTTATTTGGCTCAAAAATACAATTTAGATTTATGGATTAATAAAGATGATTTAGCAACCTATCAATCGTATGAAAAAGTTTGTGAAGTTTATGGAATCCCTATAAAATTTGGTCCCAATCCTTCTCCTAAATTTTTTGATTTAAGTAAGGACTTAAATCTTGATGGTATAATATTTAAAGTATTATTTGTGCCAGGACATTCCCCTGGACATGTTGCATTTTATAATAAAGAGAATAACTTCTTAATTAATGGGGACTGTTTGTTTGAAAATAGTATTGGCAGAACTGATCTCCCAGGCGGAAATCACCAGCAACTCGTAAATTCTATTAAAAATAAAATTTTTCTATTACCAGATGAAACTTTAGTTTATTGCGGACACGGTAATGAAACAACAATTAAAACAGAGAAAAACTCTAATCCTTTTCTCCGTTAAAAATATATAAACTAATTAATCATCAATTTTTTAGTTCTAATATTTCCATTTTGGGTTGCCTTTACGATGTAAATTCCTCTACTAATATTTTCGATATTAATATTTTGATTTTTATTAGAGAAGTTGTTTCTATAAATTACTTTCCCGTGCAGGTCTAATATTTCAATTTCTGTTTCAGCAGATAAATTTGTCATTTGAATTTCAAACGATCCATTATTTGGATTTGGATATATTTTAAAATCTTCAAAAATTTGATTTTCAACCTCTAGACAAGCATCTACATATACAACTGCTTCTTGCATTTCACTATAACAACTTATCGTAGAAATATCCCAGTTATAGAAAAAATAATAAAAGTCAGTAGAACCATTCGATGCTTGAGTGATGGATGCTACATTACCATAATCGTATGGATAGGAAGCATTTGTTGTATTTCTATATAGAGATAATGTACCTGGACTAATAGCAGAAATATACATCCCATATCCGAGACCAGCTGGTATATTTACACCAATTGGCACTTTAAACCCAATATTGCCAGGTGTTGTTATCGTGTAGGTTCCATTAAACAGAGTGCTTCCTAAAATACTTTGAATAATAATGCCTACTGTTCCAGTATCATCAGGATATATAGTAACAGAGTCAATAGTTAGGTCACTATAGACATCAAACATAAGTCCTTCTGTAAATAAATTATAGTAGCCTCCACCGCCAAAAGTATTATTGGCAGCTCCCATATTTCCAGGGGCTAGTTCCTTATAAGCGACAAATACACTAGTTGAAGTATTAATAGTATCAGTTTGCATTATATCTCCAGTCCCAATAAAATTATCATTACTATCAAACCAGTCAAAATCTACACCTGCAGGACCAGAGGCTACAAGAGTTGCAATTTGGCCATTTGGATTGAAAACATCTACACATATAGTATCGTCAGTCACTGTTGGGGCTATTGGTGTATAGTAGTTTTGAACTTCGATAATAGATCCATATGCATCATTTGCAGAATTATCATCATTTGGCAGGTTAGTAGTAAAGTCAAAACTATATGTTCCATCTTGGGTTAAATCCACAGGAAGAGTAAACGTATATATTAATGAATCTCCCGGTTGTAAGGTGTCAAAAACTGTTTCCACAATAGGAGTTCCATTAAGAGTATACTGAACGGTAAACCCAGATTGAGGTAAGTAACCAAAGTTAAAAATAGTAGCTGTAACTACAGAGCTATCCACTTCACATCCGGTAGACGCAGAAGGCAAATTGGCAACTATAACACCAATATCATTTTGGGGACCTTCTTTTACTATTAAATCATCAACCAAAATATCATTATAAAAATCATTAGTAGAACCGCCTGACTCTCCTCTAAACCTTAAGTAGATTATTCCGGACATATCAAACCCTAGTAAAGGGAAAGAATAAGTAGACCAAGACTGATTAGTATTATCTAGAATAGAGTCTATTGTTAACCAACTTACTCCATTAAATGCCTCAACAAATAAAATATTTGAGGGACTTGGATTAGTTGTGTTAAAGCAGAAATAGTCAAATTCAATCTGAGGACTTAATAGCGAAGACATATCTACAGGAGCAACTTCCATAACAGTCCCCTGATCTGTAGCTGAAAAATCTATCCAAGCATACGATCCTGCAGGTCTTCCGTTATTAGCAGCGTCATAACCTGGAGTACCGGTGAATTGCCATCCATCTCCAGTGATTGCACTCTGAGACCAACAAACTGGCAAACTTCCTTGAGAAAAGTCTTGAGTATATGGAGCAATAAATGCTGTACAATTTGTTGTAAAACTAATTGGTCCAGTTATAAAACTTGAATCACCTGCTGTGCATAAAGATTGAACATAAAAATCATATGTTGTTGCAGCAGATAACCCACTAAAGACCAAAGTGTCGTTATCTATAACTGTTAAATGGCTAGTGTCTGGACTTACTCCACTAGGTGTTAGATAAACATTCCAAAGTGAATCCGTAATAAAAGTTGACCAAGAAACTGTAGCACTATCCGTTCCAATATAACTTACATTTAAATTTTGGGGTTGAGGACAACTAGGTATTGGAACTATTTCAAAATTGTCAAACATTACATCATTATCTTCAGGATCGTCTACTGTTCCCTCTGTTGCCCAAATAGCAAATTGAACAATTCCAGAATCGTTTGGAAGTGCAATAATTTCATGATTCCCACCAGTGCTTGTGGTATAATTATTATTAAAATTAGTTAATCCACTCCATGAACTACCACCATCTCTTGAAATTAAAACTTCAACTCTATCATCAGAACCTAGAGTTCCAGGATTACTAGTAGGCCAATCAAAAACTCCAAAATCAAATTCTATTTGGAATGGCCCACCAGATGACAAGTCATATTGTGGAGATAAAACCCATTCATTTTTTCCAGTAGTGAATAGATTAATTTTTACAGCACCAGTAGTACCTACATTTCCAAACCCATCTGTTGCCCAAGAACTTGTTCCTATGCCAGAAGGTCCTGTCGAAGGATCTCCATCACCAGCCTGATCCCAGCAATCATCGGGTGGAAATCCCATACTAAAATCTTCCAAATTTGGGGGTGTTATAGCACCACAAGGAGTTGTAAAAGTAAATGGCCCAGCCCAATAACTTTGATCAATAGAGTCACAAATAGCTTGAACATAAAAATCATAATCTGTGTTTGGAATTAAAGAGCTTATTGGGGATCCAAGATTATTTGACGTAGTATCAAAAACTCCACTTCCTAATGTAAATCCAGAAACTCCCCATTCTACCCCCCATAGTGTTTCACTTAGAGCTGGTAACCAAGAAACAGATGCACCTGAAGCTGTAATAGAGTCAATTGAGATTGTACTTACTAAGGGTCTTGGGCAAGTAGGGGCCTCTCTTATAAATAAATTGTCAACTAAAATATCATTGTAATAATCGTTTGAAGCACCACCTGATTCCCCTCTGAATCTAAGATTAACTATTCCAGAGCTATCGAATCCAACTAATGAAAATGAGTATGGATTCCATAAAGAAATATTATTAATGTCAAGAGAATCAACCGTATTCCAGGTGTTATTATTTCTAGCTTCTAAAAATAAAATATTTGGAGGTGTTGGATTTGTTGTATTAAAGCAAAAATAATCAAATTCAACTTGAGGAGCTGTTAAAGCAGAAACATCTACAGATACTACTTCCATAACAGTTCCTTGATCAGTGGCCGAAAAATCTATCCATGCATAGGAACCTGCAGGCCTTCCATTATTAGCAGCGTCATATCCTGGAGTTCCAGAAAATTGCCAACCATCTCCAGAAATAACACTTTGTGTCCAGCAATTTGGTAATGTCCCAGTACTAAAATTTTCAGAATAAGGAGCAATTGCTAGTCCGCAAAGTGTAGAAAATGAATAGGGGCCACTAAGAAAACTCGAATCTCCAGCAGAACAGATGGATTGTACATAAAAGTCATATGTTGATGAAGGATTCAATCCACCAATAAATAAAGTATCATTATTTACAGTAGATAAATGAGAAGAATCTGGGTTAATTCCAGAAGGCGTTACATATACATTCCAAAGAGAATCTGTTCCAAATGTGGACCAGGTTAAAGTAGCACTATCTAAAGTGGAATTAATTAAACTTAAAAATTGAGGTTGAGGACAACTAGGGATAGGTACTACTTCAAAATTATCAAACATTACATCATTATCTTCAGGATCGTCTACTGTTCCTTCAGTTGCCCAAATAGCAAATTGAACAATTCCAGTGTCATTTGGTAGTGGAATAATCTCATGATTTCCACCTAGATTAGTAACATAGTTATTGTTGTAATTTGTAAGTCCAGTCCATGAACCACCACCATCTCTAGAGATAAGAACCTCAACTCTGTCATCAGAACCTAGAGTACCGGGGATGGTAGAAGGCCAGTCAAAAACTCCAAAATCTAATTCTAATTGAAATGGTCCTCCAGATGACAAGTCGTATTGTGGAGATAAAACCCATTCATTTTTTCCAGTAGTGAATAGATTAATTTTCACAGCTCCAGTAGTACCTGCATTTCCAAAACCATCTTCAAACCAAGAACTGGCTCCAAGATTAGTAGGGCCACTAGAAGGATCGCCATCTCCAGCTTGGTCCCAGCAAGCATTTGGCGGAAATCCACCACTAAAATCCTCTAAATTTGGCGGTACAATAGCTACACATGGTGTTGTGAAAAGAAAAGGTCCGGCCCATGAGCTTGTATCTCCCAACCCACAAATTCCTTGAATGTAAAAATCATAATCTGTTGACCCCGATAAAGAACCTATAGGATAACCTAGAAAATTTGAAGTAGTATCAAATGTCCCCGTTCCTTGAATAAATCCAGAAACTCCCCATTCTATATTCCAAAGTGTTTCTAATCCACCAGCAATCCAGGTTAGAGTAGCTGAGTTAGCTGTTAAATTAGTCGTTCCTAGGGACGAAGGCGATGGACATGTTGGACAAAACCCATAAGCATTTGAAGCCAATCCATTATGAACGCCGCTTGCAATGATTGCTCCATCTCCATCCGTAATATCCCATGAAACTTCATTCGTCCATGATCCAGTAACCCAATTTGCTAATTCTATAGTATCGCCAATATTTGCAGAAAAATTTTCAACTCCAACTGACCCGGCAGCAATTGTTGCTCCAGTTATAATAGTATTACCATTGACTAATATATCAACAGCGTTCCCATTCCATCCATCTCCAAATGAATCAAACATATTAAATGTATGAATACATTGGCTAAATGAAAAAGAGGAAATAAAAAGAGAAATAATTAATAAATATTTTTTTTTCATAACTTATTATTTTAATATAATTTTTTTGAATTTAGAGCTTTTTAAGTTGGAGAACTCAATAAAATAAATACCTTTTTTAAAGTAAGACAAATCAATTTCACCTGAAGAATCGTCAATTTTTTTGTAATATATTACTTTTCCTTGACTATTAAAAATATTTAAACTTTCAATATTAGATTCTGAATAAAAGTTAAAAATATCAATTGAAGGGTTGGGATAAATATTTATATTTTCATCTAGCTTAAGTTCGTTTAAGTTGCTGCAGTTTTCTACAAATACAGTTAAAGGAGAAAAATCACTTTTACAATCATCATCAGATATAATATACCATTCTACATCATCAATATAATATGCATCTCCACTATTGGTAGTGAAATTAACAGATCCTACTTGATTAGCTCCAGCAATATAAGAACCGAAAATAAAAGAGTTATCAATATATATATTCCAAATAGATGAATTTAAATCACCAACTAATTTGAGTTCAAACCAATTATTATTATTTGGGCAAGAACTAGTCAAAACTGTTGGGCCAATATCAAATTCTAAAACTCCAGAATTTAATTTTAAATTAAAAATTTCAACAGAAGAAGGAGTAGTAGAATTCAAAATACTAATACTACTACTAGTTTCAACTCTGACATCAAATAAAATTTCTACAACTCCTTCATTTACATCTTGATTTAATAAAAGAAATAAATTATCATCATTAATGTCATTTAAATAGATAGAATTCATGCCAGAGGACATTTGCGCCCCCGAAATAAATGCATCGTCTGGTCCACCTCCAGCTCCACTCAAAGTTGTCCAATAATCCGATAATTGAGCAATTAATGAACCTGTAGGATAATTTTCAAAATCGTCTGTGTAATATTCTGAAGCCTGTACTTGAGCAAAATAAGTGGTGGTTAGGGAAGGATTTACGGCTTCATTAGCTATAGAATTTAAACCTAAGGAATCGGTATACCAATTAATTAACCCATTACTAGAACTTGCTTGAAGAAACGAAGTATCTCCATAACAAATAGTGTCGTTATATGTTATAGGAGCTTGAGGGCTTATAAAATTTTCAATTGAATTACTGAAAACATTATTTGATGGCACTTGGTCCGTGCTTAAAATGCATTCGTACTGAAAGTAGTAAAGACCATCCATACTTAAGTCTGCAGGTGTAGTAAAATTATATACAATTGTGTCTTCAAAATTTATATTAGAAGTAAATGTTTCAATTACTGGACTACCGTTATTTACTGAGTAAGATACATCAAAATTATTTTGAACACTTGGGGCATTATTAACAATTTTAATTGAAATTTGTTCTTGAGCTGAAAACGAAC
This sequence comes from uncultured Flavobacteriales bacterium, assembly GCA_938075455.1. Taxonomy (GTDB): domain Bacteria; phylum Bacteroidota; class Bacteroidia; order Flavobacteriales_D; family Parvicellaceae; genus MED-G20. Next base: position 34,591 of record CALJHN010000010.1, read on the forward strand.
AAGAAGAAGAACTTAGATCAGATAACAACTCTAAATCACTTGTAACTGTCTGCTGAACTTTAAAATTATCTATTGCCATATCACTTGACCATCCGCTTCCTCTTGTTCCAATTATTTTAAATTGAATAATATTTGAACTAGTAGTAAAAGGAATACTATGTTGCACCCACTGATCTCCCTGATCTCCTGAAAGAGAAAAAATATTTGTAGAATTAATTCCTTCAATTAATTCTATATCCATAGTCCCCATGTCTGCACCATACATATGTGAATAAAAATTAAGCTCGGGATTAGAAATATTAGTAATATCAATTAATTCGGAGTATATAATTGCTATATCTCCAGGGTCTCTAGGATTAGAAGCTTCAGTATAAATATAATTTCCTCCTCCGGTAATATCATCTGACGGACCAGTAGAAAAACCATTGGCCAAGGTAGGTGGTGGACCTGAATTTAAAGTCCAATCAAAATCGTCATTACTATCTTGAGACCAGCAAGCAGGAAACCCAGTGTCAAAATTTTCGAATGTTGGTGCCACATTATAAGAACATGCTGTTGTAAAACTTGTTAGAGATGAAGAAACACTATTTTCAGTTGCAGAGCATACTGCAGTTATGTAACAATTGTAATTACTATTTGGAGCTAACCCGCCTATTGTTGTAGGTATAGAATCAGTCAATAAACTATCCCCATTATAATATATCATCCACTGAGTTTCTGATCCTGATGGAGTCCAGGTTAGTTGACCACTTGTAGGAGTAATATTAGAAGTACTAAGAAGTGAAGGTGTTGGACAAGTTTGACAGGATGTCACTTCAACAAGATCAATAGCAAGATCGCTATATTGACCTTGATTAAAACTTTGATCTCTAGAAAACTTGAATCTAACATAAATAATTTGGCCAATGTATGAAGAAAGATTTATACCTATCTGTGTATATGGATCATTAATACCATTATGTGTTTCACCAAATTGAGTATATAGGTCTGTAAATGGTCCTGTAGGCTGATTAGAAACTCCAACATCAAGCATACCCATTGATACACCTCTTCCATGAGTCCAAAAAGTAAGTTCAGCATCGTCACTACTTGAGGTTAAATCTATAGCAGGACTAATAATTGAGGCAGTGTCAAATTGGGAAAGACCTCCGCCGCCCCAAGTACTTGATTCAAAGTAAAAATAATTTGTTCCACTATGGGCACCATAGGGACCTGTTCCATTTGTGGCAGAGTAGCCATTATTTACTTGCCAGATTCCATTTCCAGTTCCAAAATCACCTGTCCATCCACCTTGAGTTTCACAATCGTCTGTAAAAACTAACCCAGCTGAACCTGTAATACATGAAATTCCAGACGGAGGTTGAGGAAATCCATTACAAACGCTACAAGATTCCCAACATACTGCTGGCAAAGTAATGTCTTGACTACCAACAAATAAAAATCTCTTTGTAGAAAAAAAACTTCCATTTGAACATGAACTATTTGGATCAATTGTTTCTTCAATAGTTAAAGAATCTGCAGAAAATATAAATTCATAGTACCCTGTGTAAAGAGAAACTGTTTTTTCCCAAATATTATCACCATTTAGATCACTCATAGGGTCGCAATCTCCGCAATAACTATTCCATGTACCATTAATTTCTGGTGTAGTAAAGATATTCGTGTTGTTATTCATGTCTAATTGAAAAGTCACATTTACAAACTGAGGAAAACAGTTGGCATTGGATGTATCAGAAAAAAGTGAACCATTGTTGCCAGAATTATTGTTAAATGGTTGACTAGAATAAATTTGAATTCCTGATGGGTCGTAAATTTGAAAATCAATTTCTGTATCCCAGTTTCCAGAAATGAATGAGAAGGATAATACATCCCCATTTAATGTTTCAATTGAGTCAGAGCTTGAATATCCGGTAGAAAAAGAAAAATTACTTGACGAAATACCGTTCACAGAAACCTCTACTGATGCACCATTCCATCCATCTCCAAAGCTATCTTGCATATCAATAGTGTAGTGACATTGACTATAGCTACTTAAAGAATTTAAAATTAGTAGGATTGAGAGTGTTACTATGTTTGATTTATTCATTATGTATATTTATTACAATTTACAAATTTGAAAGTTGAATTAAGTATTTTATTAAAAAAATTTTGTTATTTCCTAATAGATTAAAAAACAACATTCAAAATAAATTAAAATTTTTCCATATTTTTGGTATAATTTTTCAATAGTTATTGAATGTTAAATCAATTAGATTTTAAAAGTAAAAATATTTTTATTGGTGGATCTTCCAATGGAATAGGATGGGAATCTGCAAAACTATTTTCCGATTTTGGTGGTAACGTAACTTTGGTTTCTAGAAATAATAAAATTCTTAGACAAAAGATTAGTGAACTCACAAACAATGGGACTCAAAACCACAACTATATTGTACTTGATTTTTCTTCCCCCAACGAATTAGAATTAAAGTTAAAAGAATTTGTAAAGAAAAACTCCATCAATTACGATGTTATAATAAATAATACTGGTGGACCACCAAGTGGTGAACTTGAAAATGCAACAGCAGAAGACTTACTTCAAGGATTTAACTTACACCTAATTTCTTTTCATAAAATTCTAGGAGTGCTACTGGAGGGAATTAAAAATAAAGAAAGTGGTAGAATAATAAATATTATTTCCACATCCGTCAAACAACCTCTTAACGGACTTGGAGTTTCCAACACAATACGTGGAGCAGTTGCCAACTGGGCTAAAACACTTGCTAACGAATTAGGACCTCATAATATAACTGTTAATAATATTTTACCAGGAGCAACCAATACCGGAAGACTTAAAGAAATAATAAATAACAAAGCCAAAAAACTAAATCTTAAAGAAAGTGAAATTGAAAAACAAATGGCTGATCAAGTACCCCTAAAACGAATTGCTAAGCCAGTTGAGGTTGCTAATGCTGTTGTGTTTTTAGCTTCCAACAAAGCAAGCTATATAAGTGGTATTAATCTACCTGTAGACGGAGGTAGAACTAAAAGTTTGTAAAATTTAGGTCAACAACTTAAAACCCCTACCATGAACATTGATAATTTGAATTTGTTCGTCGTGTTTTAAATATTTTCTGAGTTTGGCTATATATACGTCCATACTCCTTCCATTGAAATAATTATCATCTCCCCATATTGCTTTTAAAGCATGATCTCTTTCTAAAATATCATTTTTATTTTTATAAAGTAAGATTAGAAGATCAGATTCTTTGGTGGTTAAACTCACACTAAAATCATCTTTTGAAAGTATTTGCATTTTTGGATTGAAAGTAAGTTGTCCAATTTTAATATCGTCAAAGTGAGATTCTAAGTCTAAAGAAGTTCTTTTTATAATAGCATTTATACGAGCTGTTAATTCTTCCATATTAAACGGTTTTGTAATGTAATCGTCGGCCCCTATTTCAAAACCTTTTAAAGTATCTTCTTTCATAGATTTTGCCGTTAGAAAAATAATTGGAACCTTTTTATCAATTCCCCTAATATCTTTTGCAGTACTAAATCCATCTTTAATAGGCATCATTACATCGATAATTACAATATCATACTGATTTTTGACAAACTCACGGTATCCTAACTCCCCATTTATTTCCCATCTACAACTGAATCCTTTTGCTTTTAAATAATCTAAAGTGATTGATCCTAAATTTGGATCGTCCTCCAGCAATAAAACCTTTATTTCTTTTTTCATGACTCTAGTATTTTAGAGGATTTTAAATTTACTGTAAAAGTACTTCCATTCCCTAACTTGCTTTCTACCATTATTTTTCCCTTATGTAGGTCTATAATTGATTTTACATAACTTAATCCCAAACCAAAACCTTTAACATTATGTAAGTCACCAGTTGGGACTCTAAATAACTTTTCAAAAATCCTTTTATAGTTATCCTTTGCAATTCCTATGCCATTATCTTTAATTCTAATAATTAGTCCGCCAATTACATCTCTAGTAGAAATAGTTACCAACGGAGATTTAGAAGAATATTTTAAAGAGTTGTCCAATAAATTATGAATAACATTGGTTATATGAAGTTTGTCCGCTTCGATAATTTTATTTTGAGCCAAAAAGTCAGTCTTAATTTTTCCATTTCTAGTGTTATAAGAAAGTTGAATAGATTTAATAGCTTTTTTTATTACCTCTTCAATATTAAAAACTTCTAATTTAAGTTCTGGACTAGCTTTTACAGAAACAGAACTTTCTAAGACATTTTCAACAAGTTTTCCCAATCTTACATTTTCAGACTTAATTGTTGTAAGAAATCTATTTTGACTGGATTTATCTAGCTTAATATTTTTATCTGTCAATGCTTCACATGCTAAACCAATTGTAGCAATTGGAGTCTTTAACTCATGTGTCATATTGTTAATGAAATCTGTTTTAATCTGTGTGTTCTTTTTTTGATTTTGAATTACTCTAATACTGTAAATAAATGTTCCTAGAATAATTAAAATCAAGACCATTGAAAGGATGAGAACTGGTGTAAAGGATTTTGCAATTGACCAACGAAGTTTAAGAATATATAAAGTAAAAACTCTCTTTTCAGTAAATAAATCATCATTTAAAAAGTCAACTGAGTAACTGCTAGACTTTTCTAGAATAGAATTGTCAATATTCTCAAAGTTTGAAAGAAACAAAAGACCATTTTCATCTGTTATACTGTAGTGAAATTCATTTTTTATTCCGTGTTTCTCTAAAGATGCCTCAATTAGTGAAATTACCTCATTCTCATCAAAGAGCTCATCTAAATTAATATTGATATTTAATGATAGCTTTTTGTTAATTACCCTTAATAAATCTTTTCTTTTTTCCGAAATTGATTTTTTAGAACTACTTATGTTTTTAAGTGTGTCTGAAAACTCAGAGTTGCTACCTAATCTGTTTTGAATAGGTAAAATATTTCCTCCAATTTTAGGAACTGAATAATTGGATGCATTTAGAATTTTTTCTCTTAGCTCATCCCCAATTTCTGTCACACAAATCTCAAATAATGTATGAAAATTATTTTTTTTCTCCTTAAAAGTATTTTTAGCCCAATACAATTGAACTAGTAAAAAGCCAAATAACGCAAAACTGCTAAGAAAGATGATAACCTGGATGTATTTACTATTTTTTTTCAAATCATTTAGTTTCTCTATAATGGAATATTTCCATGCTTTTTCTTAGGAATAGTTTCCTTTTTATTTTCTGAAATTTTAAATGCTTTAATTAATTTTTCTCTAGTGTCAGAAGGTAAAATGACTTCATCTACATATCCTCTTGAAGCTGCATTATAAGGGTTGGCAAACATTGCAGCATATTCATCTTGTTTTTCTTTGAGTTTAGCTTCAGGATTTTTAGAATTGGTTATTTCTTTTTTGAAAATTATTTCAGCAGCTCCTTTAGCTCCCATAACTGCAATTTCTGCTGTTGGCCACGCAAAATTCATGTCTGCACCAATGTGTTTGGAATTCATAACATCATAAGCTCCACCATATGCTTTACGAGTTATCACTGTAATGCGAGGAACTGTTGCTTCACAAAAAGCGTACAATAGTTTTGCTCCGTTTGAGATAATTCCATTCCATTCTTGATCTGTCCCAGGAAGAAATCCAGGAACATCTTCTAAAACAAGAAGAGGAATGTTAAACGCATCACAAAACCTTACAAATCTTGCACCCTTTACAGATGCATCCACATCTAATACTCCAGCAAGTACAGCTGGTTGATTTGCAATAATTCCAATAGATCTTCCTGCTAATCGAGCAAATCCAACTACTATATTTTCAGCAAACTCCCTGTGAACTTCAAAGAAACTATCAGCGTCTGAAAGCTGATGAATAATTTCTCTTACATCGTAAGGTTGGTTTGGATTTTCAGGGATTATAAGATTAAGCTGTGGTTTTTTTTCGTCTCTAAATTCATAAGATAAATTTTCGGGAATTTCTTCACAGTTTTGAGGAATATAAGACAATAGAGTTTTTAAATTTTCAATAGTATCTAATTCATTTTCACAAGCAAAATGGGTTACACCAGATTTCAACATGTGGGTTTCGGCGCCGCCAAGTTCTTCAGCAGTAACGTCTTCATTAGTAACCGTCTGTACGACATTTGGACCAGTGACAAACATATAAGATGTGTTTTTAGTCATGAATATAAAATCTGTTAGTGCTGGAGAGTAAACAGCACCACCGGCACAAGGGCCCATAATTGCTGATAATTGTGGGATAACTCCTGACGCTTTGGTATTGTTGTAAAATATATCTGCATAGCCTCCAAGAGAAACCACCCCTTCCTGAATTCTTGCTCCACCAGAATCATTTAACCCAATAATAGGAACCCCATTTTTCATAGCTAGCTCCATTATTTTACATATTTTTTCAGCATGAGCCTCTGCAAGAGAGCCCCCTAGAACCGTAAAATCTTGAGAATAAACATAAACCAATCTTCCATTAACCGTCCCATAGCCAGTTACTACTCCATCCCCTAAAAATTTAGTTTTTTCTAATCCAAAATTTGTCGATCTATGGGTTACAAATCTTCCAATTTCTTCAAAACTATTGCTGTCAAGCAATAGATCTAGTCTTTCTCTAGCTGTTAATTTTCCTTTTTTGTGTTGAGCATCAATCCTTTTTTGACCACCACCAAGTTTGGATTCTTTTAACTTTTTCTCTAATTTTTCATTCTTCATCTTAGTTCATTAAATCCTCAATTTCTTCAGCTTCAATTGGAATATTCTCCATTAAATTTTTAGGCTCACTATTTTTTTGAACCACTACATCATCTTCTAATCTTATTCCAATCCCTTCTTCAGGAATATATATTCCTGGCTCTACTGTAAAAACCATATTTTCTTCTATTGGCTCTGTCCAAGAACCAACGTCATGAGTATCCAACCCAATATAATGAGATGTTCCGTGCATAAAGTATTTTTTGTAGGCAGGCCAGTTAGAATCTTGATTTTGGATGTCTTTGGATGATATTAAATTTAACTTTAATAATTCTTTCTCCATAATTTTCCCAACTTGTTTGTGATAATCATTTAGAAAAACGCCTGGAGTTAATAATTTTGTAGCTTCTTTTTTCACACGCAAAACAGAATTATAAACCTCTTTTTGTCTAGATGTAAATTTACCATTTACAGGTACACACCTTGTTAAATCCGAAGCATAATTTGCATACTCTGCACCAAAATCCATTAAAATAATCTCTCCATCTTGACAGCTTTTATTGTTTTCAATGTAATGTAAAACACAAGCTGATTTCCCAGATGCAATTATGGGGGTGTAAGCAAATCCCTTTGATCTATTAGAAAGAAATTCATGTATTAATTCAGCTTCAATTTCGTACTCCATTACTCCTGGTTTAATGAAATTTAAAATCCTCCTGAAGCCTTTTTCTGTAATATTACATGCCTGCTTCATGATTTCAATTTCAATGCTGTCTTTTACAGATCTGATTTGATGCATTATAGGGGCTACTCTAAGAGTAGGATGAATTGGAAAATCGGAAAGAAATTTTTTCACAAATCTATCTTCTCTCGTCTCCATAGAATTGGATGTTCTTAAATGCTCATTGCTGTTTAAATAAACAAATTCACTTTCAATCACTAGTTGTCTAAATATAGTTTCGAACTGATCTAACCAGTATATTGTTTTAATTCCAGAAACTTCGGTTGCTCTTTCTTTAGTCAATTTTTCCCCCTCCCAAACTGCAATATGCTCACTGGTTTCTTTAAGAAATAATATTTCCCTATGTAACTTGTTTTTACAATCTGGGAAAATCACCAAAATACTCTCCTCTTGATCTAATCCTGAAAGATGAAATATATCTCTATGCTGGGTGAAAGGAAGAGTACTGTCTGCTCCTGTATTGTAAATATCATTAGAATTGAAAACAGCTAAACTATTTCTCTTTATTTTATTTACAAACCTTTCTCTATTATTTATAAATAATTGGCTATTAATTGGAAGGTATTTCATAGTTTATTATAAAAATTTAATTAACAGTAAAAATAACAATATTTAAAGGATTGTAGAATCTAAAAGTAATTTAGATCAAATGAAAAATAAAATTCGCTAAACTATTTAAAGCAATGACAAAATGATGACAAATAAATTACAGATAATTATTGATTTTTGTAGACATATAAAATAATTGAAGACAGCTCAAATCATAGCGTTTACCCACAGGCAATTTAATTTTGACGAAATTGGTTTTTTTCACTTAGACGATAAGCAAAGAATTGATATTCTGACAAATTTAAAAACAAATTTAGATATTGATGAACTCATGTATCTTTCCACATGTAACAGGGTTGAGTTTATTTTAAGTCACAAAAAAAAAATTACCAAGACTTTTGTAGAAAAGCTTATTAAACAACTTTTAGCTGATCAATTACCAGCCAATTTAAAAGACATTGTTGATAGAGCTGAGATTATAAATAGTAAAGCTGCAGTACACCATATTTTTTCAGTAGCCTCTTCCATTGATTCCTTAGTGGTTGGAGAAAGAGAAATAATAACCCAAGTTAGAAAAGCTTTTGAAGAATGTAGAGAGAATAATTTATGTGGAGATGTAATAAGAGTATTGGTGCAATCAACTATATCTACAGCAAAAAAAGTATATACCGAAAGTAATATAGGAACTAGGCCTGTATCTATTGTTTCATTGGCTTTTTTAGAAATGAAAAAATATATTTCCAAAAAACCAAAGAAAATACTAGTTATTGGTGCTGGTAAAACAATTACTTCAATGTTGAAATTTACAAGTAAAAACCAGCAACATCATTACACCATTTACAATAGATCTACAAAGAAAGCCCAGAAATTAGTTGACACTTTAAATATAGATGCAGAAGTTTTTCCACTTTCAGAATTGGCAAACCATAACTCTAAATTTGATTTTATAATAAGTTGTACTGGATCCAAGGAAATTGTACTTTCTCTAGAAAAGTTTCACAAAATTAATTCGGAAAATACTAAATCAGTAATTGTAGATCTTGCTGTTCCAAACGACTGTGATATTAAAATCTCCGAAAACAAATATGTAAAACTTATAAACGTAGATCAGTTAAAAGTTAGAGCAGAAGAAAATCTACAAGCAAGAGGAGAAGAGATAAAAAGATGCCTAGATATTATAGAGAGACAAATTATAAAATACTATATAGCGGAAAAAGAGCGAAATCTTGAAAGAGCTTTAAGCTCTGTTCCAAAAAGTATTAAAGGGATTAGACAGAAAGCTTTTAGAGAAGTTTTTGCTAAAGAATTAGAAACACTAGATCCGGGGGCAATTGAAGTAGTTAATAGTTTGGTAGACTACATTGAAAAAAAATACATTAGTGTTCCAATGAAGATGGCCAAAGAAATTCTTCTAAATGAAACAACCAAGTAATTTTTGCTTTTAAAAAAAATAACCATAGGATCTAGAGGTAGCAATCTTGCCCTGTGGCAGGCAAATTATGTTAAAGATATATTGTCTAATCTAGGAATTGTATCTAAAATTAAAATAATTAAAACTAAGGGAGATAAAATTCAAAATTTAAGTTTTGATAAAATTGAAGGAAAAGGTTTTTTTACTAAAGAAATTGAAAATGCACTTTTAAAAAATGAGATTGATCTTGCTGTCCACTCTCTAAAAGACCTTGAAACAGAACAGCCTAAAGGACTTTGTATTGCAGCTATCCCAAAAAGAGAAAATCCAGCAGATGTTCTTTTAATTAACCCAAACTCTGTTGACGAATCAGAGATTTTAAATATTATAAAATCACCTGTTATTGGAACCTCATCAGCAAGAAGAAAAAATCAATTACTTTTATTTCGTGAGGACTCTATTATTAAAGATTTGAGAGGAAATGTTCCCACAAGAATTAATAAGTTAAGAACTAATGAATACGATGCTATTGTCCTAGCAAAGTCAGGGCTTAACAGATTAAAAATAGATCTTTCTGAATTCTATATTCAAGAATTACCAGTAAGTTCATTTATTCCAGCTGCTGCTCAAGGAGCACTAGGTCTTCAAGTAAGAGAATCAGACAAAGACCTTAAAAAAACTCTAAATAAAATCTCCCATAAAGACAGTGAAGAGGATGTAAATTTTGAAAGAAAAATTCTAAATGGCATCAATGGAGGTTGTCATTCTCCCTTTGGAGTTTATTCTGTAAAAGACCAAAATGGAGAAAGAACATCATGGGTAAGTTATTCAGATAAAGTAAGTGAAACTCCAGTAAGATTTATTTCCAAGTCTACCGATATTGAAACAATAGTTAGTAAAATTAACAGCAAAATAAATCCGTTTTCTATTTGGATATCTAGATCCTTAGCTAAGGATAGTATTTTTAATAAACTGACTAAATCTTCACCAATTTCTCTAACTGCAGAATCTTTGATTGAGATGAAAATTGTAAAAATTGACTCAATTCCCCTATGCGATTGGATTTTTATTAATTCTGCTTTTGCACTTAATTCAATAATACATCTAAAGATTGATTTAAAATCAAAAAAAATCGCTGCATTTGGAGAGTCTACGGCAAAATACATACAAAAAAATGGCTTAAAAGTTGAATTTATTGGAAAGGGGACGCCTATTAATGTTGCGCAAGGGTTTTCTTCCATCTTGAAATCTAAAGAAATAGTTTTTTTCCCATCTTCTAATAAGTCTTTAGGAACTGTTCAAGCTATTATCGATATTAGAAATAAAATTATTGTAGAAACTTATAAGACCTTTTCAAAAGATAAACATGTTGAAAATCACGATTATTTGGTTTTTACAAGTCCAAGTAATGTTGAGGCATTTTTACTTTCCAATAAAGTTAATAAACAGAAGGTTATAAGTATTGGACCAAGCACTACAAAATCACTTAAAGATGCTGGAGTCATTAACGTAGTTGAGTCTTTTCAAAGTACCGAACTAGCTCTTGCAGATGCTGTATTTTCTTTAATTTAAGAAGAATGAATTATCTTGCTCATCTAGTTCTGTCAGGAAAAAATGAGGAAGTTATATTTGGGAATTTTATTGCTGACGCAGTAAAAGGAAAATCCTATCTATCTTGGTCAAAAAATATTCAGAAAGGTATTTTGCTTCATCGATTTATAGACCATTATACAGATACAAACCCCCATTATTTAGCTGGCAAAAGAAGATTCTATGAAAAGTTTCCTAAAATGGGAGGAGTTATAAACGATATTCTTTACGATTATCTTTTATGGCAATATGAGCTTAAATATAAAAACATACAATTAGACAAAGAAATAATTGGTTTTTACAGAACTTTAGATGGATTTCAAAATAAGATGCCTGAAAAGATCCTCTACATGTACCAATACATGAAAAAAGACGATTGGCTTACAAATTATCAGTACAAACATGGTATTAAGAAAGCTCTCCATGGAATCGGAAAAAGAATAAAATACTCCGATAATTTAGAAAGTTGTTTTGATATTTTAGAATCTTCAATTTTTGAATTTGAAAAAGAGTTTGAAATGTTTTATATAGAAATAAAAGAGCATACATCTTCTTTTTATGTAAATTAATGTTTTAAAACTTTAAAAATGGAAATTAAAGCCCCTTTCAATTTAAATGAATGGATTGAAAACAATCGACATCTACTAAAACCACCCGTTGGTAATAAAAATCTATATTTTGATTCTGGAGATTATATAGTAATGATTGTTGCTGGACCAAATGCTAGAAAAGATTATCACTACAACGAAACTGAAGAATTATTCTACCAAATTGAAGGTGATATTATTGTTAAAACTCAACAAGATGGTAAATTAGTGGAATATAAAATTAAGGAGAATGAAATGTTCTTATTACCAGCAAAAGTTCCACACTCTCCAATAAGATCTGAAGGATCGATAGGCTTGGTTATTGAAAGAAAAAGAAGCAAAGAGCATAAAGATGGATTGATGTGGTTTTCTGATACAGCTAATGAGTTGTTGTATGAAGAATATTTTCAATTAACCAACATAGAAAAAGATTTTTTAGCAGTCTTTAAAAGGTTCTATTCCAATGAAAAATTAAGAACTTGCCCTAAAACAGGAGAAATTATGGAAGCGGATGAAAGATATATAGATTAATTATTCTAGTAAATTTATGTGCCCTTTTATTGAGTTAAAAGTGTTGTCAAAGTCAAAATACTCTATAACCCATATATAACTATCTATTTTACATTTATTTCCAAGATATTTTCCATCCCAAAAATTATTTATGTCAGTTGTATGGTATATTTCCTCTCCCCAACGATTGTATATCCATAACTCAAAACTTTTAATATTTTCTCCAATTATTTCAAATACATCATTTTTTAAATCTCCATTTGGAGTAAAGGTGTTTGGCACAAAAATAGAACCCCTTATGGTTACTTCAACTGTATCTGAATTTATACATCCAATTGAATCTACAACATTCAATATATATAATGTAGTTTGAGTAGGATTTATTTGAGGATTTAAGCAATTAAAACAAGAAAGCCAAGAGATTGACTCCCAGAAATAATTATTTGTATTTGTAAACCCATTTAAAGATTTAGATTCACCAAGATTCATCGAGAAATCTGTCCCAGCATCAACAATAGGATAAGCAACATTTACCTCAAAATATGCAGTATCTATTCCACAACTATCAGTAGCAATTAATGTATAATCTATATTTGATGTAGGGTTTGCATAGACTTGTTGAGTGCTGCTATTATTTAAAAAGGTGGAAGGAGACCAAGTATAGTCTGAGCCTCCATATCCAGTTAATAAAGTTGAATCTCCTAAGCAAATGGTATTGTTTCCTGTAATGGAAGCATTGTTAAGAGCGTAAACCTGAACTTGAAGGATTGCAGTATCAGATTCAACACAAGACATGGAGTCTGAAACAATAAGAGTAACATCATATATTCCTGTGTCAGCATAATTGTGCGATGGTGAAAAAAGATTAGATGTTAAACCATCTCCAAAATCCCAACTGTATAAATTCCCACCTTCGGACTGATTGGTGAATTGAAACGAATTGGGCAGACAAACAAACGATTGTGGAATACTAATTGAGGGAATAATATTTTCAAAAGTAAATTTAAAAACACCTAAATTACAGCTGTTGTTGTTAACTGAAGAATAGGCACCAGTGGATGTTGGGAAATCCGAATTATTAAAACAACCAGCACAAACGGCTTGGTATATTTTACCATTTTTATCAAACCTACTTGTTCCGCCATCAACATGTTCACTACTTTGGTTTCCTCCAAAATAAGTTGCGTATAAAATGGATTGAGCATTGTTGTCAAACACAGCTAAATAAAAATCACTTCCATCAGTTGTTGACTGAAAAGCAGTTGTGGTTATAGGCATGTTGTTTGTATTTCCACTTTGATTCACAGTACCACCCCAACCCGAGGTATAAATTAACCCACAATTAGAAACCAAAAAAGCAGAAGGGGAAATGTTAACTTGAAAATTGCCACTTCCAAATACGGTAGAGAAAATAGTTGTATCCATAGATGGGCTCAATTTATGTATGAATTGGGTTGATGAGGTATTGGAATAAATTGAAGCTCCAACAACTGGATAGTTTCCTCCGGTTTGTCCAAACAAATAAATATTGTCTTGGTCATCTAATTGTACAAAGTAAGCTTGATCGTAGGCACTAGTCCCTATGTAAGTACAATATTGAATGGTTCCAGAATTAATATTATATTTTGTTAAAAACCCGTCTATTCCACCTGGTGCTAAAGGGTGAATAACATTACTTGTTGTTGGTAATGTAGAGTTCTCAGTCCCACCAGTTATAAGTGGTTGGTTTTGGTGGTCCAATTGAATGGAATAACCAGCCTCATTACCGCTTCCTCCAAAGTAGGTACTCCACTCAAGATTGGTTAACGTATTGTTAAATTTAAAAACTACAGCATCTTGATTGCCATTATTGGAACTTTGTACAGCATTTACCATTGGAAAATCAGTTGAAGAGGTAGAGGAAGCGATCCAACAATTATCCAAACTGTCTATTATGATTTCTCCTCTATAGTCATCGGCATAATTGGCAACTAACCCAGTAAGATTTACACCATCATTTCCAGTACCGCCAATGTAAGTAGACCCAATTAAACTATTTCCTAAGCTTGTAAATTTGGTAACAAATGCATCAATTCCATTGGGGTATTCAATAATTCCTAAAAATGCCCAATTGGTTCCACCGTTAAATGTATTGTCATAACACCCTAAAGTTGTTGGGAAGTCGTTGGATCCTGTACTTCCAAAAACAAAAAGTTCATCATTGTCATTAACAACCAAACTGTGTGGATTTTCGTTTCCAGTTCCTCCGAGATAGGTGCTGTAAATTAAGTTTGTTCCAGTACTGTTGAATTTTGAAATGCAAATATCTGATCCAAAACTTCCTGGTCCACCAAGATAAAAAGCTTGATATGGCCCCAATGTAGTAGGGTATCCTTGTGCAAAAGAAATACTTCCCGCATATAGATTCCCACTATTGTCATAGGTTGCCGTTTGTCCCCAGTTATTAGCTGAAGATCCTGAAAATGAAGAGAAAATTAAAATAGGATCAATTATGAGTTGGTAGTTCTTATTATAACGATCAAAAATTTTGAAACTTAGTTTATCTCCCTCAAGATGGAATGCACATTTTATAATCTTTTTTACCCCTTTAATTATTTGATAGCTTAATGGAGCTTGTTCTATTATATTTCCAACAGAAGTCTCTAAAATAAGATGACCCGATTTAATGTAAATATTTTTTAGACCTTGATAACGAATTTTAATTGAATTGGGGTTACCCCCTGGATTTACAATAAAATCATATTTTAATTTTCCACTATTTGAATAATAGGATAAATCAATTTTATCATAAATATTTAGATATTTTAATTTATTATAAATAGAAACATTGGACTTCCATTTAGTAGAATCAGATCCAACGAAGTAGTTGTAAAAGGCATCTATTTTTTCATTTCCAATAATTTTTAAATTTTCATTACATCCAATAAAATTACTTTCATAAACATGTCCCAAAACATTTTTAAAACTAGTATCTCCATGCCTAATTGCATTTATTTTTGCTCTTTCAAAAAGATCAAACTTTACTTTGTTTTTTTCAAAATATATGTTTCCTGCACTATGCTCAAGCTTGAAAACGATATTTTTTTTAAACTGTCCATAGTTTGAAATAAATCTTGGTTTTTCATTTCCATAAGTTGCTATTAGAATAAAAAAACAACCTCCAAATAGAATTAATTTATACAAGACACTATTTTTAAAAAGTTTTTTCAAATTAAACAACTGATTATATTTATCTTTCCAAATATAAGTTAGAATAAATGAAAAATTGTATTCTTTTAAAGTTAAAACTATCTAATGAGTGACCCTATAAAACACGAGTGTGGTATTGCTCTTTTAAGATTAAAAAAGCCATTACAATTTTATTTAGATAAATATGGTACGGCACTTTATGGTTTAAATAAAATGTACCTATTGATGGAGAAGCAGCATAATAGAGGGCAAGATGGTGCTGGATTGGCCAATATAAAATTTGATGTTGCCCCAGGAACAAGATATATTAGTCGATACAGAAGTGTCAAGACCCAACCCATTAAAGATATTTTTTCATACATAAATAAAAGGTTTGAGATTCTTCACAAAAATGACCCTGAAAAATTAATTGATGTTGATTATCTTAAGTCTCACGAAGCATTCACGGGGGAGCTATTCTTAGGACATTTAAGGTATGGTACTTTTGGAGGAAATAAAGTAGAAAACTGTCATCCTTTTTTAAGACAAAATAATTGGATGACTAGAAATTTGGTAGTAGCTGGAAATTTCAACCTTACTAATGTTGAAGAACTCTTTGATATTTTGGTCAATATTGGTCAGCATCCAAAAGCTGTTTCCGATGCAGTTACAATCATTGAAAAGATTGGACATTTTCTAGACCAAGAAAACACCAAACTTTTTAGAGAATATATTAATAAAGAAATAGATAATAAAGAAATATCGACATTAATTGCTGAGAATTTAAATATTCAAAAGATTTTAAAGAACGCTTCTTCAGATTGGGACGGAGGATATACAATGGCTGGTTTGTTTGGACATGGTGATGCTTTTGTAATTCGTGACCCAAACGGAATAAGACCAGCTTTTTGGTATGAAGATGACGAAGTTTTTGTAGTAACTTCTGAAAGACCTGTGATTCAAACAGCTTTTAATGTCAAATGGGAAGAAATAAATGAGTTGAAACCTGGTAATGCATTGATCATTAAGAAAAATAATGTAAACAAAGAAGTGGAAATAAATTCTCCAAAAGAAATTAAAAAATGTTCATTTGAAAGAATCTATTTTTCTAGAGGAACTGATAAAGACATATACAAAGAGCGACTAAAATTAGGAAGTCTAGTAGTAGATCAAATTTTGTCTGCTATTGATAACGATCTAGTAAATACTGTATTTTCTTTTATCCCTAATACTGCTGAAATGTCTTACTATGGTATGATTAAAGAGTTAGAAAATCGTTTATCTGTTATGAAGAATCATCAGATAAAATCACTTGATCCTAGTTCTGATTATTATGATGAAAAACTACAGAAAATTTTATCATTTCGAACTAGAGCAGAAAAAATAATGGTGAAAGATGCCAAACTAAGAACGTTTATAACTCAAGACGATTCTAGAGACGAAATGGTAGCACATGTTTATGATATTACTTATGGATCTTTGAGAAGAAATAAAGACACCGTAGTAATAATTGATGATTCTATAGTAAGGGGAACAACTTTGAAACAAAGTGTTATTAGAATATTAGACAGATTAGAACCCAAAAAAATTGTTATTGTCTCATCTGCTCCTCAAATAAGGTATCCAGATTGTTATGGTATTGATATGGCTAAAATTGGAGACTTTATTGCATTTCAAGCAGCTATTGCTTTATTAAAGGATAAAGGAAAAGAAAATATTATAGATGAGATTTATCAAAAATGTAAAAAATCTGAAATTGATAATACATTAAAGGATCAAAATCACGTTCAGCTTATTTATAAATCTTTTACTGATCAAGAAATTTCTGATAAGATTTCAGTTTTGTTAAAACATGAAAATATTAATGCGGAAGTAAAAATAATTTTTCAAACTGTAGATAATTTACATGAAGCCTGTCCATTTCATAAGGGAGATTGGTATTTCACTGGAAATTATCCAACACCTGGTGGAAATAAGGTAGTTAATAGGTCATTTATAAATTATGTTGAGGGAATTAACAAGAGAGCTTATTAATTCTTTATGTCAAAAATTAGTCACTTAAAAAATATGTGCTAAGTTGAATTTAAATTATGATATATATTAAGCCTTGAATATTGGCACATTAGAACATGCTTCTCCAAACATCAAGGAATTAACATATCCCATCAATTTATTGCTTAATTGTATATAGCTATCTTCTGGAATATATATATCGGTACATCCTTTAAGTAGAACTCTTTTATTTTCTAATGGCTTTATATCAAAATTTTCAATATTTAGATGAAAAATCTTTTTTTCAAGCTCTTTTTCATTACCAAATATTACAATTGAGGCATAAGGACTTAGATATTTGGTTAAAAGCATATAGGCCCAAACTGGAATTATTGTATCAGTAGAACAATGTAAAGCAACAAATGTATCTTTATATTGCTCCCAATTCACGGCTTTTAAATGCTCTCTAAATTTTTTTTCTTTAAGGATCATTTCTTCAAATAGCCAGTTTTTAATGTCTATAATTCTCCTGTTCTGAGACCCCTTGAATGTTTTCATGTCCAGAGTTATTAGACCACTTTTGGCAACTTTATTTATTATCTCGCTCAATTTATTTTATAATGTCTAAAACCTACTTTATTATCTTGATCGTCAATTCTTTCTAAGACAATATTTTTATTATTGGATATTGGATTTTCTAAACTTCCATTATGAAGTTTTTCATAAGTTTCAAAGTCAATTAACTTTCTTTCTTCTAGTTTTTTGAAAACCTCTAATCCGCTTATTTTGGATCGCCAATCTTTAGCAATTTTACCTTCAAAAACCTTAGATTTAGATCCACTTCCATAACTCAAAAAACCAACATTATTTCCTGAAATATTTTTGTCTTTTTCATAGCTTGAATAGAGCAAACTTATTAATGACATAAATATAGATGCAGTGTACATATTGCCAATATATCCACTTGCAATTTCTCCATCTTCAATCTTGCTTTCTACAAAATTTTTATAAAGAACAGACTTTGAAGCTGCTTTTCTCCAATCTTTGTAATCCATACTTTTTGAGTGACCTATTTCTTTTTCTAGATCTGATATTAAACCATATTTATCTAACCAATTAAGCCATATATCTAGCATTATTCTTCTTCCTTGAAAAGCATATGGAAGATGAAAAATTAAATGGTCCCAATCCTTCAGAAAGTTTATTTTTTTTTGAGATTGAAAATGCTCCAAACCTTCAGAGATTCTAGCTTTATAACATTTATTTGAATACTGCCCATCAAATACTGGCTCCTCAAAATAAAAGTCAAGAATTTCTTTATCACTATTTGTTAGTTTTTGTACAGTGGTGTTTTTATCGCTCAGAAATGAGTTGTCAATTTTCCTTCTTGGTTTAAAAAAATCTCCGACATGCTCCATACTAATTCCAACTGTATTTTTAAAAGAAATAATACTAGGATTGGAAGTTAACAACATAGCAACAGCACCCGCTCCTTGAGTATATTCACCTGACGATGCTAATTCATATTTTGCAATATCTGAGGCAATTACAATTGCTTTTTTTTCTGGATTAATTCTTATCCAATCTAAACAGTTTTCAACTGCATCAATTCCACCAATGCAAGCAAATGTAAGATCTACAACATCACAGTTTTTAAAACACCTAGAACCATGGGTTTTAGAAAGAATTTTTTCAACTGTTCCAACTGCATATGTAGCTGTTGGTTTAGCTGCATCTACAGCACTTTCAGTTCCAAGATATATTCTGCCAATAGTTAAGGGATCTATTTTATTATTTACAATAAGATTTAATAGTGCATTTGCTGCCATGGAGGCAGTATCTTCATTTTCATCGGCAAGTGCCATATATTTAAGACCCAATCCTTTTTCAAGTTTTGCGGGGACAATATCTCTTTTTTCTGCCAAACTAACTATTGGTAAAGCTATGTTTGGTAAGTAATAATCTATTGCTTCAATTCCAAATTCCATTTCTTTTTTTAAATCATTCCTAAATCTAGCTTTGCCTCTTCACTCATCATATCCTTATCCCATGGAGGATCGAATACAATATTAACTTTTGAAGTTTCAACGCCATGAACTTCACCAACCTTATCCTCAACCTCTTTTGGGAGAGACTCTGCCACAGGGCAATTGGGAGAAGTTAAAGTCATTATAATTTCAGTATTAAATTCATCGTCAATTTTAATTTCATAAATCAAACCTAATTCGTAAATATCCACTGGAATTTCTGGATCAAATATCGCTTTGAGAACATTTATAATTTTGTCTTCAATTTTTTTTTTGACAATTGTAGAATCTTTTACATCACTCATTTAAATTATTTTTTATCATTAATGAATATGCATATGCTTTCATTTGTTTTACCATTTCTAACAAACCGTTAGCTCTTGTAGGAGATAAATGATTAGTTAGACCAATTTCATTTATAAAATTTAGTTTTGCATTTAGTATATTTTCAGGAGACTGGTTGTTTAATACTCTTATTAATAGAGCAATTATTCCCTTTGTTATTATTGCCTCACTGTCTGCATAAAATGAAACCAGATCTTTTTCAAATTCAGCATGCAACCATACTTTAGATTGACAGCCTTTGATAATGTTTTCATCACTTTTATTAGAGGAGGATATAAGAGGAAGATCTTTGCCAAGTTCAATCAAATACTCATATTTTTCCATCCAATTGTCAAACATTTCAAATTCACTAATAATTTCTTTTTCAAGATCTATAACCTGCATGAATTATTTTTATAATAAAGATAATTTAAACTCTTTATTCCTAAGCTTAATAGACACATTATTTAAACAATTGTTGAATGATTTCTTGCAGCTTACCTACTTTAATTAATTGATAATCTTTTGATTCTAACTGGTTAAACTTCGAATATTTACTTAAATAAATTATTTTAATTCCCATTTTTGTAACCTCTTTTATACGTTGTTCTATTCTACTAACTGGTCTTATTTCTCCACTAAGACCTACTTCACCAATAAAACAAATTTCATGATCAATATAAAAGTCAAAAAAAGAAGATAATATAGCACAAACCATAGATAAATCTATTGCAGGGTCTTGAATTTTTAATCCACCAGTGATATTTAAAAAAACATCTTTTTGGCTTAGTTTCATACCTCCTCTTTTTTCAATCACTGCCAACAACATATTTAGTCTTTTAATATCAATTCCATTAGCTGATCTTTGTGGATTTCCGTAAGTAGCAGCTGAGGTTAAGGCCTGAGACTCTATCATTATAGGTCTAACTCCTTCCAAACTACAGCCCAAGGCAATACCACTCAGCTTTTCTTGGTTGGTTGAAATAAGCATTTTACTTGGGGAATTAACTTCTTCTAGTCCACTTTCATTCATTTCATAAATTCCAAGTTCATTGGTGCTTCCAAATCTGTTTTTGATACTTCTAACCAAACGGTACAAGTGGTTTTTATCTCCTTCAAACTGAAGGACAGTATCTACCATATGTTCCAATACTTTAGGACCAGCTATTGCTCCATCTTTAGTAATATGACCAATAATTATTAGAGGAATTAGCCTCTCTTTTGCATATTTAATTAATATTTCAGCACAATGCTTGATTTGAGAAACACTTCCTGGAATAGCATCTATTTCTTGTGTGTGAATGGTCTGTATAGAATCAACAATAATTAATTTAGGTAAAACTTCTTCACAGGTTTTAAGGATGGTATTGACTTCTGTCTCGTTATAAATATAGCAACTGTCGTTATTGAAATTTAATCTATTGGCTCTTAACTTTATTTGTTCATTACTTTCCTCCCCTGAAATATATAATACTTTTTCTTCCAATGTTAAAGCAATTTTTAAAGTCAATGTTGATTTACCAATTCCAGGTTCACCCCCTAATAGAATAACTGAACCTTTTACCAATCCATTACCTATTACTCTGTTAAACTCTAAATCATTTATAGGAATTCTCTCGGCTTTATCTCCAGAAATATCACTTATTCGCTGAGGAGTTTTTACACTTCTTGAAATAGAACTTTTTGAAGACTTTGAAACTATTCTCTCTGAAACTGTATTCCATTCACCACATTCACCACATTTGCCAGTCCACTTACTAGTTTCATGAAAGCAGCTTATGCATTGAAATATTTTTTTAGATTTTACCATAAGCAATAATAATTTGTCACATCTTACATTTAATACGTTGTGTTTTTAGATACTGGACTTAAATAAGTTTTAATAGTAATAAAGATGCCAATTAAACCCCAAATGGGAATAGCAGCTTTGTCTGTATCTAAATAGTTGTTTAAAACCCCATGTGTAAAATAAGTGGTTAGAGACAAGATAATGAAAAGGGTTAAAATTTTATAAAAATCATTTTCACATTTTATATAATAGAAACCAGAGTAAATAAAAACAAGCCCTATTAATAAAGTATTGATTAGAAATCCAAAAAAACCTTGCTCTGCTAAAGGACTTAGATATTCACTATGAGCATTTCCTCCATCTCCAAAATTAGTGCTGATTATTGTTAAATCTTTGGACTTTTGGAATGGTGCATAAACAAAAGCATAGGTTCCTGGACCCCATCCAAAAAAGGGTCTTTGCAAGAACAATTCAAGTGCACAATTCCATCTATTTAAACGTTCTAAATTTGATGCATCAGAAGAAATGTTGGACATTGATTCTACTCTTTCTGAAAAATTCTCAGTGGTGTGTTCTGCATCATTTTTTTGAACCAAGTAAGAAATTTCTGTCAAATTATAAACTACAAATATTGAAGGAATGATGATAATACCTATTAGCCATTTTAATTTTATTCTGAAGTAATAAAGAACAAATACTCCAATCGTCAAAATAATACTTAACCAAGCAGCTCTTGTATAACTAAAGTACAGACCAACAAGAAGTATTGCTAAAAAAACAACTAATAAAATTCTGAAATAATTTTTTTTTGCCTCATATAACAACCAAACATTAATTGGAATAACTAGTGCTAAAATTGCACCATATGAAGTGTGGTCTTTAAAAAATGGCCACATTACCCAATGACCTGCTTCTTCACTAAAACTATTCATCATGTGGTTGAATAATGTATAGCAAGTCACCATTACCATGGCAAAAAGATAAGCGAAGAAAAATTGTTTGATTTGTTTTTTTCCTTTTTTGAAAAAGTGAATTCCATAAAGTAGAATGGGAATAATGAACCAGCTTCTAGAAATTAAAAACTTAAAGGAAACCATAGGGATTTCACTGACAATAGAGGTGATAAATATCCATAGTATTTGTAAAAAAACTAATATTATAATGGGGTTTTTATAATGTAGAAGATCTTTTTTAAGGTTTTTTTCATAGAGCGCTTTAAACAGAAATATTAATGTAAATACCAGCAGCATTGGTTCTGTTGGAAAATAAAAACCTATTCCAAGCAAGTCTAAATTTTCAAAATTAAAAGAAAGTGGGGTGCAAAAAACTATGGTGAGAAAAATTAAATCCAATCTAAAAACAAATAGATACCCAATTAACATGACTAAAGGAAGCGCAAGGAGATAGAAAATGTCAAAGTAAATTAAAATTGAATTTAGAATGATGTATAAAATCATCAAAAAGTAAGAAATTCTTGGGCTAAGAAACTCTTTAAACATTAATCTTTTAAAAGTTCTATTTGGTTCTTAACTAGTATGCCTACAATTGCTAGTAAGATAGATGAGAATGTTGACAAGACTACAATTAGCCATCTAATTGGATATGCCTTTTTTTCTGCGGGATAGGCTTTCTCAACAATAAACTTATGAGATAGATAGCTGGTTGCATCACTTTCTGCCTGTTCGTAGGAAGTTTCCATTGTAGCAAGTCTCTCTGATAGGAACTCTACTTTAATTTGGAAAGATTTAAGTAAAGAGCCGTATTTTTCAGTCATTTTCATTTTAGTTTTAAATGATTTCTTTATCTCAGAATCTTTAGAATTTACATAGCCCTCAGTTAATGCTCTGTAAGCATCGTTGGTTACCACTCCAAGAGAAGAAAGTTTAGACATCGTATCTCTAAGGGTCTGCATTTGTGCAGTTATTTTATCAAGTTTTTCTTTTTTAATTTTAAAATCTGTCAAAGCTCTTTCGTGAATTATTGCATTTTTAGTATTGTCAAATAACAATGCAATATCGTTGGCAATTAATGCTGCTGTATCAGGACTTTTGTCTAAAACAGTAATTAATACAGCACCATTGTTATTTCTTTTAAAATTTATATTTTCTAAATAAGTTTTGGTTAAATCTGTATTGATATATTTTGATTCCAAATCAATTTCATAATGCTTAAGAAGATTAAATTTGTTTATAATTTTATTTCTTATGCTGCTCGATTCTAAAATCTGAAGCATTTGTTCTGCCTCTTCGTTCTCCCCAAATTTAGAAATGCTTTGGTCTTCAGTAATTACTTCGTTGAATGTTACAGAGCTTGTCTTTGCAGGATAAATTGTTACAGTAGATTCAAATTTCTCATCCATTAAAAGAGAGACTAAACTTGAGCTTACTAAGGCAACAGTTCCAATAGTTATTAATAGATTTTTATTTTTCCATAAAAAAGAAATTAAGTCGTAAGATTGATTTTTGGATGAATTCATTTTTCAATTTTAGATTTACAAATGTAAGTTATAGCATGAATCTCTACAAATTAAGAGGATTTATCGTGTTTTAAAAGTCTATAAAACTGGTTCCAACTAATAACTTTTAAAAATAAACCAATAATTCCACCACCAATAACATTCAATACTATTTTTTCTAACCAATTAATATTTAGATAATTTTCTATGCTATAGACCATGGTAATAAACAATATAGTAAATGAAAAAATCCGAATTATTGAAAATAAATGGTATTTAAAATTAAATATTTTATAGCATAAAGTTATTTGAAATACAAGGACGAAAAATTGTGTAAAAGCACTAGCAAAAGCTGCTCCAGAAGAACCTTTTTCCGGAATAAGTAATAGATTTAGTGAAATATTTATTAAAATCCCAAAAACAGCCAGTATGTTTAATTGTTTCATGCTTCCTTTTGCGGTTAATAAAGTCCCAAATATATAGTTACATGAAACAGCTATAAACGAGATCATTAACCAACCAAAAGTTTCGCTAGAGTGCAATAATGAAGAACCATTTATGTCATATCTCCAATGAAGGATTTCTATTTTATAGGTCCATACAGAAACACAAATAATTAAAGCAAAAAAATAAATTAGCTTGAAAGACAACCAAGAAACTGGAAGGACGCTTTGCTTTTCTTTAATAAGTTTAGAATATATTGGAAGTAATAGAGCAGCAAACAAGTACCCAAGCATATTAAAAGCCATGAAAAATCTATAACCATGAGCATAGTTAGCTACTTCAATACTCCCTCTAATTCTCTCAACCATAACTACATCAGAATAATAGTATACAGACATTAAAAAAATTAAAAGAGCATAAGGCATACTTTTTTTTACAATCATTTTAAAGAATAGTTGGTCCCACTTTAGGCTTGGTAATTGGGTATGTTTTATTAAAAATGAAAAACCTAGAAGAACAGTAATTAAATACGCAACAGTTTGAGATAGGATGAAGAAGTCAATTGTTACAATTGTATTATTAGCAATGCTGTATAGAAAATAACCACAGAAAAATATTAAAATCAATCTATCGGTAATAGATAAAATACTGTCTTTTTTAAATAAAAGAAGTGCAGATAAATTAGATCTTATAAATAGAATTAACGCCACTAGAATTTGGTTAAATCCTATAATAATTAGCCACTTCATTTCCTGTATTGAGAACTCAAAAATTATTCCTACTAGTAAAAGAATACTGATGTAAAATGCGCTTAGGATTAGCTTTAGAGAAAAAATTCTTGAGAAATGTTTTTGAAGTAATTGATTGTTTTGTGCAATGTTTCTAGTATTAAAGTTATTAACCCCCATATCTAAAATGATATTGAAAATAAAAGATAAGCTCAATAAAGAAAAATAAGTTCCATAAGAACCTGGACTATTTTGCTCTGTAATTTTTAATATCTCAGCATCAATTCCAATAATATAGAAAGGTTTAATTACTACATTTAGTAGGAGAACTAGTATTAAATTGGAAAGAAATTTTTTTTTCATTAATCCTTTTGGTAAACTCTTACAACTCTGTTAGAAATAGAACTTATAATCTCATATGGAATTGTATTTGCAGCATTTGCCATTTTATAAATAGAATGATTATTTCCAAATATTTCTACTCTATCATTTACATTAATATTAGAACCAGAGACATCAATAAATAGCATGTCCATACAAATATTTCCAATCGTTGGATAAATAGCATTATCAATAAAAACATTTCCTTTCCCGTTTCCTAAAGATCTAGAAAATCCATCTGCATATCCAATTGGGATAATTGCAACTTTTAATTGTTTATCTGATTGATTATTTACTCCATAACCAATATAATCGCCTTTTTTTACTATCCTTATTTTTGATATTCTAGAAACTAAAGATGCTACATTAGAAAGCTTTTTACTTTTAGAAATACCGTATAAACCTATACCTAGTCTGACCATTTGCAGACTTTGTTCTGGATAATTTTCAATCCCTGCAGTATTTAAAATGTGTTTAATTGTTTTAATCCCTAATAAAGATTCAATTTCTAAAGACATTCTATGGAAGAATTCAAATTGTTGATGAGTTAGTTTTTTGCCTTTTCCCTGATCACTTGCTGCTAAGTGACTAAAAATCCCTTCTACTTTTACTTCTGGTTGACTTAATAAAAAGCTACATAATTTTTTAATATCTACAGAATCAAATCCCATCCTATTCATTCCTGTATTTAACTTTATGTGTATTGGATAATTTTTTATCCCCATTAAGATAAGTTTCTTAGTGAATTCGTCCAATTGACCTAAATCGTAAATGGAAGGTGTTAATCTATTTTCTATTAAATTATCCATCGATTTTTGTTCTACATTCATTACAAGAATTGGAGACTTTATGCCATTTTCTCTTAGTTCTACACCCTCATCTGTATAGGCTACTCCTATGTAATCGATATGATTTTGTTCTAATATTTTCGCAGATTCGATTAATCCAGTACCATAACCAGCTGCTTTAATCATAACAAGAAATTTTGTTTTTGGAGCAAGTAAACTTCTGTAATAATTTAAGTTTTTAATTAGGCTAGAAAGATTTATTTCTAAAACAGTATTGTGTTTTTTCTGTTCTAATTTTAAGTAAATCTTTTGAAAATCGGCAACTTTTTTCCCCTTAAGTAAAATATAGTGATCTTTGAAAATAATATTATTAAAATATTTTAAAAATTCAGATTCATTTCTAAAAATTAAATATTTATTGGGAAATAATTTTTTGTTCTTAAAGAGTTCTTCCCCAATTCCTATAAACTGTGTTATTTCGTAGCTTTCTATTAATTTAGAAAGTTCCCCAAAATTGGTTTTTTTTTCATTCAAATCTGAGAGAATTAAGATAGTCTTTGCAGACCTGCATTCAGATTTTAAAGTTTCTAGAGAAATTTTAAGGGATTGATAATTATTTTGGTAA
Source organism: uncultured Flavobacteriales bacterium (assembly GCA_938075455.1). Lineage (GTDB taxonomy): Bacteria > Bacteroidota > Bacteroidia > Flavobacteriales_D > Parvicellaceae > MED-G20. Next base: position 61,381 of record CALJHN010000010.1, read on the forward strand.
GAATCATTTATAATAACCGAATCACTAATTCCAATTTTTTTTTCAAATCTTAAAGCAATTTCAGGGAGATATGGACTTAAGGTTTTTATGTCCTTTAAATCGTATTTTATTTGATTTAAAAATCCTAGACAACAAATAAAATTTTTTGCAGAGTTCTCATCTTTTTGTTGGATGAAGAACACTTCTTTTTTATTGTTGTATTCACAGTGTATTTCTTGTCCTTTTTCTACAATATTTCTTTTAAAATTAAAATCGTTATTTTTAAAATAAGTGTGAATGGTTCCTTTTAAAATCTTTTCTTTTTCAATTCGCAGTTCATCGATAGAACTAAAGTTTTCAATATGCTCCCTGCCAATATTAGACAAAATAGCATGAGAAGGCTCAATCATTTTCTTCATTAAATCCATCTCCCCAGGCATGGAAATTCCTGTTTCAATAATAGCTAATTCGTGATACTTGGTTAAAGAAAGCAAGGTTAGAGCTGCTCCAAATTGTGAGTTGTAACTTTTTGGACTTCTCAGAATATTTATTTTTTCTTGCGCAATAAAATTTATCCACTCTTTTATAACTGTTTTTCCATAACTTCCAGTTATTGAAAGTACTGGAATTTTAAAAGTTTTTCTGTGGAAGTTTGCCCATTTTTGAAGTGCTATTAACGTATTTTCTACCACCAAGTAGCCCGCATCATTCTTTATTTTTAAAGGAGTTTCGTGAGTTATAAATTGCTTTATACCATTTTCATAAACTTGGTTAATGTACTTATGCCCGTCGTTGAAATTTGTTTTAAATGCCAAAAATACATGATCATTGTCTTGAACAAATCTTCTACTATCGTAATGAACATTACTAATGGGTGAATCAATATTTCCTATGCATTTTCCCCCGGTTATTTTAGAAATATCTCTAAGAGTATATGAGTTGTTTATCTGCAATTTTTTGAACTAATAGTTTGTTAACGAATAAATTAAACAAAATGTTATGTTGATAACATTCAAACGAGGACATTAATATATTATGCAAAAATATTGAATTTTATATTGAAATCTTAATATTATGAATGAGTTTAATTTTAAATCCTTAGAAAGTTTAGCAAGTGAGCTGAAAGAAGGAGTCTTTAAAATAAATAGCGGAGCTCTTAGTTCAGAAGATATTCTTTCTCTTTTGGATTCATCAAGACAGTTACATGAAAGGCTTGCGGTTTTGCAGTATCTACTAGAAAAATCTCCAAAGAAAGAATCGGGTTCAGAAAAAAAGAAGAAAGAAGAGTCAACTGATGTTGAGGAAAATCAAATTAATTTAATAGACGTAATTGTTGAGGAAGAAGCTAAAACAGAAAAAGCAGATATAAATATTTCAAGTGATTTTAAGTCTGTAAATGAAATACATTCAGATAGTCCACAAACATCTTTAGCCGATCAATTTGGTCAACAACCAATTTCTGACTTAACTAAAGAAATAGGCATTAATGAAAAGTATTTAATAACAGAAAATTTATTTTCTGGTGATAGTCAGGCTTGTTCAACTGCAATTAAGGAATTGAATGAATTTCAAAATATGGAACAGGCAAGTGATTTTTTCAAAAATTCATTGTCTAAAAAACACAATTGGAACTCAAATTCAAATCAAGTAAAAAGATTAATTAATTTGATAGAAAGAAGATACCAAATTAAATGATTAGATTTTTTTTAATTCTTGCCTTTCTTTTTTCTATTGAAGTTCAGTCTCAAACCCTAAGTTTTTCTAAATATGTTGACACGCTTTGTAGCAATTACTTTATGGGCAGAGGTTATGTTAAGGATGGACACTTAAAAACTGCAAAATTTTTAGAAGAAAAGTTTAAAAAAATTAATTTGAAACCTCTTAGCAGCGGTAAATATATTCAGTACTTTAATATAGATGTGAATACTTTCCCATATCCAATTGAATTGAAATTAGATAACAAAATATTGACACCAGGAAAAGACTTTATGATAGCTCCTGAGTCCAGAGGTGCCAAAGCAACCTATAATGTCTTAAATGCTGACTTAAATAATTGGAAATCTTTTTTAAATTCAAAAAAAGATTTTAGGGAGACAATGGTTTGTTTAGATGTATCTAATATTTTAAATAAAGATACCATTTTGATGTATAAAGAGTTACGAAATATTTTGAATAAAATCTTTCCAGTGTTATGGATTTCAAATGAAAAATTAGAGTGGTCTATTGAAGACAAAGCTTCAAATTTGCCATTGATAAAAATAGCAAGTAAATCAGTGAATTATGACTTTTCAAAAGCTCAGCTAAATATTGAAAATAAATTTCAAAAAGGCCTAAAGACTCAGAATGTTATAGGGATGGTGAGTGGAAGAAGAAAAAAATCTATAATTATTTCTGCCCATTATGATCATTTGGGAATGATGGGGCAAGTTAAATTCCCTGGTGCTAATGACAATGCAAGTGGAGTGAGTTTATTACTTAATTTAGCTTCCTATTACTCAATAAACCCCCATAAATACAATATTATTTTTATTTGTTTTGGTGCTGAAGAAGCTGGTTTAAAAGGCTCTAAGTATTTTACAGAACATCCACTACTAGATTTGAAAAAAGTTAGTTTTCTAATTAATTTAGATATAGTAGGTACAGGAGAGGAAGGCATTGCAATTGTAAATGCTATTGAAGAAAATAAAGCCGCTAAAAAAATCGGCAAAATAAATACAAGATTAAATTATTTTAAAAAAATTAAAATTCGTGGCCAATCACCAAATTCTGACCATTACTGGTTTTCACATCACCAAGTCCCCTCAATTTTTATTTATACTATGGGTGGAATTCAAGCCTATCACGATCCGCTGGATAAGTCAGAGACCTTGCCTTTAAATAAAATACAAGACTTATACCATCTTATTATAGATTTTTTAAATGAATTTTGATGGGTCTTTTTATTTAGGTTTTTGAGATTTAGACTTTATTAGATAAATTCCACAAAAAATTACTAGACATAAATAAAATTGAACTATTCCAAAACTTTCTCCATCTATAACACCCCAAAATATTGCTACTATTGGAATTAAGTAAGTTACTGAAGATGCAAATACAGATGATGTTTCTTTAATCAATAGATTAAAAACCCAAAAAGCCAATCCACTTCCTAAAATCCCAAGAATATTTATAAAAATAAAATTCAAATAATTGGGATCGTTATATATCAAATTATTTGTAAAATCTGTCTGAAAAAAAAGAAAAAGCCCAGCTATTGGACCAATAAATATAAAAGACCAACTGGTAATTTTTAAGGCAGGAATATCTTTAAGATAAGTTTTAATAATGTTTATGTTTAAGGCGTAGCAAGCTGATCCTAAAACTGGAAATAAAGCATATAAAATTGAGCTAGAAAAAATATTTTCTCCAGTACTTAAAAGTATTAGACTAGTTGCTCCAATTAAGCCAACTATAACACCAATTACTGATCTAAAATTTGTTTTTTGCTTGAATAGTACCACTCCAAATAAAAGTGTGAAAAGAGGAGTAATAGAATTTAATATTCCGTTTAAAGAACTATCTATTTTGGTCTGTGCTTTAATAAACAAAAAATAGGGTATTACACTTCCTATTATGGCAGATAATAGAAGAACAAACCCAGTTTTCTTTTTTATTTTGAAAAAACTTTTAATTCCAAGAGGAAAGAAAACAAGAAATACAATAAATATTCTGTAAAGTGTTATTTCTATGGGCGAGTAAGTAGTTAAGGCTTTTTTCATTAAAATAAATGAACTTCCCCATATTATACCTAAAACACAAAGTATTAAAATCTGATTAATTTTTTTTGAAAAATCCATTTAGTCAACCTCAAATATATCTTTTGTAGCTTTTCTAACTTTTTTATAGTACTGAGAATTATCAGTTTCAGATCTGTATCCAATAGCAGCAACCACTCCTGCACTCAAGCTTTTTTTATCAATGTCTAGATAATCATTGTATTTTGAAGTGTCGAATCCCTCAATAGGACAAGAATCTATTTTTAGAGAAGCACATGCAGTCATTAAATGAGTCAAAGCGATATAAAGCTGATTTTTCGTCCATTCAGAAATTTCTTCAGAACTTTTATTTAGCAGGGTTTTTTTTAAAAAGTCACCATATCCTTTGTTCTTTTCAATTGGTATTTCTTGACTTAGCGATTTATTTTCTATATAAGAGTCAATGTCTTTATCAAATACTTTAGTAGAATTACAAAATATGAAAAGATGTGAAGCATCAGAAACTTGAGACTGGTTAAAAGAAAATTTTCTTAATGCCTCTTTTTTAAGCTGATTTTCAATGATAATTACTTTAAATAATTGTAATCCATAAGAAGTTGGAGCAAGACGAACAGACTCTTTAATTATTTCTATATCAGATATTGAAATTTTCTTATCGGGATTAAATTTTTTAGTAGCATATCTCCACTTGTAATATTCGATTATATCCATATTTGGCCCAATATTACCACAAATAAAGTTCTCAATGTCTTTTGTTAGATAATTTCATTGTAATTTAATACAACGTAGTAAAAGTATGTTGTCAAAACATATATTAAAATTGAAAATTAATTATTAAAAATGGAGACTAGAAAATATCAATGGAAAAAGAAAGAAGTTGACCAACCAACAAGCCTCCATTTAGCCAAAGAACTGAATGTTTCTAAAGTTATTTCAGATATTTTAGTTGCAAGAGGAATTCATGATTTTGATTCTGCGAAAAATTATTTCAGGCCTAATGAAACACAATTTCAGGATGGTTTTTTAATGAAAGGAATGAACGTTTCTGTAGATAGATTGAATAAAGCTATTTCCAATCATCAAACTATTCTTGTTTACGGAGACTACGATGTGGATGGAACATGTTCAGTTGCTATGATGGTTCGTTTTTTAAAACAACTAAAAGCCAAAGTTTTGTATTACCAACCTCATCGAGAAACTGAAGGTTATGGTATATCATTAAAAAGTGTAGAGTGGTCTAAAGAAAATAAAATTGATTTAATAATCGCTTTAGATTGTGGAATTAAAGATTTTCTTGCTGCAGAAGCGTATACTAGTGAAAATATTGATTTAATTATTTGTGACCACCACAATCCTTCCATAACACTTCCAAATGCATTTTCAATACTAAATCCTAAGCAAAATGATTGTACTTATCCATTTAAAGAGCTCTGCGGATGTGCTGTGGGTTTAAAGCTTATTCAAAGTTATGTCCAAAAGTTTTATTTAAAACTTGACTTAAGCCCGTATTTTCAGTTAGCAGCTGTTGCATCTGCTGCAGACGTAGTTCCCTTAATTAATGAAAATAGGCTTATTACATATTTGGGGCTTTTAGAAATAAATAAAAATCCAATTGAACCATTTGCTTTACTTTTTTCAAAATTGAATAAGTTAAACGAAATTAATCTTAGGGATTTGATTTTTAAAATTGCCCCAAGAATAAATGCAGCAGGAAGATTAGATACCGCATTATTGGCTACAAAATATTTGATATCCAATTCTGAAGAATCCATTCAAGGACTAAATAAAATTGAAACTATTAATGAAGAACGTAGAAAATTAGATGAATTAATAACTCAGCAAGCGTTAAAAGATTTGGATAGGCAACCTGAAAATAGATTTACTAATTTAATTTTCTCAGATAGTTGGCACAAAGGGGTAGTTGGAATTGTGGCATCAAGAATTATTGAAATTTATTATAAGCCAACCATTGTTTTATGTGGTAAAGGTGATATCATCACTGGTTCTGCTAGATCTGTAAAAGGATTTGACATATATAATGTATTAGAAAATTTGAAACATTATTTTGTAAGATTTGGAGGCCATAAATATGCAGCAGGTCTGAGTCTGAAAAAAGAAAATTTAGCGTCATTTAAGGAAGATTTTGAAAATGAAGTTGGAAAATATATTCAAGAGAAAGATCTTATTCCAGAAATTAATATTGATTCTGAGCTTTCTTTAAACCAACTTTTTAAAGGAATCAATAATCAATCATTACCTAAAATTTATAGAATTTTAAAGCAAATGGAACCATTTGGTATTGGCAATCAAAAACCAGTTTTTCTTTTTAAAAGACTATTTCTTGAAAGTCCCGCTAGAATAGTTGGTGAAAAGCATTTAAAGTTTATTTTTTCAGATTCTTCTAAGAAAAATAAAATTGATGGTATTTGGTTTAATAGTCTTTTTTTTTTTAAAATTCTAAAAGACCATGAGACTATGGATGTTGTAGGTACCATTGATGAGAATTATTTTCGAGGCAATAGAACCTTGCAAATAATTATTAAAGATATAAGAGTTAATTAATCTTTATTTTTTCTTGAATCAGAAACAATGTGAAGATCTCTCTGAGGATAAGGGATTTTTATTTTGTTATTTCTAAATTCTTGATCAATTGTTAGTCTTATATCACTTTTAATATTTACAATTTCCCAAGTTTGTTGTGCCCAGAAATAAACTTTAAATCTGAGTGCATGATCTCCAAAATCTTCTAATTCTATAGTAATGTTCCTTCTTTTTTCTACTAGTGGATGTTTCAAGGCACTTTGGTAAAGAATTTCTTTTACCATTTGGGTATCAGAACCATAACCCACTCCGACAGAAATATTAAACCTTGTTACTTTATCACTAATAGTCCAATTAATTACCATTTCAGTAGTTAAGGAATTATTTGGAACTATAATTGTTTTACCGTCTAATGTTTTTAGTTGAGAGGTTCTAATAAAAATATTATCTACTTTACAAATTTCATGATTGGGCATTTCTACCACGTCTCCTACTTTTATGCTGCCATCAAAAAGTAAAATAATGCCTGAAAAAACATCTGAAATTTGGTTTTGAAGGGAAAGTGTAAGTCCTAAACCTAAAGCAGCAATCCCCGCTGTTAAAAAAGTGATATCTATTCCGACTCCTTGAATAGCTACAATGGCTGCAATTAAATAAATCACATATTTACTTAGTTGAGTTACAGTATAAGTACCACCTTCATCAATCCATTTTTTCTCCCTAGTAGATCTGTGAATTAAAACTCTAAAAACACTTATGGATATTTTAGAAATTATAATTACAAAAATTAAGTAAAAAAGTTTACCAATAGTAAAACTAAACCTTTGGTAAACGCCATTAATTTTTTCTTCAGAGTCGAATCCAAATAATTCTAGATGTGAAATATTGCTAATTGAAAATTCTTCATGCCCAATTATCAGAGATTCTAGAGCAAGAATACTACATATAAGTAAAAGAACTTGCTTTATTAATTTTTTGATATTTTTTTCTCTTCCTTCAACGAGCCAACCTTTTTGTTTTAAAAATCTTTCTAAGTTTTTATTTATCCAGTTGTTTAAAATTAGCCAAACCAGAACAACTACGCCGAAGAGACTTAAATTAAGAAGATGTTCTAAACTAAAATAATCTATAAAAGCCATAATTTATTGTGTTACAATAATACCCAATTCATTGGCAAATATATTGCGTACTTTGATTAATTCCTTAATTTCTTTGATTATTGATTCATTAGATTCATTGGAATCTATCTCTTTTAGTGCTTGTTGCTTCTCTAAAATAAGATTTTCGGTGACTCTTAGTTTAAAAATAAAAACAGACTCTTCAGCTGCTTGTTTTAAACGATCAGACTCAATTTTTGTATGAATTTGGTGTTTGTTTTTCCAATTTTCACTTAAAATATTCTGCGAAGTTGTTAAGTCTGCAACTAGACTAGTTAAATTTGGATTTTGTACAAAATGTTGTTCATTTAATACTAGTCCTTTTTCTAGACCTTCTAAAAACTCATTAAAAATCAACTGATATTTCTCATTTTTGTAGGAAAGTTTGTCTGATAAAATTTCTTCTACAATAAATTGTGCTAAAGGATATTCTACAGTTGATTTTTCATTTTCATTTAACACCTCTACTTTAATTGAGTGTGCTCCATAACTCAACATTAGTCTTATTAAGTCTTGCTCTTGGTTGCTCAAATCGTGTTTAACTCCCTTTTGAAATGTTTTACTAGGTAAGTTTTTCGGACTTACATATGGAAGAGAATTGGGAGATTGTGGCTCTCTTTTAGAACGTAATTTTTTTTGAACCTCAGTAATAAGAAGTTGCTCATCCATTTCAAATATTTGAGCAGTTTTTTTAATATATACCGATCGAGATACTGCATCTGGAATAATAGAAATGGAAGTAATTATATCATTAATAGTTTTAGAAATATTTATCGGATCGTTCTTTGTTTTTTCGAGTAAGTGATTTGCTTTAAAAGAAATAAAGTCAATTTGTTGATCATTTAAATAAGATCTAAAATCTTCATTAGATAGTTTATGTGAATAACTATCAGGATCTTCATCTTCTGGAAACAAAACTACTTTGACACTTAAACCAGCTTTTAATAACATGTCCACCCCTCTAAAAGAAGCGTTAATTCCAGCTGGATCGCTATCGTATAGAATTACAACATTATTAGTAAATCTTTTTATCAGCCTAATTTGACCATCTGTTAACGATGTTCCACTTGAAGCAACAGCATTTTTCACCCCGTTATGGTGAAGAGAAACAACATCGGTATATCCTTCAACAAGCAAACAAGAATCACTTTTAATAATTTCACTCTTGGATTGGAATAGTCCATACAAGACATTACTCTTGTTGAATATTTCGCTTTCAGGGGAGTTGAAGTATTTTGCAACTTTCTTATCAGTTCTTAAAGTTCTTCCTCCAAATCCAATTATTCTGCCTGTTAAATTATGAATTGGAAAAATTATCCTTCCTCTAAAAAAATCATAGGTGCCTTTTTCTCCTTCCTTAATTAATCCAGATTTTTTTAATGGCTCAAGGCTGTAGTTAGAATTTTTTGCTTCATTTTCAAGTGCATTATAATCATCTGGTGAGTAACCAATTTCAAACTCGTCTATTGTCTTTAGATTGTAACCCCTTTTTTTCAAATAGGATAATCCAACTGATTTTCCTTCATTGGTTTCCTTTAAAGATTTTTTGAAAAACTCATTAGCAAATTGGTGGGCTAAATACAAACCTTCCTTTTGGTGCTTTGCTGCAATTTGTTCTTCAGTTTCTTGAGTTTCTTCAATTTCAATATTATATTTATTGGCAAGCCACCTTAGTGCTTCAGGATAGGATAAATGTTCGTGTTCCATTAAAAAGGAGACTACATTTCCTCCTTTTCCAGAGCTAAAGTCTTTAAATATCCTTTTCCCAGGAGAAACCATAAATGAGGGTGTTTTTTCATTTGCAAACGGGCTTAGACCTTTAAAATTTGAGCCTGATTTTTTCAAATTAATAAAATCCCCAATAACTTCTACTATATCTGCAGAATCAAAAATTTTTGCTATTGTTTCTTGTGGAATCAAATTAATTTTTTAGAATAAAATTATTAGTTTACAATATAAAAATACGAATAGTTCATATTACACAATGCAATTTTAAAAAAATGCATCAACAATTAGCCATAGATTTTTAATTACCTATACATTTGTATAAAATTAACAAAATGAGTAAAGATCAATACCAAGGACACGACTATTACTTAATGGATGAACTTCTTTCTGATGAACACAAATTAATAAGAGATTCTGCAAGAGCATGGGTAAAAAAAGAAGTTTCTCCAATTATTGACGATTATTACGAAAGAGCAGAATTTCCCAATCAAATTCTAAACGGCCTTGCAAGTATTGGAGGTTTTGGACCCTATATTCCTGAAGAATACGGAGGAGCAGGGTTAGATCAAATCTCATATGGTCTAATTATGCAAGAATTAGAAAGGTGCGATTCAGGATTAAGATCAACATCCTCTGTTCAGAGTTCATTAGTGATGTATCCAATTTATAAATTCGGTAGTGATGATCAAAGAAAAAAATATTTACCAAAATTAGCTAGTAGTGAAATGATTGGATGTTTTGGTTTGACAGAACCTGATTTTGGATCTAATCCTGGAGGAATGACTACTAATTTTACAGAAGATGGAGACCATTTAATTCTAAACGGAGCTAAAATGTGGATATCCAATGCTCCATTTGCTGATATAGCCGTTGTCTGGGCCAAAGATCCTAATAACAGAATTAAAGGTGTGATTGTGGAAAGAGGAATGGAAGGTTTTCAAACACCAGAAATGCATGGAAAACATTCCCTTAGAGCTTCAGCTACTGGTGAACTTATTTTTAATAATGTAAGAGTCCCTAAAAAAAATATCTTACCAAATAAAGATGGTCTTGGAGCTCCATTAATGTGTTTAGATTCTGCAAGATATGGTATTGCTTGGGGAGCAATTGGTGCTGCAATGGATTGCTACGATTCAGCACTGAGATATTCCAAGGAAAGGGTCCAATTTGGAAAACCAATCGCTAGTTTCCAACTAATTCAAAAGAAGCTTGCAGAAATGATTACAGAAATTACTAAAGCGCAATTTTTAACTTTCCGTCTAGGGCAACTCAAAAATGAAGATAGGGCAACTTCTCCGCAAATTTCTATGGCTAAAAGAAATAACGTAGATATGGCTTTGAAAGTAGCTAGAGAAGCAAGACAAATTCATGGCGCAATGGGAATTATGAATGAGTATTCTGTGATGAGACATATGGCTAATTTAGAATCTGTAATCACTTACGAAGGTACTCATGATATTCATTTGTTAATTACTGGTCTAGACATAACAGGAATTCAAGCTTTTAGTTAACCCACTGAAAGGAACTTATCATTTCTTCCAAGTCTTCAATGATAAAACTAATGCAAGGCTTCAATGAGTCATAGTTAGGTTTCGCTTGAAAAAGTAATTGACCTGAAAAAAAATGATGTGAACTGTCAGTTATTGTAAAAGCATAGTTACAAGCAGTATTGCCTTTTATTTCATAGGCAAGTGCAAAAACTTTTTCATCTTCATTTTTCCAAACCCTTTCTACAATAGCCGATGATTTAAAGCTGTGTTCGTAGACCATTTTTCTAAACCCTTCAGACATTTCTAAAAGGTTATCATTCAGCTGAAAATATTCACATAGGACTTCCGCCTTAAATTCAGGAAAGATAATAGTTTTACTACATTTAGGATAGTCTTTAAATTTTTGTTCCCATGAAGCATAATCGGGAAGTTTAAAGCTGAACATACAAGAATCTTTTATTGAATAAAGGTCTTTTTTTGGCAAGTCTATTCTAAAGTAACTTTTTGGCTTTGGGAAAGTTTTTTCTCTTGAGCAATTTAAGGCTAAAATTAAAATTGATAGATATTTTAAGAAATTAATCAATTCTAACTTTTAGTTTCTTGATTCTTTTTTTATCAGAGGCTTCAACTGTAAAATGATAATTTTGGTAAGAGATTCTTTCATTTTTTAATAATATTTTACCAGCTTGTTCAATACAAAACCCAGCTAAAGTGTCAGATTCTCCCTTTACTTTCTCAAATATTTTCCCATCAATATTTAAAATTTTGTAAAAATCAATTAAAGGAGTTTTTCCGTCAAAAATATAATTTTGCTCATCAATTTTTAAAAATGTAACATCTCTTTCGTCAAATTCATCAGTAATGTCTCCAACTATTTCTTCAAGTACGTCTTCTAAGGAAACTATTCCTGAAGAACCTCCGTACTCATCAACAACAATTGCTATATGGGTTTTTTCTTCCTGAAACTCTTTAAGCAAGTCATCAAGTTTTTTATTTTCAGGAACAAATTTCGCATCTCTTAATAGTTGTTCCCAATCATACTTAGAATTTTCATTCATATTGACTAATAAATCTTTGACATATAAAATACCTTTAATTTGATCAAAAGTTTCTTCATATACGGGAATTCTGGAAAACTTAACAGTTTTTAATTCGTTAATTAAAGATATGTAATCTAAGTCTGTTTTAAATGCTAAAACATCTGTTCTTGGAGTCATAATTTGTTTTACATCTGTATTTCCAAATTTTGATATCCCTTCCAAAATTTTTTTCTCTTCATTATTTTCTACGCTATCTTTTGTTAAATCAAGAGCATGCTTAAGTTCCTCCGAATTTAAAAGCTCAATTTTTTTGTCAATTTTTTTGTCAATTATTGATGTGCTTGATATAAGTAAATTACTCAAAGGATTGAAAATAATTTTTAAAATAGTAATAGGTAAAGCCATTATTTTTGAAAATCTAATGTTGTAATTATTGGCATAAACTTTAGGAATAACCTCACCAAATAGTAAAATTATAAATGTGACAGAAACCACTTGTATAATAAAACTCATTATAAAGTTTTGTGATTTAGAAGGAAAAATTTCATTCATTATTATTGAAGAAACGATAACTATAGCCACATTAACTAAATTATTCCCTATCAAAATAGTAGCCAAAAGTTTTTTTGGACTTTCTAGTAGTTTTAAAATTCTGTTGCTGTTTTTGTTATCAGTTTCATCGGATAAATTTAGCTTCTGCGAATTTGATAAGCCGAAAATTGCTACCTCAGATCCTGAAAGAAGGGCGGATAAAAAAACTAAAATCAACATAGCTAAAGCCCATATTCCAATATTAGGGTTTGAAAAATCTACAACAATCAAAGGTGTTAATAAAAATTTAGAGACAGGGGGAATTTTCAATTCGTATTATTTGATTTAAAATGGTAAATCATCATTTTCATCAGGTGACGAAAATTCCTTTTCAGGGGATGGTTTACTTTCATTTTCAACAGGTTTCACAAGGTTAGAGCTACCCATAGACTCTGCTGTACTCCCCAGCATGGTGAGATTATCGGTAATTACTTCTGTTGAATATCTATTATTTCCTTCTTTGTCTTGCCAAGTTCTTGTTTTAAGTTTTCCTTCTATGTACACTTTGGCTCCTTTTTTCAGATATTTTTCTGCTATTTCTGCAAGCCCTCTCCAAGCAACAATATTGTGCCATTCTGTTTGAGAAACTTTTTCACCAGTTTTTCTGTCTTTGTAATTTTCAGAAGTTGCAATAGAAAAGTTTGCTACTGCCGCTCCGTTTTCTAAATGTCTTACTTCAGGATCTTTTCCAAGATTACCAATTAGAATTACTTTATTTACGCTACCTGCCATGATTGTATTTTTATACAATCAAATTTAATTATAATCTATGATTACTTAAGTTTTGATTTATATAATTTTCAACAATTTTTGGAACTGCATAATCATGCAAATTTTTTATTTTAATTTTTTTGTATTTCTTGTTTAAAAAAAGTTTTTTCATTTCAAATTCCCAGAAAATAACATTTAATTTTTGGTGCGTTAAAAGATGGGTAACTTCTGTTTTTTTATAAAGTGTAGAGTTTTTAATTAATTCTTTAGGTGGACAGAAAGATTCTAATGGTTCTTCAAAAAGTGGAAACTGATACATGTTTTTCCAGATATCATTTTTAACTCTTTTTTCTACAAAAATAAATTTTTCACTCTTTAGAACTAAAAAATTAAAAAAACGTTCTTTTTTTATGATTTTCTTAGATTTTATTGGTAAAGAAAGTATTTTATTATTATTAAATGCAAAGCACTTTCTTTCTAATGGGCATGAGTTACAGAGAGGTTTTACGTGTTTACATTGAAGTGCACCAAATTCCATTACAGATTGATTATAAGTGTCAATATTTTTTTTTGGTAAATTTTTAAAGGCAATATTTTCAAATATTTTAATTCCTGAAGTGGTATCTATGGGTTCTTCAATTCCAAAATATCTGCTTAGAACTCTGAAAACATTTCCGTCTAATACTGCTTTTTTTTCATTGAAGGCAAATGATGCTATTGCCGATGCTGTGTATTTACCTACTCCTTTTAGTTGGATTAAATCATCATAATTTTTTGGAAACTCTCCATTTAAACTTTCCGAAATATATTTAGATGAATAATGCAAATTCCTTGCTCTACTGTAATAACCTAAACCTTGCCAAAGTTTTAAAACTATATTTTCATTTGCTTTTGCAAGAGCATGAATATTTGGAAATTTTTTGATAAACTTTAAATAGTATGGAAGGCCTTGCTCTACTTTGGTTTGTTGAAGAATTATTTCACTAATCCATATTTTGTAGGGACTTTTAGTTTCTCTCCATGGTAATTTTCTTTTATTTTTACTATACCATTTAATTAATTTTAGACTAAAATCATCATCAATCATATTTACAAAAATAAAAAACTCAGTGGTAGCTTTTTGGCTTTCATAAATAAAATTATATTTGCAATCCAATAAATGGTGAAATTCTAATTTTAACTATGACAAAAGCAGACTTAATTTCAGAAATAACAGATAAGACAGGTATTGAAAAAATAGCTGTGCAGGCAACAGTAGAATCACTGATGACTTCAATTATTGATGCAATGGAAAGTGGTGAAAATGTTTATTTACGTGGATTTGGAAGTTTTGTGATTAAAAAAAGAGCTGAAAAAACAGGAAGAGATATTTCAAAAAACACAACAATTATCATTCCAGAGCACTTTGTTCCTACTTTTAAGCCAGCTAAAACTTTTGTTGAAGGAGTTAAAAATAAGATTAAGAAATAATAAAGTATTTAATAATAATTTAAAAGATTAGTATGCCTAGCGGTAAAAAAAGAAAAAGACATAAGATGTCTACACATAAGAGGAAAAAGCGTCTGAGAAAAAACAGGCACAAAAATAAGTAGTCTTTTTTCATTGACAATATTGTTTTATTGTAACCGCTCTGCTATAATCAGATAGGAGGTTAAGTGTCGTATGAATTAGTTATAAATTCATCAACAGACGAAGTAGTAACTGCATTACTTTATGATAACAAATTAGTTGAAATTCATAAGGAAGGTCTTGATGATAGATTTAATGTAGGAGATGTTTATTTAGGTAAGGTTAAAAAAATCGTACCTAGTTTAAATGCAGCATTTGTTGATGTAGGATATGAAAAAGATGCGTTTTTGCATTATTTAGATTTAGGTCCACAATATAGATCAATGAGCAAATTTACTCATGATTCTATTTCTGGAAAACAATCAACCCATAAACTTGGTTACAATAAGATAGAGCCAGATATATTAAAAGATGGAAAGATAAAAGATCACTTATCTTCTAACCAAATAATTGCTGTTCAGGTCACTAAAGAGCCAATATCCTCTAAGGGTCCAAGACTTAGTGCTGAAGTAACCATTCCAGGAAGGTTTTTGGTTTTAGTACCATTTTCAGAAAAGATTTCAGTTTCTCAAAAAATAAAAGATCCCACCGAGAGAAATCGTTTAAAGAGACTTATTGATAGTATTAGACCAAGAAAATTTGGTGTAATTATAAGAACTGTAGCACAGAACAAAAAAGTTGCAGAACTGGATCAAGACCTTAGGGACCTAGAACAAAAATGGTCTAGAATGTTCAAAGAGCTCAAAGATGCATCCCCAAGAAAAAAGCTGCTTGGAGAAATGAATAGGGCTACTACTGTCTTGAGAGACGAGTTAAATAAAGAATTTACAAGTATACACGTTGATGACGAATCTTTATATAATGAGTTAAAGGATTATGTTAAGACAATAGCTCCAGAAAAGGAGGATATTGTTAAATTTTATCAAGGAAAAGTAAGCTTATTTGAAAGCAAGGGAATTAACAAACAAATAAAAGCAACCTTTGGTAGAAAAGTAAACTTAAAATCTGGTGCCTATCTAATTATTGATCACACTGAAGCAATGCATGTAGTTGATGTTAATAGTGGAAATCGAAAGGCCACCAATGTAAATCAAGAATTAAATGCTTTAGAAACTAACTTAGAATCTGCTGAAGAAATTGCTAGGCTTTTAAGGCTAAGAGATATGGGAGGTATTGTAGCTGTTGATTTTATTGATATGTACGATAGAGCTAATAACAAAAAACTTATTGAAAGTTTTAGAAAGTTCATGAAAGACGATAAGGCCAAGCATAATATTCAGCCACCTAGTAGATTTGGAGTTGTAGAATTGACTAGACAGCGAGTTCGTCCTGAAACAGAAATTAAAACTACTGAAGCTTGTCCAACTTGTCTTGGTAAAGGAGAAGTTCAAGCTTCCATTCTAATAATTGATGAAATTGATTCAATGCTAAACTCAATTATGGTTGAAGGGATTGCAAAATCTGTTACTTTAAATGTTCATCCCTTTATTGATTCTTTTTTGAAAAAAGGAGTTAAAAATATCCAAAGGCAATGGTTTTTAAAGTACAAAAAATGGATTACTGTTAGACCCATGACAGAATTTGGTATTTTACAATATCAGTTTTTAGACGAGTCGAATAACTCTATTTAAATTTTATTTATTGAAATGATTCCATCCCTGGGCTTGAATTGGAGTAGAGGTGTTGCCATTTCCAATTAAATTAATTCCTTGAGATTTTTTGGTAATATGACCTATGACTGTAAGGTTAGGGTCGTTTTTAATTTTCTCATAATCTTTTTGATTAATGGTGAAAAGTAACTCGTAGTCTTCTCCTCCGTTTAGTGCGGAAACTGTTGGGTTTATATTGAAATCCATAGACGTTTGATAAGTCTGTGAATCTATAGGAATTTTTTCTTCGTAAAGCTGACATCCAACATTACTAGATTTACAAATATGAAAAACTTCAGAGGCTAATCCATCTGAAATATCTATCATGCTAGTTGGAATTACATCACATTTTTTTAAAAATTCAATTACATCTCTTCTTGCTTCTGGCTTAAGTTGTCTTTCAAGAATATAGTTATAATTATCTAGTTCAGGTTGCATATTGGGGTTGCTTTTCCAAACCTCTTTCTCTCTTTGCAGTATATTAAGTCCCATGTAGGCACCTCCTAAATCACCACTTGTAATTAATAAATCATTTTCTTTTGCTCCAGACCTTTTGACAATTTCTTTTTTTATTGCTTCTCCAATTGCAGTTATAGAAATGGTTAAGCCGTTGATACACGATGTAATATCTCCACCAATTACATCAACCTTATATTTTTCACAAGCCAATATAATTCCATCGTAAAACTCTTCAATTGCTTCAAGTGTGTATTTGCTTGAAATAGCCAAACCAACCGTAATTTGTTTAGGAGTGCCATTCATTGCATAAATGTCACTTATATTTACAATTACAGATTTATATCCCAAATGTTTTAAAGGGGTGAAAGCCATATCAAAATGTATTCCTTCCACTAGCATGTCGGAACTTACTAAAATTTCTTTATTAGAGTTTATTATTGCAGCATCATCCCCGGGGCCAAGAAGAGTATTTTCATTAAATAATTTAATTTTTTTTGTTAATCTTTCTATAAGACCAAATTCACCTAAATCTTTTAGATCAATATTTTTCTCATCTTCGTTCATGGTTGCAAATTTAGTTCAATAGTTATAATTTGGCCTTGTTATTTGCAATAACAATTAATTCTTGTGTTAAATACTATTCAACAATTCTTTTTTCATCTGTTATTTTGAGGTATATTCGCATTAATTCAACTATTTTAAATAGCTAGATGATTAAAGTAACAGAAAATGCAAAGTCAAAAGCTTTACAGCTTATGAAAGAAGACGGTAACGAAGGTTATTTTATAAGAGTTGGTGTAAAAGGTGGAGGCTGTTCAGGTTTGATGTATGAACTCAAATTTGATAATACTCTAACGGACAGCGATAAATCTTTTATGGATAACGGAATAAAAGTTGTTGTAGATAAAAAAAGTTTTCTTTATCTAGTTGGAACAACATTAGATTTTTCAGGCGGGTTAAATGGAAAAGGATTTGTTTTCAGTAATCCTAATGCAGATAGAACTTGTGGATGTGGAGAAAGTTTTTCATTATAAAGCGGATAAATGTCATATACTGAAAAAGAATTAAAAGAAGAGTTAGATAACAAATCCTATGAATTTGGTTTTGTTACTGATATTGAAAGTGAAAAGGCTCCTGTAGGCCTAAATGAAGATATAATTAAATTAATTTCTTCAAAAAAAAATGAACCTCAGTGGCTTCTTGATTATAGACTAGAAGCTTTTCGTGTTTGGCTAAAAATGACAGAACCAAATTGGGCCCATGTAAAATATGAAAAGCCAGATTTTCAAAACATTTCTTACTATGCCGCCCCAAAAAAGAAGAAAGAACTCCAAAGTTTAGATGAAGTTGATCCTGAACTCTTAAGGACTATGGAAAAATTAGGAATATCTATTGAAGAGCAAAAAAAATTAAGTGGAGTTGCTGTAGACTTTGTCATGGACTCGGTTTCGGTAGCTACTTCTTTTAAAGAAAAACTAAGTGAATTAGGAATTATTTTCTGTTCTTTTTCAGAAGCTGTCCATAATTATCCAGATTTAGTTAAAAAATACATGGGAACTGTTGTTCCACACACCGATAATTATTATTCTGCCTTAAACAGCGCAGTTTTTTCAGATGGTTCATTTTGTTACATTCCAAAAGGTGTCAGGTGCCCTATGGAATTATCTACCTATTTTAGAATTAATGAATCTGGAACTGGACAGTTTGAAAGAACTCTTTTAATAGCAGACGAATCTAGTTACGTAAGTTATTTAGAGGGCTGTACTGCTCCACAAAGAGACGAAAACCAATTACATGCTGCAGTAGTAGAATTAATTGCTCTTGACAAAGCAGAAATAAAATACTCCACAGTTCAAAATTGGTATCCAGGAGATTCGAAAGGTAAAGGAGGTGTTTACAATTTTGTTACTAAGAGAGGAATTTGTGGCCATAGATCTAAAATTTCTTGGACACAGGTAGAAACTGGATCAGCAGTAACATGGAAATATCCTTCTTGTATCCTTAAAGGAGATTATTCTATTGGTGAATTTTATTCTGTTGCAGTTACCAATAACTTTCAACAGGCCGATACGGGAACTAAAATGATTCATATTGGAAAAAACACCAAATCTACTATTATATCAAAAGGTATATCTGCCGGAAAAAGTCAAAATAGTTACCGTGGTCTGGTAAAAATCGGT
Source organism: uncultured Flavobacteriales bacterium (assembly GCA_938075455.1). Classification (GTDB taxonomy): domain Bacteria; phylum Bacteroidota; class Bacteroidia; order Flavobacteriales_D; family Parvicellaceae; genus MED-G20. The sequence goes on from CALJHN010000010.1 coordinate 80,230, forward strand.
AAAGGTGCAAAAAACTCAAGAAACTTTTCTCAGTGTGATTCACTTCTTATGACTGATCAATGTGGTGCTCATACTTTTCCATACATTGAATGCGAAAATCCAACTGCTACTGTTGAGCATGAAGCAACAACTTCTAAAATTGGAGAAGATCAACTATTTTATTGCATGCAAAGAGGTATAAGTGAAGAAAAAGCAATTAGTTTGATAGTAAACGGATATGCAAAAGAAGTTTTAAATAAGTTGCCAATGGAGTTTGCAGTGGAGGCTCAAAAATTATTAGAAATTAGTTTAGAAGGTTCAGTAGGATAAATTTTAATCATGAGTGAATTACTAATAGAAATTAAAGATTTAGAGTGTAATATTGATAATCAAAAGATTCTACAAGGATTAAATCTTAAAATTAATAAGGGAGAAGTTCATGCGATAATGGGCCCGAACGGTTCTGGAAAAAGTACACTTTCGTCTGTCTTAGCTGGAAATGAAAACTATGAAGTTACCAATGGGTCGATTAATTTTTTGGGAGAAGAGATTTCTGAAATGAGTCCGGAAGAAAGATCTTGGAAAGGAATGTTTTTAGCATTTCAGTATCCAGTTGAAATTCCTGGCGTTAGCAATATTAATTTTTTAAGAACTGCACTTAACGAAAGAAATAAGTATTATGGAATAGATTCTATCCCAGCAAAAGATTTTTTGAAAATGGTTGCCGAAAAGTCAGAACTTGTAGGGTTGAATAACAAACTTAAAAATAGATCTGTAAACGAAGGTTTTTCTGGTGGGGAAAAGAAAAGAAATGAGATTTTTCAAATGGCAATGCTCGATCCTAAATTATCAATTTTAGACGAAACAGATTCTGGGCTAGATATTGATGCATTAAAAATTGTAGCTAACGGGGTTAATAAACTTAAATCTTCTGAAAATGCTACCGTTGTAATCACTCATTACCAAAGACTACTTGATTATATTGTTCCAGACTTTGTCCATGTTTTACATGAGGGAAAAATCATTAAATCGGGCGATAAATCTTTAGCATTAGAGTTAGAAAAAAAAGGGTACGATTGGTTAAAAACGGATGAAAATATTTAAAACTCTTTTAAAGTTATCCAATTGATTATTAAAGATCTAAATCATAATTCATTACTTAAAAAAAATTCTAAATTAGATTTAGAAGCTCTAAACCTAGGCTCTTTTCCAAATAGAAAAGAAGAAAGATGGAAATATACTCCTTTGAGATCTCTAAAGAAAATTAATTTTCACAACCAATTAAATTTTAAAATTGAGCATCTTAGTTCTCTAGGAATTCCAAAAATTGAAGGATTGGTTATCGTATTGGAAAATGGAAAATTTAATTCCAGCTTATCCAATATTATAGATTTAAAGGAAATTGAATTGTTATTTCTCAATGGTGCTGAAATTGCTAACAATTCTCAAGAACCAACCCAAAAAGATTATTTCAATAATCTAAACGCAAGTTTTTTAACTGAAAAAGTTATTTTAAAAATAAAGCCTAATATTAATATAAATGAGCCTATTAATCTTGTAAATATTATTTCAGATGATAATTGTATTTCCAATACTCAATTTAATATTGATGTTTTTGAAAATTCCAAGCTTCATATTAGGCAGTATTTTTTAGGCAGCTCCAACAGTAAAGATGGTTTTATCAATCACAGAAATCAGGTTTCTTTGAAAAGCAAAAGTTCTCTAACTATTGATAAATTCCAAGACCTTAATCATAATTTTAATTTTTGCAACGAGTTTATAGATCAAGAAAAAGAAAGTGAATTTATCATGAATACTTTTTCTGCATCGGGTGTTATTTTAAGAAATAATGTTTTTTGTAATGTATATGGAAAGAACTGCCATAGTGAACTTAATGGGGTCTTCGCACCAATAGAAAAACAACATTTTGACAATTATACAATAATAAATCATTTTGTTGCTGATTGCAAATCATTCGAAAATTACAAAGGGGTAATTAAAGAAAGTGGGGTTGGGGTATTTAATGGAAAAGTTATTGTTCATCAAAATGCTCAACAAATTGAAGCATTTCAGAAAAATAATAATATTCTTTTAGATGAAGAATCCAAAATTTACTCTAAGCCCGAACTAGAAATTTATGCAGATGATGTAAGGTGTAGTCATGGTTCTACCACTGGAAGATTTGATGAGGAAGCATTATTTTATTTAAGATCTAGAGGCATAAGCATGAAAAAATCTTTAGAGTTAATGACATTAGGATTTATCAATGAGGTAATAGAAAAGTCTAATGATTCAATGTATAAAGAATTTCTCCTTAAAAGATTACTTAAAGATTAATAGTTATTTATTTAAAGTTTGTTTTAATTTTATATTATAAATAAAATTGATAACTAGAACTAAAATATCCCTCCTTGTTTTATACTGTTTAATGTTCTCTTTTGGAACATCTCAAAAACTAAATCTAAGTTTTTCTCAACATGTTCCTTACTCTAATGACTACAAACCACTTTCTTGTATTAGTTACAAGTCCAATAATATTCTTTTTCAAAAAAAAATAAATTCTAAATATTGTGATTTAAAAGTAAATATTTTTAATAGCCATCTAGACAATGTTAATCACTTCAATGTTTTATTAAAAGATGAAAATTTTATCGGAATTAGACACATATTTGGAGAAATTTATTTGTTTACATCTTCTAGCAATAGTCTTGAGACTATTTTAAAATGCAGAGTATTAGATATTACTTCTAAATTTCTCCCTCCTAAAATTTTATTTACAGAAAAAAACAAGTCTGGACATTTATCTAATTATATTCTTGGAGAAAAGACCTTTGAAAATAAATTTCACTTTCTTGTAGAACTTCCATTTCAAAATGGAAAGAGAGAAGATATAAGGTCAATTACTGTTGATAATAAACTGAACATTGTTAATGAGGTTTATAACAAATTAGACTTATTATTTACTTCCAAGAGAAATAATAAGATTTTATTATCCAATAATGGAACTGTTTACTTACTTAAGAAATTTTGGAAAAAAGGCAACCATTTTTATATCTACAAACTTGGTCAAGAAATAATTTCAGAAGTTCAGATTAAATTAAATAATAAAAAAATAGCTGCTCTGGATTATTTTTTTAATTCTGCAGACGAGCTTGTTATAGCTGGTTTTTACTCATCCCCTGTAAGGTTTAATTACGAAGGGTTTTTTCTGCACAGATACGATGAGAATTTAAACTTAGTTCACAAAAATCAATATTTACTGACTGAAAATATTGTTAAAGCTTTCAAGTCCTCAAAAGAAGTTAGAGAAAGTGGTTTTGGGGTGGATAAGTTTATAATTACAGATTTTAGTTTAGACAGTACTGGTAACTATTACTTATTGTCAGAAAATATTTCAAAAACTACTATTAAAGAGGAAACTTACTGGGTTTCTAGTGGATTCTTTGTTATAAAATTCAACGTAAATGGCAATTATATATGGGGAAGCCCAGTTCCTTTAAATCAGCAACACAAAGATTTAAATTTAATTGGCACTTTTTTGGTTAATTCAAACCACTACAAAAGATATTTTTATAATGATTTGCAAAATTTAAAATTGAGAAAAGGGATTCCTGCCGAGTATGGCATTCTAAATTATTGTGGTACCAAACATGTAGAGTTTACTCTTGCTGGGCTTCCTCTAGAAAATATTAATTTTATCAATTTTCCAGGTAAAGACTCTGAAAAATATGCTTTTTTCCCAAATCAGCTCAACCCAAGTTCTAATGGCCCTTCTTATTTTGCTGTTTTAAATGAGAAATCAACTAACATTATGCTTGCTATAGCTAAATAATATTAACTTCTCTTTCTAAAATTATTCCAAATTTTTCTTTTATATCCAAAATAATTTTTTCTGAAAAGTCAAATATTTCCATTCCATTAGCAAGACCGTAATTGACCAATACTAGTGCTTGGTTTTCATGGACTCCATAGTTGTTAAATTTTTTGCCTTTCCACCCTGCTTTCTCTATCATCCATCCTGCTGCAATTTTAAACTCATTTTCTTTGATTTTATAGCTTACAACATTTGGAAATTTTTTCTTTATTAATTCAAGCTCATTTAAACTTACAATTGGGTTTTTAAAAAAACTTCCACTGTTTCCAATTATTTTTGGATCAGGAAGCTTACTTTGTCTTATTCTAATTATAGCATTACTTACGTCTTTAATTGAGGGATTCTTAATGTTTTGATTTTCTAAAATAGTTTTAACGTCCCCATAATTAACATTTATTACTGGATTTTTCTTTAGCTCTATAGTGATATTTAGAATAATATATTGATTTTTCATCTTGTTTTTAAATACACTTTCTCTGTATCCAAATTCACAATCTGAATTATTAAACTTAACAATATTTCCAGACGAAATTTCTAATGCTTCAAGTTCTACAAATGTTTCTTTAATTTCTACTCCATAGGCACCGATATTTTGCATTGGAGCAGTTCCAGTATTGCCAGGAATCAAACTTAGGTTTTCAATTCCTCCCCACCCGTTATCTACAGTGTACATAACCAATTCGTGCCAATTCTCTCCAGCACCAATCTTTAAAAAAATAGACTCTTGGGTTTGATCAATAATTTCTTTGCCTTTTATATTATTTAATATTACTAGACCATCAAAATCTTTAGTGAAAAGAATATTACTTCCTCCCCCTAGAATAAGTAATTGCAAGTCCTTAAACACTTTAGTTTTTGTTAGATCTATTAATTCATTAACTGTATTTATAGATATGAAATATTTAGCCTTAACATCTACTCCAAATGTATTTAGCTTTAGTAATGGATAATTTTCAATAATATTCATCTAGACAAACCTAATTATATTTTCTTGGATTTTAATATGCTTGTCCTTAAAACAATATTACATACTTTAGTAATACTTTAATTTACTACGCTATTAAAAAAGTAATAATTTCTGTAACAAATGACTTGGCTAATGATCAGCGGGTTAAGAAAGTGTGTGAAACGCTAACCAAAAATAATTTTACTATAACTTTGGTTGGCAGGCAATTGCAACATTCTCTAAATATTAATAGACCCTATAAAACAGTGCGCTTCAAACTAATTTTTAATAAAGGAGCATTGTTTTATATGGAATATAATTTAAGATTATTTTTTTTTCTTTTATGCAGAAGATTTGATATTTACCATTCCAACGATTTAGACACATTGCTTCCGATGTGGCTTACTTCATTTATTTTCAAAAAAAAGCTAGTTTACGATTCTCATGAGTATTTTTTGGGGGTGCCAGAAATTCAAAATAGATATTTTGTTAAAAAAGTTTGGTCTTCTATAGAGAGTTTTATCTTCCCAAAATTAAAGTATGTTTTTACTGTAAATGAATCTATTTCAGATTTGTACTTTAAAGATTATAAAGTAAGGCCATTGGTCATAAGAAATCTCCCAAATAAAAGCAGTCTAATAAAAGTTAAAACCAAGAAAGATCTTGGGTTGCCAGACAACAAGAAGCTAGTAATTCTCCAAGGTTCTGGAATTAATGTAGATAGAGGAGCTGAAGAGTTGTTAGAGGCGATTTCCATACAAGATGATTTTTTTCTTTCAGTAGTTGGCAAAGGAGATGTTGTTGATAAACTTAAAAAGAGATGTGCTAAATCAGATTTGGTTGATAAAGTGCTATTTGTACCAACTCTTCCATATAGTCAAATGATGCAGTTCACCTTAAACTCTGATGTCGGAGTTAGTCTGGATAAGAATAATAATATTAATTATAAATTTAGTCTTCCCAATAAAATTTTCGATTACTCAAAAGCCGAAATACCATTCGTTTCAACAAATCTTGTGGAGATAAGAAAAATTGCAGAAGAGTTCCATACTGGTGTTTTAATTTCAAGTCTGAATCCAGAAAGCATAATTGTGGGTTTAAATAAAGCTATAGCATTAAAAAAATCTAAAAATTTCATTTCAAATATTGCCAAAATAAATTCCAATTTAAATTGGGAAAGCGAATCTGTTTCTTTAATTAAAACTTATGAAAAATTTAAGGATAAGTAACCTTTCTACATATGTAGATTATTTCATTTTCAGCGAAACCGTATAATTTTTTTTCTTCTAAGTTGAATTCTTCTACTATGTCAATAGGCTTTGCAGAAAACCCACTTTCATTTAAAATTAATGGTAGACTATCTTCACCATAAATCCTTACATGATCTTCTTGTCCAAAAGCTTTCAATCTTCCTTCTTTAGAAATTATAGATTTATTCTGGTAAGTTTTTCCTTTTTTTAAAGGAACTTGAATTAATAAATAACCATCTTTTTTTAAAACTCTATTTAACTCTTTAATAGCTTTTTTATCCTCTAAAATATGTTCTAAGACATGAAAACAAATAATTAAATCAAAACTTTGGTCAGCTTCGTTTATTTTAGTTATGTCATAACTTTTTTGAGCATAAAATTGGTTTTCAAAGTCGGATGATATGTAGTTTTCAAAAGTTGATTTAAAAAAATCATTTAAACTTCTGTGGGGTGAAAAGTCTAAAATTTTTAGACTTCGATTCTTAAAATTCTTACTTACATATTCTCCTAGCGCTCTAGATCTTGATAATGCTCCACAATTAGGACAGATTTTATCATCACTATTATAAAAAGAAATTGGAATAAACTTTTTTGATTTAGCAGAACAAATTAAACATATTGTATTTCCACCTTTATAAATAAGATTATAAACGAACTTTCTTATAAAAGGTTCTATTTTAAATTGCCAGCTTTTTGGTATTAAAATCTTATAAATATTCTTAAAAAAACTATACATTTTGTTTTTCTCTAAGAAAGTAAATCAGTTTATATAAGTCAAATATTTTTAGAGAAGGTCTTGAAGAAAGTAGCTGTCTTTCTAGTATATTCAAAATAGTTTTTGACATCGGAAAAACTAACCATGTCAATTTTAATTTACTAATTAGGTGATAGATTTTTATTAGCTTTATAGAGCTTATATCAACTGTATTTTTTTCCATAAATATTAGGTTTTTTATAGCACTCTTAGTTTTTTCTAAAAAAACTTTATTGTCTTCAATCCCTTCGTGAAAAACAGGATTATTAATTTGATAAATAGCTATTTTATTCTTTTTAAGTTCTATAGAAAGAAAGGTATCTTCATGACCGTAGGTTTTAATATTTTCATTAAACCTTATTTGTGATAAGATTGTTTTTTTAATTAAAAAGTTATTTGAACGAAAACAATGGTATGGGTTTTTCACTCTATAATTAAAGTTTTGATCTTCTTTTTTGATTCCGTACAACCACCTTAGTCTTTTTTCCTTATTTTTTGGTGGATTATTGTGGTGTATTCTTCCACCATATACTACTGAATTATTAACTTGTTCAAAATATTTTTCTAGAAAATTTTCACTTTGAATGCTGCAGTCACAGTCGATAAACAATAGATTTTCATAACAGGCATTTTCTAAAAAAAGATTTCTGATTTTAGACCTTCCAATATTTTTTTTAAGAGTTAGGTAATTAACCGTTTTGTGTGAACTGATTTTAGCATTTAATTTTAATGTTTCTTTATTAGAGCAATCGTCAATACAAATTATTTCAAATGGGTTTTTAATTTCCTTGCCTTGGTTAATTATGGAATTAATTAGATCAACAACATTGAAGTTATAAATTGGGATGCAAATACTTATCAAGTTATAAAAGCTTATTCCAAAATAGTCTGATTGTTGAATTTCACAACTCTTGCTGGATATTTATTAATAATGTCAAAATCGTGAGTTGCCATAATTACTGTCTTTTCTTCATCGGATACTGATTTTAAAAGATGCATAATTTTCTCACTTGTTTCTGGATCTAAATTTCCTGTTGGCTCATCTGCTAAGATTAATTCTGGATTGTTAACTAATGCTCTTGCAACGGCTACTCTTTGTTGTTCCCCTCCGGAAATTAAATGTGGAAAAGAATCTGCTTTATCTGCCATATCTACTTTTAAAAGTAGCTTCTCAATTCCTTCATTAATTATTTTTTCCCCTTTCCATCCTGTGGCTTTCATTACAAATCTTAAATTATCAGCAACTGATCTATCCATAAGAAGTTGAAAGTCTTGAAAGATTATACCAACCTTTCTTCTAAGTTCTAATATTTTCTTTCTTTTTAATTTTTTTAGAGTTTGTTCTTTAAATAAAATATCTCCACTACTGACCTCTACATCACCATAAATTGCTTTAAGAAGACTACTTTTACCACTCCCAGTTTTACCGACAAAATATACAAATTCACCTTGATTTATCTTTAAATTAACTTCGCTTAGAATTATTTTATTTTGTTGTTTTATTTCAACTTTATTAAAGTCTAGAAAAAGGTTTTGTTTCATGGCAGTTAAATAACTTTAACATTCAAATTTAAAATAATAAAGAATACTTTTATAATTCTTTTATTTAATGTTAACACATTATAGTTGAAAATAATAAGAAAATAATAATTCTTATGGTTCATCACTAACTATCTTTATTAATTAAAAGTTTTAGTTATTAATGAATAAGATTTCCCAAAAGATATTTGTTTTTTCTCTAGCAATAATTTTTGTAAATATTTCTATTGCACAAAAAACTTTTCTACGAAATGATCCGTATAAAAACTATAAAATAGCTCAAGAACTTTTTGATAAAGAAAAGTATAGTTCAGCCCAATACTATTTCAAGGATGTTATTAACAAATTCAATAATCCTCAAGATGAGTTGAGAATAAATGCTGAATATTATTTTGCAGTTTGTGCATTGAAATTATACCACAGAAATGTAGAGACGATTTTAACTAGGTTTTCATTAGACCATCCAGATCACCCAAAAGCTAAAAATATTTATTTTCAACTCGGAAAGCATTATTATCAAACCAAAAAATTTAAAAAATCAATAGAGTTTTTTGAAAAAGTTGATCAATATGATTTAACAAGTGAGGACCAAAGCGAGTATCTTTTTAAACTTGGATATTCAAAATTCATGACAAAAAACCTCAGTGAATCAAAAGTTTTATTCAATGATCTTTTGCAAAAAAAAACAAATTATTCTGTCCCAGCAACATATTACTATAGTCACATAGCATATGACGAAGGTAAGTACCAAACTGCTCTAGTTGGTTTTAGAAAGATTGCAAATAATAAAATGTTCAAGGCAATAATTCCCTATTATATTACCCAGATTTTATACCAGCAAAATAAATATGATGAGCTTATTGAATATGGATCTTTATATATTGACTCTGTTACAGAAAAAAGAAAAGGTGAATTTGCAAAATTAATTGGAGATTCTTATTTCAAAAAAAACAAGTATGAAAGTTCTTTAGAATACTATGAGATTTTCAAGAGAAATGCGAAATCAAATAGAGAAAGCAATTACCAAGTTGGCTATTGCTACTATAAGACAAAAAAATATAAAAAAGCCATAGAAATTTTTTCAAGGATTGCTACTGTAGATGATTCATTAACTCAGATATCCTACTACCATATGGCTGATGCTTATTTAATTTTAGAGCAAAAAGATTATGCAAGAAATGCATTTCAAGAAGCTAGTAAGCTAAATTTTGATCTTGATATCAGACGGAATTCACTTTTTAATTATGCAAAACTAGCTTACGAACTAAGTTACAATCCATACGATGAAGCAATTAATGCTTTTCAGCAGTTTATCGAAAACTTTCCAAATTCTGAAGATGCTAAAGAAGCATACGATTTTTTATTGAAAGTATACCTAACTACAAAAAATTACGACGATGCACTTGCTTCTATGGACAAAATTAAAAACAAGGATCCAAGAATGCAGAAAGCCTACCAAACAATTGTATATAACCGCGCTGTTGAACAATATCATAATAGGGAATATAAGAATGCAATTACAAACTTTGAGCGGGTTAAAAAGTATCCAATTGACCAAAAATTAAATGCTATGAGTCAATTTTGGATAGGAGAGTCTAATTATAATCTAAAGGAATATTTAAAAGCTGTGGAGAGTTATGAGAAATTTAGATTTATTAACGGATCTATTTTAACTAATGAGTTTTTAGATTTAGATTTTCATATTGGATACAGTTATTTTGAAAAAGCAAATCCATACCTAAATATTTCAAGAAGTGATTCAAAAATTCAAAAAGAAGAACTTAGAAATGCTTTAAAGTACTTTAGAAATTATATCCACCAATACAATTTACCTGACTCAAATAATTATAAAATTGCGCTGTTAAGAATTGCTGACACATACTTTTTGCTTAAGGAAGATAGTTTGGCTATAGAAAATTATGCGTTGTCTTTAAATATCGGAAATGGGAATCATTCTTATGCCTTAAATCAAATGGCTACTTCTCAAGGCTTAATACAAGATTATAAAGGGAAAATAAATACTTTAAAAAGATTAACAAATCAATATCCAAACTCAAAATACCAAGTATATTCTCTTTTAAATCTAGCTCAAGCTTATAAAGATGAAAATAGAAATAAAGAGTCTTTAAATACTTACTTAAAATTCATAAATGAATATCCAAATAATAATTTAATTTCAAAAGCATATGTTGAGTTAGGCAGTATTTCTTTAAAAGAAAAAAATCATGAAGAAGCTGAAAAGTTTTTATTAACAGTCATGGAAAATTATCCTGATGCAGAACAAGAAAATCAATTAGCTACTGAATTAATGATGGAAGTTTATAATTTAAGGGGAGACTTGAAGGGGTATTATGACTGGCTTAGCTCAAGAGGAATTGATGTTAGTATCAAGGAGAAAGATTCAACTTTATGGAAGGCTGTTGTTCTTGCTAGAGATAATGGTGATTGTAAAAAACAAATTGAAAAGGCTTCTTACTATCTGGATAATATTGAACAACCGGTAAGAGAAATTTCAGCACATTATTTTATGGCTAACTGTTATTATTCTGAGAACAAGAAAACACAAGCTTTATTTCACTATGATTACATTTCTACAAAACCAAATAACAATTATTACATAGAAGCTCTAAAGTATGCAGGAGAGATAACTTATGATGCTAAAGATTTTAAAAAATCTCTAGCTTACTTTTCAATTTTAGAAGATGTAAGCATGGATCAAGAGGACTTGTCAATATCAAAAAAAGGGCAGTTTTATTGTTTTCATTATTTAGGTAATCCCATTTCTACTATTAAGTATGCAAAAAAGATTCTTCTTTTATCAAACTTAAATAACAAGCTTAAAGAAGATGCGTATTTATTCCTAGGTAAATCTTATCAAAAAATAAATCAATTAGACAGCGCAAAATTATATTACGATAGTGTTGTGCAGTTCACCAAAAGTATAGCTGCTGCCGAGGCAAAATACCATGTATGTGAGATAGCTTACAATAAAGAGGATTATACATCTTGTGAGGTTTTAATTATGGAATTAGTAAAACAAAAGCCATCTTATGATTATTGGTTGGCAAGAGGAATATTACTGCTTGGAGATAATTTTACTGCTCAGAAAGATTATTTCAATGCAAAACATAGTGTAGAAAGTGTTTTAGACAACTACGATGGAGATAAAAAAGGTGAGGTTTTAGCAGCAGCAGTTCAAAAATTAGATTTCATAAAGAGTCTAGAAATAAATGAATTGCAACAGCAGCCAGAACAAGAAGAATTGGAAATAGAATTAGAAACAATTTATAAAGATTTAGAAAATAATCCGGAAGTTTTAAAACTAAATAAAGTTGATTTAAAGGGAATTAAGAAAGATGAAGACAAATAAACTCCAAATATTAATTTTTGTTTCAGCAATATTGAGTTTTAGTATTGTAGCTCAAGAAAATGAGAGTACGGAAACTTTTTTAGGGATTGGATCTGGAGCTAGAAAAATTTCTAAGATTCAAAAAACACCAATCTTCCCAACTCACACAGATTCTGTGAGTATTTCAGATGATATTAAATATTATTTAGAGCCAAAAAGATACCTAACAAACTACTCAATTGAGAATATAAAGCCTGCAAGGTTAAAGATAACTGCTAATGGCGACAAGTTATATAGAGGATATTTAAAAGCTGGAGCTGGAACGTACCTAACTCCACTATTGGAATTGAATTATGCTTCTAAAAGGTCAAGAGATGAAAGTTGGGGCCTAAATGCAAGAAATAATGGTAGCTTCTCCAGTATAAAAGAAATGGGGAATACTAAATTTTCAGATTTAAATTTAGGAGGATATTATCAAAAGTTTTTTATGAATTATGATTTATGGTCAGAATTTCAGTATGAAAGAAATTCTTATCATTTTTATGGTCTGGATTATGACGATAATTCTATGTATGAATTTTATGGTTTAGATATTAATGATTCTTTAGCGATTGAATCATTTAAAAATTCAGATTCTCTTTTTAAACAAAATTACGATTTTTTGGATCTACATTTAAAGTTTAACTCTAGAAATACAGGAAGAGATACTAATAAATTAAGAATTAAAAGTTGGATAGATTTTCACCACCTAAATAGTAATTATAATCTTTCCGAAAATCATTTTCTGTTGGGAGCTCACTCAGGATGGCTCATATTAGACGAAGAATTTTTAGGAACTTTTGAACTTGATATAAATAACATCAATTCTCCGGAAACTTTAAAATTAGATGATGATAATATTATTCAACCAAGTAATATAACCTCTAATTCATCCGGAATCGTTCGTTTTAGTCCACATATTTATTCTAGGAAAAACAATTTAATTTTCAAAGCTGGAATATCTATACAAGCTAATATTTATGAAAATGCTAAATTCTATGTTTTTCCAGATTTAGAGGTAAGCTGTAATCTCTTTAATAATATCTTTATACCTTATGGGGGGTGGGTTGGCAAAGTACAAAGAAATACCTTTAACAACATTAGGTTAGAAAACCCATTTATTTCCGAGGATTCTAAACTTCAAAACACCATACAAAAGAGCAACATATTTGCAGGATTAAGAGGTTCTTTAAGTAGTAAATTCACCTTTAATTTGTCAAGTTCTTTTCAAAAATTAGACAGTATTTATTTCTTTATACCTGATACAAACTCATCTTATGGCAATAAGTTTCAGACTAAGTATGATAATCTTAGTCAAACAACTTTTCTTGCTGAAATTACTTACCAAGAATTAGAAAAGTTAAAAATCTCTGCTAAGGGTGAATATTTTATATATAGCCCTGCTAATTTAAGTAGTGCTTGGCAAAGACCTGACTTTATATTTACATTATCTAGTTTGTTAGATTTATCTGATAAAATTGTTTTAAAGTCTGATTTTTATTTGGTTGGTAAAAGAGAAGTTTATTCCTTTTCTCTTCCTGAATCAATAATTAATTTTGTTTTTGTAGATAATAAATATGTCTACAGTTTGCCAACTTTTGTAGATATGAATATTTCTGCAGAATATAGGTATAATAAAAAAGTTTCTGCTTTTATTCAGTTCAATAATTTCACAGCAAAAAAATATCAATATTGGCAAAATTTCCCTGTTCAATCCATCAATATTTTAGGTGGTATTACATTTAGTTTCTAATTGTTGAAAAGTATCCAATTAATTGGAGGTTTTCTTCCTTTAAAAATACCCTATAAATAGTATATTTGATCATTCAAATTTTATCAAATGAGTGAAGAAAAAGATTATTCAGCGGACAGTATACAGGCACTTGAGGGAATGGAGCATGTTAGGATGCGTCCTTCCATGTATATTGGAGATGTTGGTTCAAGAGGATTACACCATTTAGTATACGAAGTTGTAGATAATTCTATAGATGAGGCTTTAGCAGGACATTGTGATAAAGTTTCAGTGTCTATTTTAGAAGGAAATGGGATTCGTGTAATGGATAACGGTCGTGGAATCCCTGTTGGAGTTCATAAAAAAGAAGGTGTATCAGCTTTGCAAGTAGTAATGACAAAGATTGGAGCTGGAGGTAAATTTGATAAAGACTCCTATAAAGTTTCAGGTGGTTTACATGGGGTTGGGGTTTCTGTGGTAAATGCTTTATCTATCAATTTAAAGGCAAGCGTTTTTAAAGATGGTAAGATTTATGTCCAAGAATATAAGCAAGGTAAGGAACAGTATTTAGTTAAAGAAGAAGGAACTACGGACTTGAAAGGAACGGAAGTTGTCTTTTATCCAGACCCTGAAATATTTGAATCTCTTGAATATCAGTACGATATTTTGGCAACTAGAATGCGAGAATTGTCTTTTTTAAACAAAGGCTTAACAATTGTTATGACAGATGAGCGCTCAGAATCTAAAAATGAAGATGGGAATGCACCTGTAGAAACATTTTATTCGGAAAGAGGCTTGTCGGAATTTGTTGAATTTTTGGATGGTACAAGAGAAAAATTAATACAAAATGTTGTAAGTGTTGAAGGTGAAAAAAATGGAATACCTGTTGAAGTAGCTTTAATCTATAATAATTCTTATGCGGAAAATATACATTCGTATGTCAATAACATAAATACCCATGAGGGAGGAACTCATCTGTCTGGTTTTAGAAGGGGATTGACTGGTACGTTGAAAAAATATGCTGAGAAATCTGGAATGCTTGATAAATTAAAATTTGATATTTCAGGGGATGATTTTCGAGAAGGGTTGACAGCAATTGTTTCTGTGAAGGTTCAAGAACCTCAATTTGAGGGTCAGACTAAAACTAAATTGGGCAACAGAGAAGTTACGGCACCTGTAAGTCAAGCTGTAAGTGAAATGTTGAACGACTATTTAGAGGAAAATCCAGATGATGCAAAACAAATTGTTCAAAAGGTTATTCTTGCGGCAACTGCTAGACATGCAGCTACTAAGGCAAGAGAAATGGTACAGCGTAAAAATCCTATGGGTGGTGCGGGATTGCCAGGAAAACTTTCTGATTGCGCTTCCAAAGATCCTACAGAATGCGAGGTTTATCTTGTTGAGGGAGATTCTGCTGGTGGAACAGCAAAACAAGGAAGAGACAGGCATTTTCAAGCCATTATGCCTTTGAGAGGCAAGATTCTTAATGTAGAAAAAGCAATGCAACATAAGATTTTTGAAAATGAAGAGATTAAAAATATTTATACTGCTCTAGGTGTTCGTGTTGGTACCGAGGACGATTCTAGAGCATTAAATATGGAAAAACTGCGTTATCACAAGATAATTATAATGTGTGATGCCGATGTAGATGGAAGCCATATTCAAACTTTAATAATGACTTTCTTCTTTAGATACATGAAAGAATTAATTGAAAACGGTTATTTATATATTGCTACTCCACCACTATATTTAATAAAGAAAGGCAAGCAAGCCAAGTACGCATGGGACGACAACCAAAGAAAAGAATATGTTGATCAAATGAAAGGTTCTGGAAGTGAATCAAGTGTTCATGTACAAAGGTATAAGGGACTTGGTGAGATGAATGCAGAACAGCTTTGGGATACAACTATGTCTAAAGAAAATAGAACATTAAGAAAAGTTACTATTGAAAGTGCAGTGGAAGCAGACAGAATTTTTTCAATGTTAATGGGAGATGAGGTTCCACCAAGAAGAGAATTCATTGAAAAGAATGCTAAGTATGCAAATATTGACACATAATTCTTAATTAAAAATTATTAAAATATTCAATTATGAAAGTAACTATTGTAGGAGCTGGGAATGTAGGGTCAACTTGCGCTGATGCAATTGCCTATAAAAGAATTGCAAGTGAAGTTGTTTTATTAGATATTAAAAAGGATTTTGCAGAGGGGAAAGCATTAGACATGACCCAAACTTCTTCTTTACTTGGTTTCAATACTAAAATCGTTGGTAGCACTAACGATTATTCAAAAACTGCTGGAAGTGATGTTGTTGTAGTTACAAGTGGTATTCCAAGAAAGCCAGGGATGACTAGAGAAGAGCTTATTGGTGTTAATGCTGGAATAGTAAAAACAGTTACTAATAATGTTTTAGAGCATTCACCAGATGCGGTAATTGTTATTGTCTCAAATCCTATGGATACCATGACCTATTTAACTTTAAAAGAGAGTGGTTTAGATAAGCATCGAATTATAGGAATGGGAGGAGCTTTAGATAGTGCTAGATTTAGAACTTACTTATCATTTGCATTAGGGAAACCCTCGAGTGATATTCATGGTATGGTAATAGGAGGTCATGGAGATACAACAATGATTCCTCTAACAAGATTAGCAACTTATAACGGAATTTCAATAAGTAATTTATTAGATAAAGATCATTTAGATAAAGTTGCTTCTGAAACTATGGTAGGTGGTAAGACTCTTACTGGACTATTAGGAACTTCAGCATGGTATGCACCTGGAGCAGCCGTAGCTTTTTTAGTAGATAGTATTCTCAATGATCAAAAAAGAATTATTCCTTGCTCTGTATTTTTAGATGGAGAATATGGCCAGAAAGACATTTGCGTTGGAGTGCCAGTTATTGTTGGGAAAAATGGTTGGGAAAATATAGTAGATGTTGATTTAAATGAACTAGAAAAAGACTTATTTGAAAAAAGTGCTAATGCAGTAAGAAATATGAATAGCGCATTAGACAGTATCTAAGTCAAGGCTAGACTACATATTTATCTTTTCTTTTAAGTTCATCTATAACACAACTATCCATCATAATAGATTTTCTGTTTCTAGAAATCGTATCGTAAATGAAGTCTCTTATAAAGTTTGGAATTATATAGCTAACCGACATTATTGCTTGCCAATTTTTCATCAAAATTGATATTTTAATTACCGCAAGAGATTTAGAGTAAATTTGTCCTTTGTAGTAGAGAATAATAGTCTCTTTGGGGTTAGGAAATTGGTTAAATTGTTTTTTAGTTTCTTTAAATATATTGGACTTAGATGGACTTATTAAAATAGAGTCAGACTTGTCATTTTTTAGAATGTATTTCCCCCAAAAATTACAAAAAATGCAATCATCATCTATAAAAACTATTGTAGAATTTTGATTTAACATTTAACAAACTTTAAAATATTTCTATGAATCCCGTCCTCAAGGATAATAAAATATATTCCATGGTTCAATTTACTTACTTTAATTGCACCTTTAGTATATCCACTTCCAACTTTTTTTCCCGTTAAGCTTAATATTTCAAAATAAAGCTGTTTTTTAAGATTTTTAATATTAATAATGTCTCTAGCTGGCACAGGAAATATTTCATATTTATTTTCTATTTCATACGGAAAACTCGATGTCGAAATCAAAGAATCATAAGTACCCATAAATAGAGAAAGTCCTCCTCTTTTATTTCCTATAATAAAATCAATTAAGGAGTCGTTATTTAAATCAGAAATTGCTGGTGTGCTGTGAGTTCCTGCAAATATATTATTGAAATTACTATCTACTAAATTAAAATTTCCGGAAAGGTTATTGTTTATATTATTGTATTTATAAATAGCACCTCTTTTGCTTCCAACGTACAATTCAATATCAGAACCGTTTCTATGAAAAATTGGCGAACTCATTCCTATATTAGTCCACCACTCGGATACCGAAACTCCTCCAAATGTTTCAGACCTTAAATCAAAATTAAAATTAATAGAATCTCCAATATTTTCAATATAATTTAAATTTCCTATTGCCTCACCCACTACTAAATCTAAATCATTGTCATTATCTATATCAAAAAGTGTGGGATGAGCATTAAATCCAAAATCAAAAACATTATTAAAAACATCTGTTAAGGGCGATATACTCAGGTTTAAATTTATTATTGCGGGATTTGAAGAAACGTTTTCTAAAAAGTGTAATTTTCCGCTATAGTCGCCTACAATTGCATCTAAATCACCGTCCCCGTCTAGGTCTCCTAACGTTGGAATTAAATTAATATCGTTTATTTGAGAGGAAATATTTTGAAAATCACTAGAGGTTTTATTGAATATTGGATTTTCGTTTGTGCCTATGTTTTCATAAGATTCTATGTAAGAATTATAATGAATCGGAATACTTAAATCAAATTCTCCAAAGTTAGAGACTAGAAGATCTAAAATTTGATCGTTATTTATATCTACTATTAATGGTTTAGATTCTCTCCCGAGTTCAATAGTGTTTTCTTGTAGAAAATTTTTATTTTGTAAATAAAACTGAGGGGAATTGTTGCCTCCAAAATTTTTATAGAACCAAATGCTCTCCTTATCTGCAGACTCACTAGTAGAGTTTGGGGATACTACCAAATCTTTTATTCCATCATGGTCCATGTCTTCATAAAATGTGGCTGGAAAGAGGTGTAAATTAGCTGGTACGGAGTAGCTTGGGAAAAGCGTATCCTGAGAAATAAAGGAGGTGTTTAAGTTAACTCCTATGCTGTCATTGTATAATGCCACTAGATTGCTGTATGAAACATCGCCAAGAATTAGATCCTTTACTTGGTCGTTATTTAAATCTAAAGACAGGATGGTTGAACCACTGTGTCTTAAATTATTTCTATTAATACTTATTGAGTCTTCAGGGTTTGGGACATTAAATAAACAGGTATCAAATAAGGTGCAGGTATTAGACAATCCAGATTCGCTAAAATTGCCCCAACAAGCATTTTTCATTTCAAAAATTAAGGTGTCTAAATCTGTCGAAATATTTTTATGGTATTCAATTACGCTTCCTTGAACTCCAAAATTTAAAATATCTAAATCTCCATCGTTGTCTATGTCACTAATACAAGGAATATCTGATGAAACCACATAAATATTAACATCGTTATTGTATTGGGAAGACAAAATATATGGCACATTAGCATTAATAGAAGATTGAAAAAAACTCAATGAATTAAAGGATAGTTCATTTCCACTTGAAGTATTTTTCCAAAGTCCTATTCCTCCGGAGACATAACTAAATATATCTTTTTTTCCATCATTGTTAAAGTCTCTAAGTAAAACCCAGTTCTTTAAATTAGATGGAAATAATTTTTCATATTCTGGTGCGTAGATAAAATTATTATTTTTAGATATAAAGGTAATTACTTTGTCACTAGACCTGTCAAAGACAAATAAATCTTCAATTTGATCATTATTTAAGTCGATTTTGGAAATTTGTGCAGAATTAAATCCACCAGTCCATGGGTTAATAAGAGTGTCATTATTAACGATTACTTGAATACTGTTTTGCTGAACTAATGAAAAGTTCTGGCTTTTTACTAAAGTCAAAAGCATAACTAAAAATGAGAGTATCAATATTTTTTTAGATAGAGTTAATTGCATTAATTTTTTTAGGATTTATTTTATGAAATAGTTGGTTAAGTTCTTTAAAATATTGATAATCTAGTTAATACAAATGTAGTTCTTAAAGTCAAACATTGTTAACTTGTTGTGGAATTGTTGGTAATAACCAATTGAAATTTTATATTTGCGCCCTCTAATTTATTTTATTAATAACTAAAAAAATTTTAATGCGAAATAGAAGTGCAATATGGGTATTTACCATTTTATTATTTTTAGCCTGTTTATATCAGCTTTCCTTTTCTTGGGTTACTAAATCTTTTGAAACAAATATTCATGATTTAGCAGAGCAAAAGTACGACTCTCTCTCCAACGAAGCGGTTGAATTTGTAATCAATGGAGACACTCTAGTAATAGGTGCTGATAAAGAAAAACAACAGATTGTTTCCCACTATGAACAAAAATTATTAAAAGAAAACAGAGACCAACCGACATATCCAATCTTAGATTTAGATTACCAAAGATGTAAAGATCAAGAATTAGGTCTTGGATTAGATCTTCAAGGAGGTATGAGTGTCACTTTAGAAGTTTCCATTGAAGATTTAGTAAAGAATTTTGCTGGAAACTCTTCCAAAATTTCATTCAAAAACCCTTTTAATGCTGCTCTTAAGGATTTTAAGGAAGGTTCTACTACAGTAGACTCAGACAGCGATGATTTTATAGGTCTATTTTATGCCCATTACAAAGAGCTTTATCCTAAGAATCCTCCAATGATTTTCTTTAGCAATGGGCTAAAAGATTATATGGATATTAATTCAGTTGAAAAAACAGCAGCCAATAAAAACGACCAAATAATTCAAACGCTTAGAGATTTGAGTGAAGATGCTATTCAAAAAACACATAGGATAATAGAATCTAGAATCAATAAGTTTGGTGTTAGCCAGCCTAACATCAAAAAGCTTGCTGTTTCTGGCAGACTTCAGATTGAGCTTCCTGGAGCAAAGGACAAAAATAGAATTAGAAATTTACTTCAGTCTACTGCCAGCTTAGAATTTTGGGACGGAGCTCATGCAGATTGGACAGATGAGTTTTTGGAGTTGAATAAGGCAGTTTCCAAAGAGTTAACTAATGAAGTTGAATCGGATTTTATAGAAATTTCTCAAGACTCTTTAAATTCTTTATCTGCAATTGAAGTAGAAACTTACATGAACGTTAAGAAAGCTAACGATTCTTTGCTTGAAGAAAAATCTTTAGAAAGAGTAATCCAAGACTCTATTATGTTAGCCGATGGAAAGATTTTAAATGGTAGTCTTTGGTTTATTCACACATCAAATAGCCCCTACATTGGGGTTGCAAAGTCTGTGGATACTGCTAAAATTAATTCTATGCTTAAGTCTAAGGTTGCAAGAGATATTTTTAATCTTAGAAGACATAAATTTTTATGGTCAAGAGATGTGAGTACATATGAAACATCTCAAAGTTTCACTGGTCATACTTTAATGGCAATTGAAATACCAACTAGTGGAGAACCTAAGATTAATGGAGAAGATGTGGTAAATGCTTCTCAAAGTTTTGACAATGATTCTAAACCATCGGTGGCACTTTCTTTCAATTCAAATGTTGCAGATGTTTGGGCAAAGTGGACAGAACAGAAAGTTGGAAAAGTAATAGCAATTGTTTTAGATGATCAGGTTTTTTCATCTCCTTTTATAAGACAAAAAATAACAGGTGGAAATACAGAAATTTCTGGTGGATTTGAAACGATTGAAGAAGCTCAAGATTTAGCAAATATTTTAAAAGCTGGTTCCCTCCCAGTTCCTGCTGTAATTGTAGACGAAGCTATTGTAGGCCCATCCCTTGGTGAGGAAAATATTAATTCAGGACTTTGGTCTTTTTTCTTTGCTTTTTTATTGGTTCTTTTTTATATGATTTTTTATTACAAGAGAGCTGGTTGGGTTGCAAATGTCGCATTGATAGCAAATGTATTTTTTATCATCGGAACTTTAGCTTCCCTAGGTGCAGCTTTGACATTACCTGGTATAGCAGGATTAGTCTTAACTATTGGAATGTCTGTAGATGCAAATGTTCTTATTTATGAGAGAGTAAGAGAGGAACTGAAAAATGGAAAGGGAATTAAATTAGCTATTCAGGATGGTTATAAGCATGCTTATTCTGCAATTATTGATGCTAATGTAACTTCACTTCTTACAGCAGTAGTTCTAGCTTACTTTGGATCTGGACCTATTCAAGGGTTTGCTACTACATTAATAATAGGTGTTTTTACTTCACTGTTTTCTGCAATTTTTATAACTAGATTAATTTTCTCTTACTTTTTAGATTCTAAAAGAGACGTTCATTTTTCTAGAAAATTTACAGAAAATTTATTTACTGGAAGTACGATAGAATTTTTAAATAAAAGGAAAGTATTTTATGTCTTTTCAGCATTGATTGTTGGTTTTGGAATTTTTTCATTATCAACTAAAGGATTAGATGGAGGAGTTGAATTTACTGGTGGAAGAACTTACAGGGTTGAGTTTTCAGAAAAAATAGATAAATCTGCGGTTCAAAATGCTGTAAGTAATAGATGCGTTGATGACAAAGGAAATTATATAGCACCTGAAGTTAAAACAGTAGATAACGCTTATACTCTAGAAATAACTACCAAATACTTAGAAAAATCTGTTCTTAAAAATAAAGTTAAAGTTGCAAAAATAGATGCCTCATTAGCTCAAGCATTTCAGGATTTAGGTTATTCAAATATTGAGGATGTTAATGACGGTTTGACTTATAATCTTTTGACTTCTAGAGGAGTTGAGAGTCAAATCTCAGATGAGTTAATTAAAGGTTCTTTTTTAGCAGTAATTTTCTCTTTATTTATAATATTTATATATATAGCTTACAGATTTAGAAAGTGGCAATTCGGCCTTGGTGCTTTAATTGCTATGTTCCATGACGTTTTGGTAGTTCTTGGTTTGTTTTCTATATTTTACAATGTTGTTCCATTCTCTATGGAAATTGATCAAGCTTTTATAGCTGCAATTTTAACAGTTGTAGGTTATTCTATCAACGATACTGTTGTTGTTTTTGATAGAATCAGAGAGTACTCTGTTCTTCACAAAAAATCATCTGCTGTACAAGTAGTTGATAGAGCTTTAAATAGTACACTTTCTAGAACTATCAACACTTCATTAAGTACATTTTTAGTTCTTCTAACAATATTTATTTTTGGAGGTGAATCTATTAAAGGGTTTGCTTTTGCCTTAATGGTTGGGGTAGTTGTAGGAACTTATTCTTCATTATTTATAGCAACGCCTCTTGTGGTAGATTTATCAAAAAATAAAATTAACGCATAATGTTTTTTTGTAGTATCCAGCTATTACTTCTAGAGGGAATCAGTGCTGGAGAACTAATATTTGTTTTTTTAGTAGTTCTATTGTTTTTTGGTTCAAAAAGTATTCCAAAAATTGCAAGAAGCCTTGGAAGAGGTATGAGACAATTAAGAGATGCCTCTCAACAAATACAGGAAGATATTAAGACAGCTGCTTTTGACGATGACGAGATTACAGGATCTCTAAATAATAAAAAAGAGAAAAAAGAATAAAATTTTCTTATAATTAGACTTTGGCAGATTTAACAGTCTTTACTATTCTTCCTGCAATTTTGTATGGATCTCCGTTAGATGCAGGCCTTCTATCTTCTAGCCAGCCTTTCCAACCTTGCTCAACAGTAATGATTGGTATTCTTATTGATGCTCCTCTGTCAGAAACCCCATAACTAAAGTCACTAATAGCTGCAGTTTCGTGAAGACCAGTTAATCTTTGATCATTAAACTGACCATAAACTTCTATGTGTTCTTTGGTAACGGACCTAAACGCTTCACATATTTTTTCATAAATTTCTTTAGACCCACATGTTCTAAGTAATGTGTTAGAGAAATTTGCATGCATTCCAGATCCGTTCCAGTCTCCTTTAACTGGTTTTGGATGGTATTCTATATAATATCCATGGTCTTCAGTTAACCTATCTAAAATATATCTAGCAATCCACATTTCGTCACCTGCTTTTTTAGCTCCCTTTGCAAACAACTGAAATTCCCATTGTCCACTGGCTACTTCTTGGTTGATTCCTTCAATATTAATACCAGCTTCTATGCAAATGTCAGCGTGTTCTTCAACCAAGTGTCTTCCATGAGTATTTCTTCCACCTACAGAACAATAATACATTCCTTGAGGGCCGGGATATCCACCAACTGGAAATCCTAATGGGAGCTGAGTATTGACATCCATAATAAAATACTCCTGTTCAAAACCAAACCAAAAATCGTTGTCATCATCATCAATTTTAGCTCTCGCATTAGATTCGTGTGGAGTCCCGTCAGATTTCAAAACTTCTGTCATTATTAAAAATCCATTTTCTCTCACTGGATCTGGATAGCAAGCAACTGGTTTTAATAAACAATCTGATGAACTTCCTTCGGCTTGTTTGGTAGAACTTCCGTCAAAAGACCATATGGGACAGTCTTTAAGCTCTCCACTAAAATCTTCAATTATTTTAGTTTTACTTCTCATGTTTTGAGTTGGATTATAACCATCCAGCCAAATGTATTCTAATTTTGATTTTGCCATTTCAATAAAAATATAATATAGTTACAACAAATATATATTTTTCAGTTTTTTAATCTACTTTTTAAGTGTTATATGCAAATAATATTTATCAACAAATCCCAACCTTAGTGTTGATTAAACACCAAATTGAGGTTAAATTCCAAATTATTTTTATGATGTTTTTAAGTAAATCTTTGCGAGATTTACAGATTTATGAACTTTTAAGAAAATAATTAGTTATTTTGCAATAAAATATAGTTTATGAAACAATTTATTTTTGTAAGATCTTTTTTAAAAAAAACAAAATTAATACTGATTTTAATTTTTCTTTCATTGTGGTCTGGCTATTCTCAGAGTAAAAACCCTTTTGTCATCCAGGCTGATTTAAACTTTAAAAATGAAGCATATTTTGATGCAATTGATTTATATAAAAAGGGAGAGGTAAAAGAAAAAGACATTGAAGAAAAAGGTAGAATTAATTTTCAAATTGCTGAGTGTTATAGATTGGATGTTGAACCAGCTCAAGCGGAAACATACTACAAAAGAGCTTTTAAACTAAAGTACCAAAAAAACCATCCTAAATTATATATATTACTTGCAGATGTATTGGTAGAAGAAGGAGAATATGAATCTGCAGCTGAAAACATAAAAAAATATTTAGAAATATTTCCAAATGATAAGCATGCAAATATTTTACTTAAGTCCTGCGAGCATTACGCAGATGGAGTAAGAAATAAGACCAAACACCTGATTCAAAATGAAAGACAAATCAATTCAGAACATTATGATTATTCACCTGCATGGGCAGATATAAACCATAATACTATTGTTTTTGTATCTGCTAGAGATGGATCTAATGGAGACGGTATTGATTCTAGAACAGGAGATAGTTTCATGGATTTATGGTCTACGACAAGAGACAATAATGGCAAATGGAGTGAGCCTCAACTTCTACCCAATTCTATTAACTCTAAAGACAACGAGGGCCCTTCAGTTCTTTCTCCATCAGGAGATGAAATTTATTTTACCAGGTGTCCTAGAATGAAAAAAGTGGATTTAGGGTGTGCAATATTTTACTCAAAAAGAAAAGGGGATTCTTGGACACAAGCTAAAAAGATTAAATTAAAGCCTGAAGATGCTGATACTTTATCTTGTGGTCATCCTGCTATGGATTCTGAAATGAAGATAATGATTTTTGCTGCTGACTTCCCTGGTGGATACGGAATGCATGATTTGTGGATTTCTGAGTACGACCCAAGAGAAGAGAATTGGATGACACCTGTCAATTTAGGTCCTGAAATAAATAGTATAGGTGATGAAATGTTCCCATATCTTTCAGAAAATGGAGATTTGTATTTTTCATCTGATAGTTATGAAGGGTTTGGAGGATTAGATATGTTCAAAGCTAAGAAGGTAGGGGATAATAAATGGTCAGATTTAGAAAATTTAAGATATCCATTAAATTCAAATGAGCATGATTTTGGAATTATTTTAGAGAGAAATACAGATAGAAGAGGAATGTTTACATCTTCTAGAGAAGGAACAAAGGGTCACGATGATATTTTTAATTTTAACATTCCACCAGTCTTATTAAAATATTACGTAGAAGTAACCAATTCAGAAACAGGAGACCCAGTACCCGGAGCTACTATAAAAGTTACTACAATTGATACTTCTGGAGGAATTATAGACGAGTTTGTTAAAACAACAGATGTTGATGGAACTATTCTTTTTAATGAAATTTCAAAAGGGAAAAGATATATCAAACATGATTTAATTTATGAAGTTGAGTGCCAAAAAGATAGTTTTTTAGTAAGAAAATCAAAGTTTTCAACTTTTAATCTAGAAGATAATAAAACTTTTTATGATCCTTTTGAAGTTCAACCAGTTAGTGAAAAAGCAATTGATTTTCCAGAAGTTCAATATGCTTTGGATAAAGCCGAACTTTTAGTTGATACTTTACAGTCTTCCGATACCAAAATAAATTCAAAGGATTCTTTAGACTTTCTTTATACTACTTTAATTGATAATCCATCAATAGTTATTGAATTGCAAGCTCATACAGACTGTAGAGGAGGGGATGATTATAATCAAAAACTTTCTCAAAGAAGAGCCCAGTCTTGTGTAGATTATTTAATTTCAAAAGGAATTCCAGCTGAACGTATGAAAGCGGTAGGATATGGAGAAGCTAAGCCAAAAATGGAGGGGTTAGAATGTGACGCTATTTCCGATTTATCTACTGTAGAGGAGCAAGAAGCAGCCCATCAAAAAAATAGAAGGACTCAATTCATTGTTCTTAACTTTGACTACGTTTCCAAAAATAATTAGTAATTTATTAATCCCTTAAGGGGCCACTTTAATGAAAGATGATTCTAGATATGCCCAAAGAGGCGTTAGTTCAGGAAAAGAAGAAGTTCACAAAGCAATTAAAAATATTGACAAAGGGCTATTCCCTAAAGCTTTTTGTAAAATAGTACCCGATTATTTTTCCAATAGCGATGACCATTGCATTGTAATGCATGCAGATGGGGCAGGAACAAAATCTTCTTTAGCCTATGCATACTGGAAAGAGACTGGAGATATTTCTGTTTGGAAAGGAATAGCACAAGATGCCCTTATAATGAATATTGACGATTTACTTTGTGTTGGAGCAGTCGAAAATATTTTAGTTTCTTCAACAATTGGAAGGAATAAAAACAAAGTTCCTGGCGAGGTAATATCTGCTATTATTCAAGGTTCTGAAGAAATATTAGAAGAACTTAGGTCGTTTGGCTTAAGCATTCATTCTACTGGTGGAGAAACTGCCGATGTTGGAGATTTAGTTAGAACAATTATTGTGGACTCTACTGTAGTTGCAAGAATGAAAAAATCGGATGTCATATCCAATAAAAATATTCAACCTGGTGATGCCATTATCGGATTATCTTCTTTTGGTAAAACTTCCTATGAAAAACAATACAATGGCGGAATGGGAAGTAATGGATTAACTTCTGCTAGACACGATGTTTTCGGGAAAAATATTGCTGAGAAATATCCCGAAACTTACGACCATAGTATTAATACTTCTTTGGTCTATTCAGGTTCTAAAGAACTGACAAGTGCTGTGAAAGATTCTCCTATAAATGCTGGTAAATTAGTCCTATCGCCTACTAGAACATATGCTCCTGTTATTTGTAAAATTTTAGAAAAACATAGGTCAGATATTAATGGAATGGTTCATTGTAGTGGAGGTGCACAAACTAAAATTCTTCATTTTATCGATAAAAACCATATAATTAAAGACAATCTTTTTCCTGTACCTCCTTTGTTTAATTTAATTCAGGAAGAATCACAAACTCCTTGGTCAGAAATGTATAAGGTTTTCAATATGGGACATAGGATGGAGATTTACACCAATCCAAGAAATATACAATCTATCATTAATATATGTAATGCGTTTAATTTGGAGGCTAAACAAATAGGAAGAGTTGAAGATTTGAGTTCTAAAAAGTTAACTATTATTTCAGAAAAGGGGGAATTTACTTACTAATGAGTGATAAGGGATTACTTAACAAGTTAGAGCAAATCGCCATAAAATATGACGAGATATCTAAACAGATGGTAGATCCTGATGTTATTAATGACATGAAGAGATATGTAAGTTTAAATAAAGAATATAAAGAACTTACAGAAGTGGTAAATACTTACAATTCTTACAAAGATATACTTGACAATATAGAAAATGCAAAATCCATTTTACAAACGGAAACTGACTCTGAGTTTAAGGACATGGCTCGAGAAGAGCTAGAGGAATTTCAGCGTGCAAAGACCGATTTAGATGAAAAAATAAAATGGTTATTAATACCTAAAGATCCGAATGACAATAAAAATGTCATAATGGAAATTAGATCTGGAACTGGAGGGGATGAAGCTTGTATTTTTGTGGAGGATGTTTTCAGAATGTTTACTATGTTTTTCAAAGAAAAATCATGGAATTTTGAAGTTCTTAATTCTAATGAAGGAGGTACAAAAGGATTTAGAGAAATATCGCTTAGTATTTCTGGAGAAGAAGTTTATGGGAAATTAAAATTTGAATCTGGAGTCCATAGAGTTCAGAGAGTTCCCGAAACAGAGTCTCAGGGGAGGGTTCATACCTCAGCGATTACTGTAGCTGTTCTTCCCGAAGCAGAAGAAGTAGATTTTGAACTTAACTTAACAGATGTAAAAAAAGATACCTTTAGAGCTTCTGGTGCAGGGGGACAACATGTAAATAAAACCGAATCTGCAGTTAGGGTTACGCACTTGCCGACAGGCACAGTAGTAGAATGTCAAGATGGTCGTTCACAGCACAAGAACTATGAAAAAGCACTAAAGGTTTTAAGGTCTAGACTGTATCAAGCAGAAGAAGAAAGATTGGATAAGGAAAGGGCAGATGAGAGAAAATCATTAATATCTACTGGAGATAGGTCTGCAAAAATAAGAACTTACAATTATCCTCAGGGTAGAATTACAGACCATAGAATAAATAAGACTATCTATAGTCTTTCTAACTTTATGAATGGTGATATTCAGGAAATGATAGATGCATTAATAATGGCTGAAAATGCAGAGAAGCTAAATGAAAGTAAATTAGACGAAGTATGACTAGAAATAAAATTATTGAGCAAATACATCATAAAAAATCTTTTTTATGTGTAGGCTTAGATACTGATATTTCTAAAATACCAAAATTTTTATTGGATTTGGAAGATCCTGTTTTTGAATTTAACAAAAGAATTATCGATGCTACAAAAGATCTTTGTATAGCTTATAAACCCAATATAGCGTTCTATGAATCTATGGGAATTGCTGGCTGGAAAAGTCTAAAGAAAACAATAGAATATATTCCTGAAGATATTTTCACTATTGCAGATGCCAAAAGGGGGGATATTGGAAATACATCTAAAAAGTATGCTGAAACTTTTTTTTCAACTTATAATTTTGACTCAATAACAGTTGCTCCATATATGGGAGAAGACTCCATTACTCCATTCCTTGAATATTCAAATAAATGGACAATTGTTTTAGGTCTAACAAGTAATGATGGTTCCAAATCGTTTCAAAATTTAGCCTTAGAAAAAGGAAATTTTCTTTTCCAAGAAGTTTTGGAATCTTCTAGTAAATGGGGAACCAAATCAAATATGATGTATGTTGTTGGAGCTACCAAAGCAAAAGATTTACTTGAAATAAGAAAGATTATACCAGAACATTTTTTACTAATTCCAGGAATAGGAGCACAGGGAGGAGATTTAGACGAAGTAATTAAAAATGGAATTAATAATGATGTAGGTTTATTGATTAATTCTTCTAGAGGAATAATTTATGCTGGTAATGACAGGAATTTTGATTCAAAATCTAGAGAAGAAGCTTTGAAAATTAAAAATAAAATGTCTAATTACTTATAAGTTTAAATTATGAAAATTTATCATTCCTTATTAAATAAAATTTTAAGTTTCTTTGAGAAGCGAGCTTTCGGAGTAAGTGAGTGGCTAGGAACCAAATTTGGTATCAATCCAGCATTAGTTAGAAAGTTTTTTATCTATTTAAGCTTTGTAACTCTTGGAAGTCCACTTTTAATTTATTTTCCAATGGCTTATTTTTTAGAAAATAAGGATAAATTATATTGGAGAAAAAAAAGAAAAACTGTTTGGGATTTTAAGTAATTGGAAAGTTTAAAATGGTCAAAAAGAAAATTTTAGTTACAGGAGCCAATGGGTTATTAGGTCAAAAAATCATCTACAATTTAAAAAACAGAAATGATGTTTCTTTATTGGCTTGTTCTAGAGGCGTCAATAGACTTATAGAAACTAATGGATATAAGTATATAGAACTAGATATAACCAACAAAAATCAAGTTCAAAAGGTTATATCGAAAGAAAAACCAGATGCTGTAATAAATTGTGCAGCAATGACCAATGTAGATAAATGCGAGAAAAATCAAAA
Source organism: uncultured Flavobacteriales bacterium (assembly GCA_938075455.1). Classification (GTDB taxonomy): domain Bacteria; phylum Bacteroidota; class Bacteroidia; order Flavobacteriales_D; family Parvicellaceae; genus MED-G20. The sequence goes on from CALJHN010000010.1 coordinate 109,881, forward strand.
AGAGTGTTGGGATATTAATGTAAATGCTGTTGAGAATATTGCAAATTCTTGTGAGTTGGTTAAGGCCCATTTATTGCATTTGAGTACAGATTTTGTTTTTGACGGAACATCAGGGCCTTACAACGAAACTGACCAACCAAATCCCCTGCACTTCTATGCCGAATCCAAACTTAAATCTGAAGAGATTGTTCAAAAAACTTTAACCAATTGGAGTATTGCAAGGACCATTATAATTTATGGAATTACTGATAATATGAGCCGCTCTAATATTGTTTTGTGGGCTAAAAGTGAAATTGACAAAGGAAATACCATTAATGTAGTAAAGGATCAATATAGGTCTCCAACATTAGCAGAAGATTTAGCAAAAGGTTGTATATCTATTATTGATAAGTCAACCTATGGATTATACCATCTTTCTGGACCAAAAACTTACAGTATTTTAGATTTAGTTTATCAAGTCGCAGATTTTTATAATTTAGATAAATCATTAATAAACCCTGTTACTTCAGCATCTTTAAATCAGCCTGCTAAAAGACCATTAATTACGGGTTTCGATATTGGTAAAGCAAAGAGGGATTTAGATTATAGCCCTGTGGATTTTACAGAAGGAATAAAAATAATGCACCAACAAATAAAAAAATATGAAGTTTAAAATATCTACCATCTTGTTAATGATATTACCAAATTTTATTTTGGGACAATTCCAACAAGCTACTGAAATGGGGTTAGATCAAAAAATTGACAAAGCCTTTAAACCCTTTTCTGATTTTGTTTCAAACGTTGTATTTTTTGAGGTGTTTAACGGAGCACCATTTGTAATAGTATTATTGGTTTTTAGTGCCATGTTCTTTACCTTATATTTTGGATTTCCAAATATTAAATATTTTGGAAAAGCTATAGGTGTTGTAAGAGGTAAATACGACCATGTAGATAAACCTAGCTCTGCAAATTCAGACTTGGCAGTAGATGGAGATATAAAAGACACAATTTCTGACGAAAGTAAACAAGGGGAGGTAACACATTTTCAAGCATTAGCAACAGCTGTTTCAGGAACAGTAGGAAATGGTAATATTGCTGGTGTTGCTCTAGCAATTGCTCTTGGTGGACCGGGAGCAACTTTCTGGATGATTATTTGTGGTTTATTGGGAATGTCTACAAAATTTGTGGAATGTACATTAGGTGTTCAATATAGAGACATAGGGGAAGATGGTACTGTTTATGGAGGCCCCATGTATTATTTAAGCAAAGGATTAAAAGAAAAAGGTTTTAAAACACTTGGAAAAATAACTGCAGTATTATTTGCAATTTTTTGTATAGGAGGTTCTTTTGGTGGTGGTAATGCAGCACAATCCAATCAAGCTACAATAGTCATTAAAGACTTACTTGGCTTAGACAGTACAAGTGCAGGTGCAGTAATTGGAATTATTTTAGCATTGCTTGTTGGTATTATAATAATCGGGGGCATAAAAAGAATAGCATCAGTTACAGAAAAAATTGTTCCTTTTATGGCATTACTTTATTTACTAGCCTGTATGTATATTATTGTTCTCAATTTTAATCTAGTGGACAATGCCTTTAGTCTTATAATTACTCAAGCATTTAACCCAAAGGCAATAGGTGTTGGTGGAGTTATTGGTGTTTTGCTCGTTGGTTTTAAAAGAGCTGCTTTTTCAAATGAAGCTGGTGCTGGTTCTGCATCGATTGCACATTCTGCCGTTAAAACAAAATATTCTGCATCTGAAGGACTTGTTGCTTTATTAGAACCATTTATCGATACTGTGGTTATTTGCACAATGACAGCTTTAGTAATTATCATTTTTAATTTTGGTGGTGCATTTGAGTATGGAGGTACCAACGGATCTGTTTTAATTGATGGCGTTGCATATGAGGGAGCGGGAATAACCTCTATGGCATTTGCTGAGTATATTCCTTATTCAAATGTTTTTCTAACAATTGCAGTTGTATTATTTGCTGTTTCAACGATGATATCATGGTCTTATTATGGTCTTCAGTCATGGAAATATCTATTTGGTAGAGGAAGAGCAGCAGATTTAACTTACAAAGTTCTTTTCTTGGTTTTTGTTATTATTGGTGCTGCAGCAAGTATGAATTCTATTTGGGCATTTTCAGATGCTATGATATTTGCTATGGTTTTTCCAAATATGGTTGGACTTTATTTTTTATTTCCAGTAGTCAAAAAACAACTTGCTAGATATTTAGACGCTATTAATAATGAAGGAGAATCTTGATGTTTAAATTGGGCAATGAAGTTTAATATACTTTACTCGCCTTCTCAGCGTAGAGGAATTATCTTTCTTCTTATAATTTTCATTTCATATTTTATTTTTCTTTTTTATGAAAGAAATTCTTTAGAAAACATTTCTCCAATAGTTGTTGTGGAGAGTGAGATAATAGAGACTTTAGAATTTGAAAAGCCCATTATTATCCCCGAAAATAGAAATCCTAATTTTTGGAAAAGAAAAGATTGGATTAAGTTAGGCTTCTCTAATTCTCAAATTAAGATAATTGAAAATTATCAGAAAAAGTTAAATATTTTCACCACTAAAAAACAACTATTGAAATGCTATGCATTTAATGAAATAGAAAGAAAAATGTTAGATTCGATCGTTGTAATTCATAAAAAAACAAATAAGTCAGAGTTTAAAAAGCCCTTTGTATTTCTTTTAAGATCTAAAAGTCCCAACTATGATTTGAAAAATTATTTTGACACAATTTATTATAACAAAAACTCTAAAGGGGTTTTTAGTTATTATGTTTCAAATTCTAAAACAAACAACTTTTCAGCAATCAAGAATTGTTTAAATGGTCAAAAGCCTAAGGTTTATAGTTTAAATCCCAGAAACTTGAGAATGATTTTAAGAAAACCACAAAAAATTTATAAATCTAAAACTTCAATAAAATCAAAATTTATTGTAAATATTAATATGGCAGATAGCTTGCAGTGGAGAAAGCTTCGTGGAGTTGGTGCTAAAAGATCCATACATATTTTAAATTATAAAAATGCTCTTGGTGGATTTGTTCGTATTTCTCAGGTAAATGAAGTATTTAGTATTAATGATAGTCTTTTTAAAAGCTTTGAGAGATTTCTTACTATAAAAGATTCTAGTTTGGTAAAAATTAATATAAATACTTGTTTAGCAAAACAATTAAAAAACCACCCTTATATTAATTGGAATCTTGCTAATTCAATAGTTAATTTTAGGGAACAACATGGGTGTTTCAAATTATTGGAGGATTTAAAAAAAATCCATATTCTAGATAATAAATTATATTATAAAATCGTACCTTACCTAACCATACAGTAATTCTGTAGAATTGAATTTAAAACAGGAAATTAAAAGTCATATAAGGGATGTAAAAGATTTCCCTAAAAAAGGTGTTATTTTTAAAGATATCACCCCAGTTCTTAAAAACCCTCTACTTTGCTCCAATATAGTTAAACAACTCTCTAGTTACTTGACACCTAAAACCACCCATGTAGTTGGTGTTGAAAGTAGAGGGTTTCTATTTGGTCTACCTTTAACAATTGAAAATAATCTTTCCTTTGTTTTGATAAGAAAAAAAGGGAAACTTCCCTATAAAACCATATCAACTGATTATGATTTAGAGTATGGAAAAGCAACCATTGAAATGAACACCAATGATATTGGTCTAGGAGACAGAGTTGTGATTCACGATGATTTGCTTGCTACTGGGGGGACTGCAATTGCTGCTGCAAAATTGGTAATTCAACAAGGGGCAATAGTAGATGGATTTTCATTTGTCGTAGAGCTTGATTTTTTAAAAGGAAGAGAAAGATTAGATGAATTTTCAAAAAACATAAACAGTATTGTAAATTATTAAAACTTATTTGATATGAATTTTGACCATTCAGAAGACCAGCTGATGATTCAGCAAATGACTCAAGACTTTGCAAAAAAAGAAATTTTGCCATACATTAATTTCTGGGACGAAAAACAGTATTTTCCAATAGAGTTATTCAAAAAAGCTGGCAAACAAGGATTAATGGGAGTTTTAGTTCCAGAAAAGTTTGGAGGTTCTGGATTAGGTTATGAAGAATATATTTTGGTTATTAAAGAAATTTCTAAGTTTTGTGGTGCTATTGGCTTATCCATTGCAGCTCATAATTCCCTTTGTGTCAACCATTTACTGAAGTTTGGAAATGAAAATCAAAAAAATAAATGGCTTCCAAAGTTGTCTTCTGGTCAATGGATCGGAGCATGGGGACTTACAGAACCCAATACTGGTTCAGATGCAATGAGAATGAAATGTGTTGCGGAACAAGATGGAGATTATTGGGTGATTAATGGTTCTAAAAACTTTATTACTCATGGGATTTCAGGAGATATTATTGTAGTGATAGTGAGAACTGGAGATTTGCTTGATTCTCATGGAATGACTGCTTTTGCTGTGGAGCGGGGGGCAAAAGGCTTTCTTTCAGGAAAGAAAGAAAATAAGTTAGGAATGAGAGCCTCTGAAACGGCAGAAGTAATTTTCGATAATTGTAGAGTCCATAAAGACAATATTATTGGCAGTGTTGGTGAAGGATTTATCCAGTCTATGAAAATTTTAGATGGTGGAAGAATTTCGATTGGAGCTATGGCATTAGGCATGGCTGAAGGGGCTTTAGAAGCGTCAATATCCTATTCAAAAGAAAGAGAACAGTTTGGTAAGCCAATAAGTAAGTTTCAAGGCATATCCTTTAAATTGGCAGAAATGGCAACGGAGATTGAAGCATCAAAAATGTTGCTTTTCAAAGCAGCATCTAAAATGTTATCAAATTCAAAAGATGCTAATTATCATTCTGCAATTGCCAAATTTAAAGCTTCTGAAGTGGCTGTTTCTGTTGCTAACGATGCAGTTCAGATTTTTGGTGGTTACGGATATTCAAAAGAATATCCAGTTGAAAAATTTTATAGAGACTCTAAATTAAGTACAATTGGAGAGGGGACATCAGAAATTCAAAAGCTAGTAATTTCAAGAGCTTTACTAAATAATTAAATTTCTTTTTGGAGATTTATTTTAATTGTATACATTTGTCGCCTATAAAAATGAAACATGTTACAGATTCCAGTAAAAGAAGGAGAGTCAATTGAAAGAGCTCTTAAAAAGTACAAAAAGAAATTTGAAAGAACTGGCGTTCTCAAAGAGCTAAGGGAAAGAAAAGAGCATACTAAAAAATCTATCATTCGAAGACAGCAAGTTATAAAGGCTGAATATGTAGAAAAGCTTAAAGCTGCAGAATAAAACATTTAAAATCTTATTTTGTGAGGGCTTAGTGCCCTCTTTTTTTTTATATTACACTAACTAAAATTGTTTTTATTGGGTAATATAACTTTAATCAAAAATTTTCTAGATTATTTAATAATAGAAAAAAGATACTCTGTTCATACTACAATCTCATATAGAAATGATTTAAATCAATTCAATTTATATCTTTCGGAATTTTATTCTGATATAGAATTTCATAAAGTTGAAATGATTCATGTTAGGAGTTACATGGTTCATTTGTTAGACGCTAAATTAGCGAAATCTACCGTTGCTAGAAAAGTAAGCAGCATAAAATCACTTTTTAAGTTTTTGAAAAAAGAACAACTTATTTCTTCTTCTCCAGTTCAATTATTAGAAATACCAAAACTAGATAGTCGTTTGCCTGTTTTTTTAAAGGAAGAGGAGGTGGTAAATTTATTTGAAGAATTTAACTTCAAAAATTCTTTTAGTGGAAAGAGGGATAAAATGATATTATATTTTTTTTATCAAACTGGAATAAGACTTTCAGAATTGATAGGCTTAAAAGATATGGACGTGAGAAACGGAGAGTTAAAAGTTCTAGGTAAAAGAAATAAAGAGAGAATAATTCCTTTGTCAAATAATATTCAACCCTTAATTGATCAATATCTAGATTTGAAAGTCGAATTGGGATTTGAAAAAAAGTACTTTTTTGTTACTGATAAGGGCAATAAACTTTATGAAAAGTTTGTTTACAGAAAAGTAAATCATTATATTTCTATAGTGTCAAGCAAACAAAAAAAGAGTCCACACATATTAAGACATACTTTTGCTACCCATATGTTAAATAATGGGGCTGATTTAAATTCAATTAAAGAAATTTTAGGTCATGAAAACCTTTCAGCGACACAAGTATATACCCATAATTCTTTTCAAAAATTAAAATCTATTCACAAACAGTCACATCCTCGTGGCTAAAATTTTATATTATGCAAGTAAAAGTTCAATCTATCCAATTTTCAGCCGATCAAAAACTATTAAATTTTGTAAGTCAAAAAGTTAACAAACTCAATTTATTTTTTGGTAATATTCTAGTTTCTGAGGTTTTTTTAAAAATAATTAGGGCAAATTCAAATAATAATAAGCTTGTTGAAATTAAAATTAATATTCCTGGCAAAGAGCTTTTTGCAAGAAAAAAATCTAAATCCTTCGAAGAGGCTACAGATGAGGCTGTTGATGCACTTAGAAGGCAAATCAATAAACATAAAGGAAAAAACAGGATAAAAAACTAATTTTTTTCCTCACTTTGTAAGATATACTGTTTCTTTTTATAAATTTGCACACCTTTTCTGCAAAGCAAGGGTAAATTGCCGATGTAGCTCAGCTGGCTAGAGCAGCTGATTTGTAATCAGCAGGTCGTGGGTTCGAGTCCCTCCATCGGCTTTAAGTTCTTTTCATAAAAAGTATTTCAGGGGAGATACTCAAGCGGTCAACGAGGTCAGACTGTAAATCTGATGGCTTCGCCTTCGCAGGTTCGAATCCTGCTCTCCCCACCTAAGCCAATACCAATGTGGCATAATATCATTATTTATAGGTATAGATATGTTATTATGTATTACATTTGTGGTCCATTTTGCGGGAGTAGCTCAGTTGGTAGAGCATCAGCCTTCCAAGCTGAGGGTCGCGAGTTCGAATCTCGTCTCCCGCTCTTTTTTAATGGAACTGCCGATGTAGCTCAGGGGTAGAGCGCTTCCTTGGTAAGGAAGAGGTCACGGGTTCAACTCCCGTCATTGGCTCATTTGCTTAACGGCATTTAAATAAAATAAATTAATAAATAAATAAAAATAAATTAGAAACTAAACAACAAAAGAAATGGCAAAAGAAAATTTCGAAAGAACCAAACCGCATGTAAACGTAGGTACCATAGGTCACGTAGATCATGGAAAAACCACCCTTACTGCAGCAATTTCTAAAGTGCTTTCTGATGCAGGACTAGCTAGTAAGCAAGATTTCGATCAGATTGATAATGCACCTGAAGAAAAAGAAAGAGGTATTACAATTAATACTGCTCATATTGAATATGAAACTGAAAATCGTCACTATGCTCACGTTGACTGTCCAGGTCACGCTGATTATGTTAAAAACATGGTTACTGGTGCAGCTCAAATGGATGGTGGAATTTTAGTATGTGCAGCAACAGATGGTCCAATGCCCCAAACTAGAGAACACATTTTATTAGCAAAGCAGGTAAATGTTCCTAGACTTGTTGTATTTATGAATAAAACTGATTTAGTAGATGATGATGAATTAATTGAATTAGTAGAAATGGAATTAGGTGATTTATTGGAATCTTATGATTTTAATGATACTCCTATTATTAAGGGGTCTGCTTTAGGAGCTCTTAATGGTGAACAATCTGGTGTAGATTCAGTTATGGAGTTAATGAAAACTGTAGACACTTGGATTGAAACGCCGGTAAGAGACGAAGCTAAAGCTTTTTTAATGTCTGTTGAAGATGTGTTTTCTATTACTGGTAGAGGAACTGTGGCAACGGGCGCTATTGAAACAGGAATTATTAGAACAGGTGATCCTGTAGATATTGTTGGTTTGAGTGAAGAAAAAATGTCTTCTACTGTAACTGGAGTTGAAATGTTTAGAAAAATTCTTGATGAAGGTAGAGCTGGTGAAAACTGTGGTTTGCTTTTAAGAGGAATTGAAAAAGAACAAATCAAAAGAGGAATGGTTATAGCTAAACCAGGTTCTATTACACCTCATGCTAAATTTAAAGCTGAAGTATACATACTGAAAAAAGAAGAGGGTGGAAGACACACTCCATTTCACAATAATTACAGACCGCAGTTTTATTTCAGAACATTAGATGTTACTGGAACAATTCAACTAGAGTCTGGTAGAGAAATGGTGATGCCTGGTGATAATGTTACTATAGATGTAGAACTTATTACTGGTGTTGCTATGGATATTGGTCTAAGATTTGCAATTAGAGAGGGTGGAAGAACTGTTGGTGCAGGTCAGGTAACTGAAATTTTAGATTAATATAAATAAAAGTTTGTGTTGTTAAAGGTGTTCTAGAAATAGAGTGCCTTTAAACGCATAATACGGATGTAGCTCAGCTGGTAGAGCACTGGTCTCCAAAACCAGGTGTCGGGAGTTCGAGTCTCTCCATCCGTGCAAACGAATTTAAAGAATATAATAGTGGCTGGAATAAAAAATTATATAGAAGAAATTGTTCATGAACTTTCAAATAAGGTTTCTTGGCCAACTTGGCAAGACCTACAAACTAGCTCAATTATTGTTTTAGTAACTAGTATTATTTTAGCCTTCATCATATGGCTAATGGATTATGTTTTTGGAATTTGGCCTGTAGTAGATAGTGCTCAGTCTTTTAGCTGGAGAGGAATATTAGGTTTTATTTATCACTTTATAAATAATTAAATTATGACAGAAATATCCAAAAAGTGGTATGTGATTAGGGCTATTAGTGGCAAAGAGAAGAAAGTTAAAGAATTGCTTGAATTAGAAATTGATCGTCATAATTTAAACGATTATGTAGAACAAGTTTTGATACCTACAGAAAAAATATACCAAATTAGAAAAGGAAAAAAAATTTCTAAAGAGAAAAATTATTTTCCAGGATACGTTTTAATACAAGCTGCTTTAATTGGTGAGGTAGAGCATGTTATTAAATCAATGACTAACGTTCTTGGTTTTCTTGGTGCAACGAAAGGCGGAGATCCTCTTCCAATGCGTCAAGCGGAGGTTAATAGAATATTAGGAAAAGTTGATGAACTAGCTGTTAGTGACGAGGAAATGGATATTCCTTATGTAGTTGGCGAATCGGTTAAGGTAGTAGATGGACCGTTTAATAATTTTAACGGCATCATAGAAAACATTAATGAGGAAAAGAAAAAACTTACAGTTATGGTTAAAATCTTTGGTCGTAAAACACCTTTAGAATTAAACTATATGCAAGTAGAGAAAGACGGATAATAAAGAAATTGTAAAGCAAAACTGTTAGCTTCCCTGTGGCGTTTTACATGTTTAAAAAATAAATAAAGATGGCTAAAGAAATAAGTGGATTAATAAAACTTCAAATTAGGGGTGGTTCTGCAAATCCTTCTCCTCCTGTTGGTCCTGCACTAGGAGCAAAAGGGGTGAATATTATGGAATTTTGCAAGCAATTTAATGCACGTACTCAAGAAAAGGCAGGAAAGGTATTACCATGTGTAATTACTGTTTACTCAGATAAGTCATTTGATTTTGTTGTAAAAACACCCCCAGCGGCTGTCCAGTTATTGGAGTCTGCTAAGATTAAAAAAGGTTCTCCAGAGTCTAATAAAATCAAGATTGGGTCAATTACATGGGATCAAATAAAAACTATTTCTGAAGATAAGATGCCGGATCTAAATTGTTTTAATGTTGAATCTGCTATGCGGATGATGGCTGGAACAGCAAGAAGTATGGGTTTAAATGTAAAAGGAAAAGCTCCATGGAGTAATTAATCATAAAATTTAACAATAATGACACTCTCAAAATATAGAAAGGAAGCCTTATCGAAGTTCGACGTAGAGAAATCTTACTCGTTAGAGGATGCCTCAAAAATTGTTAAGGATATTACAAAACAAAAATTTGATTCAACTGTAGACCTTGCGGTAAAGTTAGGAGTAGATCCTAGAAAAGCCAACCAAATGGTTAGAGGAACAGTGTCTCTTCCTCACGGTACAGGAAAAGATGTTAAGGTTTTAGTTTTGTGTAGCCCAGACAAAGAAAAAGAAGCAACCGATGCAGGTGCAGATTTTGTAGGTCTTGACGAATTTATAGACAAGATTAAACAAGGTTGGACGGATGTAGATGTAATTATTACCATGCCTTCAGTTATGGGCAAAGTTGGTGCTCTTGGAAGAATTTTAGGGCCAAGAGGATTAATGCCAAACCCAAAAACTGGAACTGTAACTATGAATGTTGGACAAGCTGTAACAGATGTTAAAGCTGGTAAAATCGATTTCAAGGTTGATAAATATGGTATTATTCATTCTCCAATCGGAAAGGCATCATTTGAGTCAAATCAAATTATTGACAACGCAAAAGAATTTTTAGCTGCATTAATTAAGTTAAAACCTTCATCATCCAAAGGGACTTACTTTAGAAGTGTTACAATTTCTAGTACAATGAGTCCTGGGGTTAAAATTGAACCTAAAAGTGTTGAAGCTTAATCATCAAAACATTATATAATGAAAAAAGAAGAAAAACAAGTAATGATTGATGACCTAAGCAAAAGGTTAGATGAAAACAATATTATTTATATTGCCGACATCTCTAATCTTGATGCAGTAGCAACTAGTTCCTTAAGGAGACAGTGTTTTACAAAAAACATAAAACTTAGCGTTGTTAAAAACACATTGCTTAAGAAAGCAATGGAAAATGTACAGGGAAAAGACTTCACAGAATTGTATGATATTCTGCCTGGGCCAACAGCAATTATGTTGTCGGATACGGGAAATTTACCTGCAAAACTGATTAAAGATTTTCGTAAGAAAAACGATAAGCCAGTTTTAAAAGGTGCATTTGTTGAAGAATCTATATATATAGGTGATGATCAATTGAATTTACTAGCTGATATTAAATCTAAAGACGAACTCATTGGAGAAGTCATCGGATTATTACAATCACCAGCTAAAAATGTAATTTCAGCTCTAACTTCAAGCAAAGGAAAAATTGCTGGATTAGTAAAAACCCTTTCAGAAAAAGAAACGTAAAAAATTAAATAAAAAACAAATTTTAAAAACAAATAAAATGGCAGATATAAAAGCAATGGCAGAAGAGTTAGTTAACTTAACTGTTAAAGAAGTAAATGAATTAGCAGCAGTCTTAAAAGAAGAGCATGGTATTGAGCCTGCAGCAGCAGCAGCAGTAGCAGTAGCAGCACCAGGTGGTGGTGGAGATGCTGGTGGAGGAGAAGAAAAATCAGAATTTGATGTTATTCTTACGGCAGCAGGTGGATCTAAGCTTCAGGTAGTTAAAGCTGTAAAAGAACTTACAGGATTAGGACTTAAAGAAGCTAAGGAATTAGTGGATGGAGCTCCTAAAGCTATCAAAGAAGGTGTTGGAAAAGACGAGGCTGACGGCATGAAAAAAGCTTTAGAAGAAGCTGGTGCTGAGGTTGAATTGAAGTAATTCAATTTTTTATAGAACTATAGGTCTAAGAATTCTTAGACCTATGTCCTTTTTTTAATACATATTAACTAAATTTACAATACATTGGCTAAATCAATTAAAACTACAGAAAGAATAAACTTTGCTTCCAGTCAGCATCGATTTTCGTATCCAGATTTTTTAGATATTCAAATAAAATCATTTCAAGAATTTTTTCAATTAGAAACCACTTCTGAAAACAGAATTGAGGAAGGTTTATTTAAGGTTTTTTCCGAAAATTTCCCAATTACAGATACAAGGAATCAGTTTGTACTAGAATTTTTAGATTATTTTATAGATCCACCAAGATATACCATAACCGAATGTATAGATAGAGGACTTACATATTCCGTTCCTTTAAAGGCGGTAATGAAATTATATTGCACAGATCCAGAACACGAAGATTTTGAAACTATTGTTCAAGAAGTTTATTTAGGAACAATTCCATACATGACCCCTAAAGGTTCATTTATTATTAACGGTGCAGAAAGAGTTGTAGTTTCTCAGCTACACCGTTCTCCTGGCGTCTTTTTCAGTCAAAGTAGACACGCTAATGGAACTAAATTATATTCAGCGAGAGTAATTCCTTTTAAAGGTTCTTGGATAGAATTTGCTACCGATATTAATAGTGTTATGTACGCTTACATTGATAGAAAGAAAAAATTACCTGTTACAACACTTTTTAGAGCTATAGGTTATGAAAGCGATAAAGATATTTTAGAAATATTTGATTTAGCAGATGAGGTAAAAGTCACAAAGGCAAATCTTAAAAAAATTAATGGCAGAAAACTTGCTGCTAGAGTGCTTAAATCTTGGGTAGAAGATTTTGTAGATGAGGATACGGGAGAAGTTGTATCTATTGAAAGAAACGAAGTTTTAATAGATAGAGAAACAATCATTGAAGATGACCATGTTGCAATGATTGAAGATGCAGGCGTTAAAACTGTTATTCTTCACAAAGAAAATATTAACTCAGCAGATTTTGCAATTATCTACAATACATTACAAAAAGATACTTCTAACTCTGAAAAAGAAGCTGTAGAGCATATTTACAGACAACTTAGAAATGCTGAGCCACCAGATGAAGAGACCGCAAGAGGGGTAATTGATAAGTTGTTTTTCTCTGAACAAAGATATGACCTTGGTGAAGTAGGTAGATATAGAATTAATAAAAAATTAGGTTTAGATATTGAAGAGACACAAAGAGTACTTACAAAGACAGATATAATTTCAATTGTAAAGTATTTAATAGAGCTTATTAATTCTAAGACTGATGTTGATGATATTGATCATTTAAGTAACAGAAGAGTAAGAACTGTAGGTGAGCAATTATATTCTCAGTTTGGCGTAGGTTTAGCTCGAATGTCAAGAACTATCAGAGAAAGAATGAATGTTAGAGATAATGAGGTCTTTACTCCAATTGATTTAATTAATGCTAAAACACTTTCTAGTGTGATAAACTCATTTTTTGGAACTAACCAACTGTCTCAATTTATGGACCAAACCAATCCTTTGGCAGAGGTTACTCATAAAAGACGTCTTTCTGCTCTTGGACCTGGAGGATTAACTAGAGAAAGAGCAGGTTTTGAAGTTAGGGATGTTCACTACACACATTATGGAAGATTATGTACAATTGAAACACCTGAAGGGCCTAATATTGGTTTGATTTCCTCACTTTGTGTATATGCAAAAGTAAATAGACTTGGTTTTATAGAAACTCCCTACAGAGAGGTCAAGAAAGGAAAAGTTGATTTAGGGTCTGAACCAATTTATCTTTCAGCTGAAGAAGAGGATAACAAATATATAGCTCAGGCAAATGCTCAAATCAACAAAGATGGTGTTTTTGAAAATGACAATGTGATTTCAAGGTTTATGGGAGATTTTCCTTTGCCTTCTAAGGAAGAAATTAACTTAATTGACGTAGGTGCTAACCAAATTGCTTCAATTGCAGCTTCTTGTATTCCATTTTTAGAGCACGATGATGCAAATAGAGCATTGATGGGATCTAATATGCAGCGTCAAGCGGTCCCCCTTTTGAATCCAACTGCTCCGATTGTCGGAACAGGTATAGAAGAATTAGTTGCTAGAGATTCTAGAGTTTTAATTCACGCTGAAAAAGATGGAGTAGTTTCTTATGTCGATTCTAATGAAATTCACATAAAATATAAATTATCGAAAGATGATATACTGGTAAGTTTTGATACAGACACTACTATATATAATCTTATTAAATTTCAGAAAACTAACCAAGGATCTTCAGTTAACCTCAGACCAATTGTTAAAAAAGGTGATAAAGTCATTAAAGGGCAGGTTTTAGTTGAAGGTTATGGCACTGATAATGGAGAATTAGCATTGGGCCAAAACTTGAAAGTAGCTTTTATGCCTTGGAAAGGATACAACTTTGAAGATGCTATTGTAATATCTGAAAAAGTAGTAAAAGATGATATTTTCACTAGTGTACATGTAGATGAATATAGCTTGGACGTAAGAGATACTAAAAGAGGTCTAGAAGAGCTTACTGCAGATATTCCTAACGTTAGTGAAGAAGCTACCAAAGACTTAGATGAAAATGGAATTATTAGAGTTGGAGCTGAAGTTAAAGAAGGGGATATTTTAATTGGAAAAATCACTCCAAAGGGTGAGAGCGACCCAACACCTGAAGAAAAATTACTTAGAGCAATATTTGGTGATAAAGCAGGTGATGTTAAAGATGCTTCTCTAAAAGTTTCCCCATCTGTTAACGGTGTTGTTATTGATAAGAAGTTATTTTCAAAAGCTATTAAAGATAGAAAATCTAAAGCAGCAGATAAACCTATAATTGAGCAATTAGATGCTGAAGAGGTAATGAAGCAAGCTGAATTGAAATCAACATTAATTGAAAAATTACTATCAATTCTTGGTGATAAAAAATCAGAAGGTGTTATTAATGTTTTTAAAGAGCAAGTTATTAAGAAGGGTGTTAAGTTTACAGAAAAAACACTTAAGTCAATTGATTTCATTCATATCAACTCTAAAAACTGGACTAAAGATGATAAAATAAATGATTTAGTTGACACTACTTTACATAATTACAACTTAAAGGCTACAGAACTTATAGGAGATTTCAAACGTAAGAAGTTTCAAATAATAGTTGGAGACGAATTGCCTAATGGAATTATACAAATGGCTAAAGTTTACATTGCCAAGAAAAGAAAACTTAAAGTTGGTGATAAGATGGCCGGTAGACACGGGAATAAAGGTATAGTTGCAAGAATAGTAAGAGAAGAAGACATGCCATACTTAGATGATGGAACACCAGTTGATATTGTTTTAAATCCACTTGGTGTACCATCAAGGATGAACTTGGGGCAGATTTATGAAACTGTATTGGCTTGGGCAGGTGAGAAATTAGATCTAAAATTTTCTACTCCTATTTTTGATGGTGCTTCATTAGAATCGATTGACAAGTACTCAGACGAAGCTGGTATTCCTAGAAATGGAAAAACATATCTTTATGACGGCGGAACAGGTGAAAGATTTGATCAGCCTGCTACAGTTGGCATCATTTACATGCTTAAATTAAGTCATATGGTAGATGATAAAATGCATGCAAGATCTATTGGGCCATATTCATTGATTACCCAACAACCACTTGGAGGAAAAGCTCAATTTGGTGGTCAGAGATTTGGTGAAATGGAAGTGTGGGCATTAGAAGCATATGGAGCCTCAAATGTTCTACAAGAAATTTTAACAGTTAAGTCAGATGATGTTCAAGGAAGAGCTAAAGCTTATGAACATATTGTAAAAGGTAAAAACCTACCCAATCCTGGAATTCCAGAATCATTCAATGTACTGCTTAATGAATTACAAGGATTAGGATTAAATATAGATTTAGATTAATATTCATAATAGATAAATTAAAAAAATGGCTTTTAGAAAAGACAAAAAATTCAATAGTGATTTTAGTAAAATAACAATCAGCTTAGCTTCCCCAGAATCTATACTAGAAAGGTCTCATGGAGAGGTTTTAAAGCCTGAAACCATTAATTATAGAACTTATAAACCAGAAAGAGATGGTTTGTTTTGTGAAAGAATTTTTGGACCAGTTAAAGATTACGAGTGTCATTGTGGAAAATATAAGAGAATTAGATATAAGGGTATAGTATGCGATAGATGTGGTGTTGAGGTTACTGAAAAAAAGGTAAGAAGAGAAAGAATGGGTCATATTGCTTTAGTTGTCCCAGTTGCACATATTTGGTATTTTAGATCTCTTCCTAATAAAATTGGATACTTGTTAGGTCTTCCAACAAAAAAGCTGGATCAAATTATTTACTATGAAAGATATGTAGTTATTCAAGCTGGAGATGCCAAAAACGCAGAAGGTGAGCCACTCAATAAATTAGACTTCCTTACTGAAGAAGAATACTTAGATATTTTGGATGTTTTGCCTAAGGAAAATCAGTATTTAGAAGACACTGATCCTAATAAATTTATTGCAAAAATGGGGGCAGAGGGTCTTCATGATCTTTTGGGTAGAGAAGATTTGGATTCTAAATCTTATGAATTAAGACATCAGGCTAACAATGAAACATCACAGCAAAGAAAAAATGAGGCCCTTAAAAGATTGCAGGTAATAGAATCTTTTAGAGATGCTAATAGTAGAATCGAAAACAATCCTCAGTGGATGATTGTTAAGGTTGTTCCGGTTATTCCACCAGATTTAAGACCACTAGTTCCTTTAGACGGTGGAAGGTTTGCTACTTCAGATTTAAATGATTTATATAGAAGGGTAATAATTAGAAATAACCGTTTAAAAAGATTGATAGAGATTAAGGCACCTGAAGTTATTTTAAGAAATGAAAAAAGAATGCTTCAAGAATCTGTAGATTCACTTTTTGATAATTCAAGAAAATCTAGTGCTGTTAAAACAGACAAGAATAGACCTTTAAAATCCCTATCTGATAGTTTAAAAGGAAAGCAAGGTAGGTTTAGACAAAACCTTCTTGGTAAAAGAGTAGATTATTCTGCAAGATCTGTAATAGTAGTTGGCCCAACTTTAAAATTGCACGAATGTGGTCTTCCAAAAGGGATGGCTGCTGAATTATTCAAACCGTTCATCATTAGAAAAATGATTGAAAGAGGGATTGTAAAGACTGTAAAATCTGCTAAAAAAATAGTTGATAAAAAAGAGCCAGTAGTTTGGGATATTTTAGAAAATGTATTGAAAGGGCATCCAGTTTTATTGAACAGAGCTCCCACCTTACACAGATTAGGAATTCAAGCATTTCAACCTAAATTAATAGAGGGAAAGGCTATTCAGCTTCATCCTTTGGTTTGTACTGCCTTTAATGCAGATTTTGATGGTGATCAAATGGCCGTTCATGTTCCTTTAGGAAATGCAGCTATTTTGGAAGCACAGTTATTAATTTTGGCTTCTCATAATATTTTAAATCCAGCCAATGGAGCACCAATAACAGTTCCTTCTCAGGATATGGTTTTAGGACTATATTATATTACTAAAATTAGAACTTCAACTGAAGACCATATCGTTAAAGGGGAGAACATGACTTTTTATTCTCCTGAAGAAGTTAAAATTGCTTACAATGAGAAAAAGTTAGATTTACATGCTCCAATTAAAGTTAAGATAAACAACTTTAAAAATGGTAAAGATGTTACTGAAATTGTTGAAACCACAACTGGTAGAATATTATTTAATGAGTTAGTTCCAAAAGAAGCAGGTTTTATCAATGAACTTTTAACTAAAAAGGCACTTAGAGATATTCTAACTAAAATTATTAAGATTGCAGGTGTTCCCAACACTGCTAAATTTTTAGATGATATTAAAGATTTGGGATATCAAATGTCATTTAAAGGAGGTTTATCCTTTATTCTTTCTGACGTTGTTGTTCCAAAAGAGAAGGATATCTTAATCGAAAAAGCAAGAAAAGAAGTAGATGAGGTCAAGTTGAACTACAACATGGGTCTTATCACCAACAATGAAAGATATAATCAAATTATTGATATTTGGACACACACCAATTCAAGATTAACCTATACATTAATGGATAAGCTAAAATCCGATCAACAAGGATTTAACTCTATTTTTATGATGATGGATTCTGGAGCTAGGGGTTCAAAAGAACAAATTCGTCAGTTATCCGGTATGAGAGGTTTGATGGCCAAACCTCAAAAATCTGGAGCTACAGGTGGACAAGACATAATTGAAAACCCTATTTTATCTAACTTTAAAGAAGGGTTGTCGATTTTAGAATATTTTATTTCTACTCACGGTGCTAGAAAAGGACTTGCAGATACTGCTCTTAAAACTGCAGATGCTGGTTATTTAACTAGAAGACTAGTAGATGTTGCTCAAGATGTTGTTATCAACCATCCTGATTGTGGTACTCTGAGAGGACTTACAGTAGGGGCACTTAAAAAGAGTGATGAAATAGTAGAAAACCTTTATGATAGAATTTTAGGCAGAGTAGCTTTATTTGACATTGAAGATCCTGTTTCTGGAGAAATTATTCTTCCAGAAGGAGAGGAAATTAATGAAGATTCTGCAATTGCTATTGAAGAGGCAGGAATAGATGAAGTACAAATAAGGTCTGTATTAACTTGTGAGTTAACTAGAGGAGTTTGTGTAAAGTGTTACGGTAGAAATTTAGCTACTGGTAAAATGGTTCAAAAAGGAGAAGCTGTTGGAGTTATTGCAGCTCAATCTATTGGAGAACCAGGAACCCAACTTACTCTTAGAACTTTCCACGTTGGAGGAACTGCATCAAACATTGCTGATCAAGCTGAGATATCTGCAAAAACTGATGGTGTTATTGAAATGGAAGAATTAAGAACCATTGAAAGAACTAATAGTGAAGGTGAAACTGAAATAATAGTTATTGGAAGAGCTGGAGAATTAAAGATTACAGATAAATCTAAAAATGTCTCAATGACTGCCAATATTCCTTACGGTTCTACATTATTTGTATCTCACAAAGACAAGCTTAAAAAAGGAGATGTTATTTGTAAGTGGGATCCATACAATGCTGTAATTATCTCAGAATTTGAAGGTGTTTTAAAGTTCAATAATTTAATTGAAGGATTAACTTACAGAGAAGAAGTGGACGAACAAACTGGATTTACAGAAATTGTAATTAAGGAAAATAGAGATAAAAAGATGATTCCAACTATAACTGTTGAGGACAAAACAGGAAACGAACTCAAATCTTATAACCTTCCAGTAGATGCCCATATTATTGTTAAAGATGGTGATAAAATTACATCTGGTGATGTGATGGTGAAGATACCGAGAATGTCTGGGAAATCAGGTGATATTACTGGTGGTCTTCCAAGAGTAACTGAAATGTTTGAAGCAAGAAACCCTTCTAATCCTGCTGTTGTTTCTGAAATTGATGGAGTTGCATCATATGGAAGAATAAAGCGTGGTAATAGAGAGGTTATTATTGAAGCTAGAACTGGAGAGATTAAAAAATACTTAATTCCACTGTCTAGACATATTTTAGTTCAGGAAAATGATTTTGTAAAGGCAGGTCAAACTCTTTCTGATGGAGCCATTACACCAAAAGATATTCTTTCAATTAAAGGCCCTACTGCTGTTCAAGAGTATATTGTTAATGAAATTCAAGAAGTCTATAGATTACAAGGTGTGAAAATTAATGACAAGCACTTTGAAGTGATTGTTAGACAAATGATGAGAAAGGTTCTGATTAACGAAGCAGGGGATACTAAATTCCTTGAAAACAATGCTGTTAATAAATGGGAGTTCATGGTTGAAAATGATAAAATTTTCGGTAAAAAAGTTGTTACCGATCCAGGTGGATCTATTGAGCTCAAAGCAGGTCAAATCGTTTCCGTTAGAAAATTAAGAGATGAGAACTCAGCTCTCAAGAGAAATGATGCTAAGCCTGTAGAATCTAGAGATGCTTTGACAGCTACCGCAGAACCATTGTTGCAAGGAATAACTAAAGCATCACTACATACGGATAGCTTTATTTCTGCAGCCTCCTTCCAAGAAACTACAAAAGTACTTAACCAAGCTGCTGTTAGTGGTAAGGTCGATCATATGTTGGGCCTTAAGGAAAATGTTATTGTTGGTCATAAAATCCCTGCTGGTACTGGAATGAAAAAATTTAGAGATTTATTGGTTGGTTCCGTGGATGATTTAAACAGAATGACCAATAAGGAGGAGGAAATTGTCGAAGAAAAAACTTAAGGTTAAATCCATGTCTGAAGAGAAAAAACAACAGGGTATTAATATTGAACTTTCTGAAGAAGTTGCAGAGGGAATTTACTCCAACTTAGCGATTATAACACATTCTTCCTCAGAGTTTATCCTAGATTATATAAGAATAATGCCTGGTGTACCTAAAGGTAAGGTTAAGTCTAGAATTGTGATGACACCGGAGCATGCTAAAAAACTACATCGTGCATTATCTGATAATTTATCAAAGTATGAGAATAACCACGGAAAAATAAAAGAAACGGATCAAGCATCTCCAATTCCATTAAATTTTGGTGGACCTGCTACGCAAGCTTAATTTATTTTATAATTATTTTTAATAAAGGCCATTTCTAAATAGTTATGGCCTTTTTTTATATTTTCACTAAACAATGAGAATCTGTATTACTTTACTTTTTATTTCATTTTTTAGTACATTTTTTAGCTTTAGCGATACTGTAAAAACTCCCGGATCTTGGAGTCAAATGTCATTATTCCCAGATTCTAACATTTATAATATATTTTTAGGTGGACCAGGTAGTGTTAAAAGGTCGTTAAAATTTAGCCAACATAAATTGTCAATTTTCAACAAACATTACATGTTTTTTTCTGAGCAAGAAGATATCTATTTTGTCAATAGTAATATTCCTATTGTTGATGCACAATATATTCTAGGAAATGAATCAGAACAGAATCTTTCTTTATACCATAGTCAATCAGTTTCCAACAGCTTGGGATATGCAGTTTCATTTTTAAAAAGAAGTCACGATGGCTATTATTCCAATCAGTCAACGAATAATAATTATTTCCAATTTTCTTTTAACAATAGATCTAGAGATTCAACCTACAATATGAATTTCGGATTAAAACACCAAAGACTTTACAACCAGCTAAACGGAGGGTTAACTAACGACTCAAATTTTATTAATTCCAATGATTTTGAAATCAATAGAAAGATTTTGAATGTTAATATGCAAAACTCCTACGCCACTAACAGACTTTTGAAGCTATACTTAAATCAAAATTGGATCCTTAGCTCTTCAAAAAATGATTCAACCATTTTAAATTTAAAAAAAATTAGTTTTAAGAATTCCTTTAAAAGAAGCAATAGAGTTTATTTTGATAGTCTTAATCCAGATTTATTTCTTAATAATTTTTATAGTACTGAAAGCACACATGATTCTTTATTATTAGATGTTTTTAATAGTTCTATTGGATACAATATAAATTCAAATAAAGACTCTACAATACAGAACTTAAACATCGGCTGGGATTCAGAAATTTTGTCTCACAAAAATAAACTAATAGATACTATTTTAACCAATCAGTCTCTGATTTTAGATTTTAGTAAAAGAAAAATAAATAATTCTTTTAGATTAAGTGCTAACTTTTATCCTTTAGGGTATAAAAAGAACAATTATGAAATAAATTTTCTTTACGAAAGTTTTATTTTAAAAGATAAAAAATTGAAAATTTCTGGAGATTTAAGTGAGTTTAGACCAGTTTTTGAAATTAACAATTACCAAAGTAATCACCACTTTTGGGATAATAAACATTTCAATAATATTTTATACTGGAATACTTCCGCAGAAATATTTGCAGGATTATTTACTTTAAAGTCACAAATTAACCAAGCTTATAAACCAATATATTTTACTGAACATTCAGAGCCATCACAATTTGATTCATCATTACAGGTTATACAATCTTCCTTAAATTATAATTTGATTAAGAAAAAATATAATTTATTTACCGAAATTGTTTATCAATATCAAGGTGGAGCTCAAATTTTCCAATTGCCTGATTGGGTAGGGCAGGTAAAATTCAATTACATTTTTGGAAATGAAAAAAGTAATTTAAAGCTATCACTAGGTGTTAATGCTAAGGTTTTTAGTAGTTATACTTTGCCAGGTTATTCCTCAGAATTAAATCAGTTTACAATTAGTAATGAGCGCATACAACCGTCCTATTTCATGGTTGATTTCTTAGCAAAAACCCAAATTAAAAGTGTTACAGTATTTTTTATGGTTACTCATTTAAATTCCGGATTAATGGGGTTTGATTACTTTTCTGCTTTTCATTTTCCCATTGCAGATCGCTGTTTGAAGTTTGGACTGAGGTGGGTATTTTTAGATTAAGATTTCCCATATTTTTATTATTTTAATAAAAATTTTGTATGAAGAAAATAGAGAGTTTAGCCGAATATTATCAAGATTACCAAGAAAGTATTGACCATCCTGAAAGTTTTTGGGAGGATAAAGCATCTTCTTTCCAATGGATGTCTAAATGGAGTAAAGTTCTTAATTGGGAATTTGACTCTCCTAAAGTGGAATGGTTTGTTGGTGGAAAGTTAAATATAACTGAGAATTGTTTAGATAGACATTTAGAAATACGACCAAATCAAGTTGCAATTCTTTGGGAACCTAATGATCCAAAAGAGAAAGTAGTAAAGATAACATATAAAGAACTTCATATTAGGGTAAGTATTTTTGCAAATGTTTTAAAAAATCATGGAGCTAAAAAAGGAGATAGGATTTGTTTATATATGCCAATGGTTCCAGAGTTAGCAATAGCTACTCTAGCCTG
The DNA here is from genome assembly GCA_938075455.1 of uncultured Flavobacteriales bacterium. Lineage (GTDB taxonomy): Bacteria > Bacteroidota > Bacteroidia > Flavobacteriales_D > Parvicellaceae > MED-G20. The sequence goes on from CALJHN010000010.1 coordinate 132,142, forward strand.
TGCAAGAATTGGGGCAATTCATTCGGTAGTTTTTGCAGGATTTTCAGCGAAAGCTTTAGCAGATAGAATAAACGATGCTAGTTGTAATATTCTCTTAACAAGTGATGGATCCTATAGAGGATCCAAACAATTATGTCTAAAGGCAATTGCTGATAAGGCATTGGAATCGTGTTCAAGTATTACAAGTTGTATTGTCCTTAAGAGAACAGGTGAAAAAATTTCAATGAAGCCCAAAAGAGATTTTTGGTGGAAGGAAGAAATATCCAAAGTTACTAGTTTGTGCAAAGCACAAAAGATGGACTCTGAGGATCCATTATTCATTTTATATACATCTGGCTCTACAGGGAAACCCAAAGGGGTTCAACACCACTGTGGAGGCTATATGGTTTATGCAGAGTATAGTTTTAGAAATGTGTTTCAGTACAACCAAAATGATATTTATTGGTGTACTGCGGATATTGGATGGATTACTGGTCATACGTATATTATTTATGGCCCTTTATTAGCTGGAGCTACAACACTTATGTTTGAAGGGGTTCCCACTTTTCCGGATGCTGGTAGATTTTGGGAAATCTGTGACAAGCACCAAGTAAATATTTTTTATACTGCACCTACTGCAATTAGAGCTCTTCAAGCATGTGGAAATGAATTTCCAGAAAAGTATGATTTAAGTTCTTTAAAAACTTTAGGTAGTGTTGGTGAGCCAATTAATGAAGAAGCTTGGCACTGGTATAATAAGTACATTGGAAGAGAAAAATGTTCCATTGTGGATACATGGTGGCAAACTGAAACAGGCGGAATTCTAATATCTCCACTCTCAAATATTACCAAGACCAAACCTACATATGCTACTCTTCCATTACCAGGAATCCAACCCTGTATAGTTGATTTAAATGGAGACGAATTATTGGGAAATAATGTTCAAGGAAATTTATGTATTAAGTTTCCATGGCCTAGTATGATTAGAACTATTTATGGCGATCATGAAAGATGTAAAAACGTATATTTTTCTAATTATCCAGGAAAATATTTTACTGGTGATGGTTGTAAAAGAGATCATGATGGTTTTTACCGTATTACAGGCAGAGTAGATGACGTAATAAATGTCTCAGGTCATAGGCTAGGAACTGCCGAAGTTGAAAATGGTATTAATGAGCACCCACTGGTAATTGAAAATGCTGTGGTTGGTTTCCCTCACGACATTAAGGGTCAAGGTATTTATGCCTACATTATCTTAGATAAGAACTCTCTTTCTGAAAACGAACTAACAGAGCAAATTTTAGAAACAGTTGTTAAAGAAATTGGTTCAATAGCAAAACCAGATAAAATTCAGTTTGTTAGAGGTTTGCCTAAAACTAGATCTGGAAAAATTATGCGAAGGATTCTAAGAAAAGTTGCAGAAGGAGATACCTCTACTTTAGGAGACACTTCTACATTATTAGACCCTTCAGTAGTAGAGGGAATAATTAAAAATTCTAAATAAAAAAAGCCCCATATACAATAAGGGGCTTTCAAAGAATTTAACAATATAAATGCTACATCATACCTGGCATTCCACCTGGCATTCCACCACCCATAGGCGGCATTGGAGAATCCTCTTCAGGTTCATCAGAAATAACACATTCAGTAGTTAACATCATAGAAGCAATTGAAGCAGCGTTTTCTAATGCACTTCTAGAAACTTTTGTTGGGTCAATAACCCCCGACTTCATTAAAGACTCATATTTGTCAGTTCTAGCATTGTATCCGAAGTCACCTTTGCCTTCTTTAACTTTCTGAACAACAACAGCGCCTTCTCCACCAGCATTTTCCACAATGGTTCTTAAAGGGTCTTCAATAGCTCTTTTAACTATTTTAATACCTGTACATTCATCTTCATTTTCACCACTGTCTTCGTCTAAAGAAGTCGCAGCTCTAATATACGCTACTCCACCACCAGGGATAATTCCTTCTTCTACTGCAGCTCTTGTTGCAGCTAAGGCATCATCTACTCTATCTTTTTTCTCTTTCATTTCTACTTCCGTGGCAGCACCTACATAAAGAACTGCAACACCACCAGCTAATTTTGCCAATCTTTCTTGCAGCTTTTCTTTATCGTAATCAGAAGTTGTAGTTTCTATCTGAGCTTTAATTTGGTTGGTTCTAGCCAAAATATCCTCTTTTTCCCCTGCCCCATTAACCAAAGTAGTATTGTCTTTGTCAATTTCAACTTTTTCACAAGTTCCAAGCATATCTAAAGTGGTGTTTTCCATTTTAAAACCTCTTTCTTCTGAAATTACAGTTCCACCAGTTAAAATAGCAATATCTTCAAGCATTGCTTTTCTTCTATCTCCAAATCCAGGAGCTTTAACTGCAGCAATTTTTAAAGAGCCTCTTATTTTGTTGACAACCAATGTAGCAAGTGCTTCACCATCCACATCTTCGGCAATTATTAATAAAGGTTTTCCAGTCTGAGCAACTGGTTCTAAAACAGGAAGAAGATCTTTCATATTAGAAATCTTCTTATCATATATTAGTATATAAGGACTTTCTAAGTCTGCAATCATTTTCTCAGCATTGGTAACAAAATAAGGAGATAAATATCCTCTGTCAAACTGCATTCCTTCAACAGTTTTTACGTCAGTTTCAGTACCTTTTGCTTCTTCAACCGTAATAACTCCATCTTTTCCAACAACTTCCATTGCTTTTGCAATTAAAGAGCCTATGGTTTCATCATTATTAGCAGAAATAGATGCTACTTGCTTAATTTTATCGTTATCAGAACCAACATCTTTGGATAGTTTTCTTAGTTCTTCAACAACTGTTTTAACAGCTTTATCAATTCCTCTTTTTAAATCCATTGGATTAGCACCTGCAGCAACATTTTTTAAACCGGCACTTATTATTCCCTGAGCTAAAACAGTAGCAGTTGTAGTTCCATCACCAGCAGTGTCATTGGTTTTAGAAGCCACTTCTTTAACCATTTGAGCTCCCATATTTTCAACAGGATCTTTTAGTTCAATTTCTTTAGCTACAGTTACTCCATCTTTAGTTACCTGAGGGGCACCAAATTTCTTATCAATAACAACGTTCCTACCTTTTGGACCTAATGTTGCTTTTACCGCATTAGCAAGTGCATCAACTCCTTTTTTAAGTCTGTCTCTTGCTTCTACATCAAATATTATTTCTTTAGCCATTTTATTTTTATTTTATTATTTAACAATTGCAAAAATATCGCTTTCTCTCATAATAAGATAATCACTTCCATCAATTTTAATTTCTGTTCCGCTGTATTGTCCATACAGTACAGTTTCACCTACTTTAACAGTTACAGGTTCATCTTTTTTACCGCTTCCAGCAGCAACTACTTTTCCCTTTTTTGGTTTTTCTTTTGCTGTATCAGGTATTATAATTCCTCCTGAAGTGGTTTCTTCGGCAGCAGACGGTTCAATAATCACTCTATCCGCTAGTGGTTTTACATTTATAGACATTGTTTATTATTTAATATTTATTAAATTTATATAGCACATTTTGTGCCATTAAATTATAATGATTAGAATGTTGACAATTTGACCTTGCTAAGGGTTGAAAATGACATCCTGACACTAATTTAGTTAGGTAAATCAATTGGAAGATTAGCTGGATTGTCCGATGACGGTAAGCTAATTCCTTCGTTTTTATCTATATCAGTTGAAATTTCTTTATTGCCACCACCAAAGTTAAATGCAGCTAGAAGACTTAAAAATCCCATTACAGCTGCTAAAGTCCATGTAGCTTTTTCAATGGTTTCTGTGGATTGGGCAACTCCGCCTAATTGGTTGACATTTCCAAATGAAGAGTCTAAACCTCCACCTTTTGAGTTCTGAAGTAAAACTATTAGAATCAGTAAAATTGCTGTAATAGTTGATAATATCATTAATAAAGTTCCCATATTATGGTTGTGTTTTTAATTTAATGTACTTAATTCGGCTTGCAAAGAAAAGTTTTTTTTCTGGATTAGACAACATCAATTGCTCATAGATTTCAATTGCCTTAGGGTAATTGCCTTGCTTTACATAAATTTCAGCCAATGTTTCAGTATTCATCTCATGGTTATCTTTTAAGCTATTTTTAGCTGCATTAGCAGCAGAATAGAAGTCATTTCTTTCCTTAGATATTTTTCTATTATTTAAATTCTTAATTATGTTGTCAATTTCATTTTCTCTAGAATTAGATTTTTGACTGGGCTTAATAAGTAACCACTCATCAAGAGGCATAACTTCTTTAATTGGACTATCATCTTCTTGCTCAGAAAGATAAATATCTTGTTGATTTTCTAATTCGTTAATTAGTTGGTTTTGAATTAAACTGCCATAAATATTTTTTTCTAAAACATTTAAATCATTATTTTTTTCCTGCTTAAAATCATTATTTTTTTCTTCTTTTATTTTTTTTCTTGTGTGAATTCTATCGTATAGCAAGCCTCTATCACCAATTCTCAGTGCTGTACTATTTAGCGATTGTTCGAAACCAATTCTTTTTTGATGGTTAAGAATTTTAGATAAAAACAAAAAACAAATTCCTGAAAATGGATATTTCAAAGTAAGTTCTAGAAAAAACTCAAGGTTTTTTTCTGATACTTTTTCGGGATTCTTTATAAATTCATTGATATTTTTTAATGGATATTCTACCATTCTCCAGCAAATATTTTATCAAAAACATCTTGAGTAATTTGATAATTTAAGTTTTCAACTAATTCTTCTTCAATTGAACTAAAATCAGAGTTAGCGTCATAATCTACAAAAGCACTAAATGCACTATTATTAAGCCCAATAGAGTCATTCTGATTGTAATAAGTATTTACATTTATAGACATTTTGAGTCTGTTCTGGGCTGCACTTTCAGTTCCTGCTTGTATGTTTACGGGGCTAACTGTATAGTTTTTTATGACTCCACTGATTTGTAAGTCTCCATTTTTACCTACTAAATTAAGTTTTGTTTGTGATTGCATGATATCTCTTAAGCTTTCTGTGAAGGATGCTCCAAGAAACGAACCACCAATTGCACTTTTATTATCAAAATAATCTACCTGTACAGTTTTGGCATTTATTTCTTTAGTTTCAGAACCACCAGATTTAAAACTAAATTGTGGAAGTGCACATCTAGTAAATATTATACTTATAAATAATATTTTTAGTTTATTCACTTATTTTAAAATTTCAAATTCTTTTATCTTTCTGTAAAGAGTTCTCTCTGAGATACCAAGTTCTTTTGCTGCATTTTTTCTTCTCCCATTATGCTTTTTAAGCGCTTTTTGAATAAGTTCTTTTTCCCTTTCTTCTAAGGACAAAGATTCTTCAATTTCAACACTTTCTTGAAAAGAAATATTGTAGGAGGGAGGTTCTTCTCTAATGTTTTCTTCTTGCAGTGAAACACTGTTATCTGGTTGCTCACTAAATTTAATTCCAACATCCAATTTTGAAGAGTCACTCAGTTTGGTAATTAATGCGGTTTTTTCGTTGCTAGACAAATTGTTATTATTCAAAAGATCTACAATAACTCTTTTCATTTCTGTAACATCTTGTTTCATTTCAAAAAGGACTTTATATAAAATATCTCTTTCTGAAAAGTTATCACTTTCTTTTTTGCCGTCAATTACCATAGGAAGGTTTCTAATAGAATCAATATCTGGAAGATATTTAGTTAAAATAAGTTCATCAACTTCTCTGGAATTTTCAATAACAGAAATCTGTTCTGCTACATTTTTAAGTTGTCTTATGTTCCCTGGCCATGAATATTTTTCTAGTATATCGACTGCTTTTTGATTTAATCTAATTCCAGGCATTCTATATTTTTCAGCAAAATCTGCAGAGAACTTTCTAAATAGTAAATGGATGTCATTTTTTCTTTCTCTCAAAGGTTCTAAAGAGATAGGAACTGTGCTTAATCTATAAAAAAGATCTTCTCTAAATTTACCTTTTTGAATAGCTTTTTGAACATTTTCATTGGTTGCGGCAATAATTCTAACATCTGTTTTTTTAACTTTAGAAGCCCCAACTTTAATGAATTCTCCAGTCTCAAGAACTCTGAGAAGTCTAACTTGAGTAGGAAGAGGAAGTTCAGCAACCTCGTCTAAAAAGATGGTTCCTCCGTCAGCTACTTCAAAGTATCCTTTTCTACTATCTGTGGCTCCAGTAAATGCCCCTTTTTCATGTCCAAACAGTTCTGAATCTATGGTTCCTTCTGGAATTGCTCCACAGTTTACAGCTATATATTCATGGTGTTTTCTAGAACTGTAGTGATGGATAATTTTTGGCATATTTTCTTTTCCAGTACCACTTTCGCCTGTTATTAAAACAGTAATATCTGTTGGTGCAACTTGAATGGCTACATCCAATGCTCTATTTAATGGTTCAGAGTTTCCAATAATTCCAAATCTATTCTTAACAGTCTGTAAATTCATTTTTAAATAATTTTACCAATTAATGTTGCCGAAGTGAATCTTTCAATAAGTACATTTACATAATCACCTTCCTTAGAATTTTCCTTAGGAAAAACAACTTTACAATTTTCATCATTTCTTCCACAGTATTCAAGTTCTGATTTCTTGGAAGGGCCTTCAACCAAAACTTCCATTATTTTCCCAACAGAAGATTCATTAATTTTTAAAGAGTGTTCTTTTTGAAGATCAATTACTTTTTGAAGTCTTGACTTTTTAATTTCTAAGGGAACATTATCTTTATACTTTCTTTCTGCGAGAGTTTTAGGTCTTTCAGAATAAAAAAACATGTAAGAAAAATTAAACTCAACTTTTTTCATAAGATCTAGAGTCTGTTGAAAATCTTCATCAGATTCGTCACAAAACCCTGTAATTATATCTGTAGAAATAGCACAATCTGGAATTATTTCTCTGATTGATTTTATTCTTTTTAAATACCACTCTTTGGAATAACCTCGATTCATCTTCTGAAGAATTTTAGAGCTTCCAGATTGTACTGGTAAGTGTATGTAATTACAAATATTTCGGTATTTTTTCATCACGTGAACAACATCATCTGTCATGTCTTTGGGGTGTGAAGTAGAAAACCTAACTCTCAAGTCTTTAGCTACAAGAGCTACTTTTTCCAAAAGTTCTGAAAAGTTGGTGGTAGGAATGTTTTGGTCAATTACCTCCTCTTTTTTATTTATATTCCATCTGTAGCTATCCACATTTTGCCCCAATAGAATAACTTCTTTATACCCTTTTTGGTATAAGTCCTTTGCTTCCGCAACAATTGTAAGTGGACTTCTACTTCTCTCTCTGCCTCTTGTAAAAGGAACTACGCAAAATGAGCACATGTTATCACAACCCCGCATTATTGATATAAATCCAGATATTCCCTTGTTGTCTAATCTCACTGGACTAATGTCTGCATAGGTTTCTTCTCTTGATAACAATACATTCACACTTTTTTGTCCCCCCTGAACTTCTTCTAAAAGAGATGGTAAATCTCTGTAAGCGTCCGGACCCACTACTAAGTCCACCAATTTCTCTTCTTCTATTAAAGATTCTTTCATCCTTTCGGCCATACAACCTAGGACACCAACAATCAGTTTTGGATTTTGTTTCTTCAGCTTTTTGAAAGACTTAAGTCGATTTCTTACGGTAAATTCTGCTTTTTCACGTATAGAACAAGTATTAAGTAGTATTAAGTCAGATTCTTCAAATTTTTTTGTTGTGTTGTACCCATTTTTATTCAGAATAGAGGCAACAATCTCGCTATCAGAAAAATTCATTTGACACCCATAACTTTCTAGATAAAGTTTTTTAGAGTTATTGTTTAAACCGACTTTAAAAGTTGGATTTCCTTGTTTTTCCTCAAAAATAATCTTTTCCATTTTAAGCAAATATCACACAAATATAATCCAAATCTGTTAACTGCCATTATGACAGTGTTAATTATTGATAAATTATTGTACTTAAAGCTAAAAAAAAGTTAATCAATTCTTATTGTGATTTTTTTAATCAACTATATTTTTTATTTCTTTGCATTCCTTTAATAGTGTAATTAATAGTATTAAAATGAATAATTTAGTAATTGTAGAGTCCCCTGCAAAAGCCAAAACCATCGAAGGTTTTTTAGGAAGTGAATTTGTTGTAAAATCGTGTTACGGACATATCCGAGAATTACCTAGAAAAGGAGATCCCATTGATATAGAAAATAATTTTAATCCCACATACGTAGTTCCGCAAGAAAAGAAAAAAGTAGTCAACGAACTTTTAAGTTTTGCAAAAAAATGTAAAACGGTGTGGTTAGCAACTGATGAGGACCGTGAAGGTGAGGCAATCTCATGGCATTTATTACATGCATTAAATTTAAATTCTAATAATACCAAAAGAATAACTTTTAATGAAATCACAAAAAAGGCAGTTTTAAAAGCTGTAGACTCTCCAAGGCTAATAAATGAAAATTTGGTAAATTCTCAGCAAGCTAGAAGAATTCTCGATAGAATTGTGGGTTTTGAATTATCCCCAGTTTTGTGGAGAAAAATTAGACCAAGTCTTTCAGCAGGTAGAGTTCAGTCTGTTACAGTAAAATTAATTGTAGAAAGAGAAAATAAAATATTAAACCATAGGCCAATTGAGACATTCAAAGTGGTTGCTGAGTTTGAATCAAAGGGTGTTGTCTTTAAAGCAGAATTGGCATCTAACTTTTCTTCTTATAAAGAAGCTGAAAGTTTTCTAGAGCTATCTAAAGATAAGGAATTCAAAGTAAAAAAAATAACTCAAAAGCCTGGCAAAAGAACACCATCTGCACCATTTATCACTTCAACTTTGCAGCAAGAAGCCAGCAGAGTGTTAGGCTTTAATGTTTCAAGAACAATGTCTGTTGCTCAAAGACTTTATGAGTCTGGAAGAATTACCTACATGAGAACAGATTCTGTGAGTCTTTCTAAAGATGCAATGACTGCTATTCAAAAACAAATAGAAAAAGATTTTGGTTCTAATTTTTCAAACCCTAGAAAATTCCAGAACAAAAATAAGTCTGCCCAAGAGGCCCATGAAGCGATAAGGCCTTCAAATTTTTCAATTAGCTCCATTGGGGATGGTTCACCAGAAGATAAGCTGTACTCTTTAATTTGGAAAAAAACTATGGCTTCACAAATGTGTGATGCAGAAATTGAAAGAACTACTATTGAGATTGGTCATATTGAGCAAGAGCAGAATTTCAATACTATTGGAGAAGTTATAAAGTTCGAAGGTTTTTTAAAGCTATATAAATCTACTAATTCAGATGGTAAAAGTGAGGAATTACCGAATGTTTCTCTGGGTGAAATGATGAATTGTAAAGAAATAACTGCAACTCAAAAATTTTCAAGACCACCTGCAAGATTTACCGAAGCATCTTTGGTTAAAAAGCTGGAAGAATTAGGAATTGGAAGACCATCGACTTACGCTCCAACTATTAAAACCATCCAGGAAAGAGGGTACGTAGAAAATAAAGATATTGAAGGTAAATCTAGAGCTATAAAGCAACTTGTTTTGAAAGAAGACATTATCAATAAAATTGATATAAGTGAAAATTTCGGCGCAGATAGAAAAAAACTTTTTCCAACAACTACTGGAGAAGTAGTAAATGAGTTTCTAGTAGAGCATTTCAAAAATATTATGGATTACAATTTTACTGCTGATATTGAAAAAGAATTGGATTCAATTGCAAAAGGAGAATTGTTATGGACAGATATGTTATCCAGTTTTTACTCTCCATTTCATAAAACTATAGAACACACCAAAGAGAACGCAGAAAGAGCCAATGGAGAAAGGCTACTTGGTAAAGATCCGGCAAGTGGTGAGCCTTTGTACGTTAAGTTAGGTAAATACGGACCTATTGCACAAATTGGAGAGACATCGGATGAGACCAAAAAACCAAAGTTTGCAAGCTTAAAAGATGGTCAACATATTAAAACTATATCTTTAGAAGAAGCTTTAAAACTGTTCGATTACCCAAAATCTTTGGGAGAGCATGAAAATTTGGAGGTTACTATTAAGGTTGGAAGATTTGGTCCATATATACAATTTGGCACTGAGAATATTTCAATTCCTAAAGGTGCAGAGCCAGACGAGGTTTTATTAGAAAATGCCATTGCTTTAATTAATGAAAAAAGAGAAGCAAATGCTCCAATTGCAGAATATGAAAATCTTCCAGTTTCTAAAGGAAAAGGGAGATTTGGGCCATTTATAAAGTGGAATGATTTGTTTATTAATGTGAATAAGAAATACGATTTTGACAATCTTTCTAACAAAGACATTATAGAATTAATTGAAGCAAAGAAGAAAAAAGAAATAGAAAAAGTCGTTCAAAAATGGGAGGAAGAGGGCATTTCAGTTGAAAAAGGAAGATGGGGAAAGTTCTTTGTTGTTTCTGGCAAGAAGAAAAAACAATTAGCACTTGCAAAAGATCCTGCAAAAATAACTTTAGAAGAAGCCAAATCTTTTTTAAAAGCAAAATAAATGAGTCTTGAAATTTATTTCAAACCAATTCATTCAATCGAGTTTTCTAAAAACTCAATTGGAAGTATAGTTGATTCTCATATAAATAGTTTTCCTGAATGGGAATCATCTGATATTGTATTTTTAACAATCCATGAAAATAGAGGAAGTTCCATCGATAAAAATAATGAAATAGACCATTACTCAATAAGAAATAAACTTTATAATTTTAAATGGGAAGGCTCCTTAACTATTTCTGATCTTGGTATTTTAGCTGCTGGTTCTACTCTTAAAGATACTTATGCCGCTGTGAAGGAAGTTACTTTTGAAATTCAAAAAAAAAGCAAGCTTTTGGTTTTGTTAGGGGGGTCTCAAGATTTAACTTTTGCTAACTATTTAGGTTATGAGCAACTAGAACAACCTATTAATTTAACTTGCATTGACAATAGTTTTGATGTAGTTGTTGACCAAGAGAAAGAAATATCTGATAAAAATTATATTAATCATTTACTAATTCATAGTCCCAATAATTTATTTAATTTTTCAATTCTGGGTTGTCAGCAATATTATGTTGGATCAGATGACTTAAGGTTTTTTGACCAACTGTTTTTTGATTATGTCAGATTAGGAGAGCTTCAAAATACTATTTCCAAATCGGAGCCAATTTTAAGAAATACTGATCTTTTAAGTGTGGATTTATCTTGTATTAGGGGCTCTGAATTTAAAAGTAGTAACTCAAATCATCCAAATGGCTTTTTTGCGAACGAAATGTGTCAAATGATTAAATATGCTGGGCAAAGTGATAAGGTTTCAAGTATTGGGTTTTACAATTTAAAATCCGGGGATATTAGCCAATTAGATGCTGAGTTAGTAGCTCAGCTATTATTTTTTTTAGTAAAGGGCTTTTCTCATAGAACAAAAGATTTTCCTGTAGGGAATAAAAAAGATTTAATTAAGTATTCTGTATATCATGAAGATTCTAAACACAATCTTATTTTTCACAAAAGTAAAAAGACAGAAAGATGGTGGCTAGAAGTGCCCTACCCTCCTACAAAAGACTTTAAATTTGAGCGCCATCATTTAATTCCTTGTAACTACGAAGATTATAAAATTGCTCAAAACGGAGTCATTCCGGATTTGTGGTGGAAGACCTACAGGAAGTTAAATTAGTTAATAAAAAATTATATTTACAAGTTAAATTTTGTATTTTTGAAAATTAACGAAATTTAATAAACTATAAATTTTTTGCTTTAAAACGTTGATTTAGAGTTAAGTAAATGAAAAAAACTATCATATATATATTGTTCACAATCCTTTCTGGTAATATTATTTCCCAGCAAGATTATCAAATTACGCATTATATGTTTGATAATTTGTCCTTTAATCCGGGTTATGCAGGGATGAACAGAAATATTAATGCAACAATGATAGCTAGACAACAATGGTCTGGCTTTTCAGGAAGCCCAACTACTGCCTTGATTAATATTCATGCTCCTGTTGGATTTCTTAGAGGAGGTTTAGGGCTTACCTACGTTTCAGATCAATTAGGATTTGAAAAAAATAATATTGCAAGATTAAATTACTCCTATCACTTAAATATAGGATCAGGCCAACTTGGTATTGGAGCTAGTTTAGGTTTTATTCAAAAAACTATCGATGCAGAATGGGTAACCCCTTCAGGAAATAGTTGGGAACTAGATAATTCAATACCAGGTGTCGGAGGTACTTTAGGGGGAAGTGTATCACAATCTTCACCAGATATCAATATTGGACTTTTTTACTCTACAGAAGAATTATATTTTGGTTTTTCAACTACACACTTAGGTGGTTTTAGTATGGAAGATTTAAATATTCAAAACGTTCATCATTATTGGGTTACTGCTGGATTTAACTACGATTTAAATTCTGATATTCAGCTTAGGCCAAGTATACTTATTAAATCAGATGTATCATCTTCTATTATGGATGTGAATATAAATGCACTTTACAGAAATATGTTTTGGGCTGGTTTGACTTACAGATTTGGTGATGAAATAGCCCCAATGATAGGTTACAAACATCCATTTTCTGATGGCAGCATATTAAGATTTGGTTATGCGTATGGAATTACAACAAGTGTTATTGGAAATTACAGTAATGGCTCTCATGATATTATTTTGAATTACAATTTTAAAATATCTAAACCTGCCCCTGTTGAGAAATCCAAAAATCCTCGTTTTTTATAAATAATGAAACTATTTAAATCAAATATCGTTACAGGTATTGCATCGAGCCATTTTTGGTTTGGATTAGATAAAAAATGCTTTAAAATGAAGAAATTAATATATTTTATTTTAGTTGTTCTAACTATTACTAGTTGTACAACGCAATCAAGTAATGGACATTTAATAGGAGTTTCGGGGAGACCAGCTTGGTATCAGGCAGATCCATATGGCATGTTATATATTAAGTCAGGTGCCTTTAATATGGGACAAAGTGATGAAGATGTTCCTACTACCAGCAATAACAAAACTAAAACAGTTTCTGTAGGAGCCTTTTATATGGACCAAACCGAGATTACTAATAATGAATATCGTCAATTTGTTAACTGGGTTAGAGACTCTATAGCATTAAGACTATTAGCTGAAAATATTGATGAGGAGCAATTTTTGATTAAAACTTATGATGATAATCTAGACGAAAATGATCCAGAAAAATGGAATTTAAATTGGAATGCAAAATTTAGTTACTCAGCATTTAATCCTGCTAACCCTGATAAAACTGAAGCTGAAACGGCTCCCGTATTAGCATCTATGTTTTTAAATGAGAGTGAAAGATTCTATTCTAGAAAAGAAATTGATACAAGGAAATTAAGATTTGAGTATTATTGGATAGATTTACAGGAAGCTGCAAGAAAAGGAAGGGTTAAAATTAAGACTCTCGCTAATTCTGAAGCGGAATTAGACCCTGACCATAGAGAAAAAATGGTAGATGCACAGGGCAATGAATCTGAGATGGCTTTTCCCGCTGATCCAGGACAAGTTAGTGGTAGAGATTATAATTTAGGTTTTAGAAATAGTAAGGGTCAGAATAACGCTATAAGAGGACATTCAGATCGTTCAAGATTTATTATCAAAGAGATTATTAATGTTTATCCTGATACTCTATGCTGGATTCATGATTTTACGTTTGCTAACAATGAATATATGACTAATATGTATTTCTGGCATCCAGCCTATGATGAATACCCAGTTGTTGGAGTTACATGGCAGCAATGTAATGCATTTAATGTTTGGAGGACTCAATTATTGAATTCTTGGAGAAAAGCACATCGAGAAGCTTATGTCCAGGATTTCAGACTACCTAGTGAAACAGAATGGGAGTATGCAGCAAGAGGAGGACTAGATAATAACCCTTATCCGTGGGGAGGTCCTTATGCTAGAAACTCTAGAGGATGCTTTTTGGGAAATTTCAAACCCATCAGAGGTCGTTATATGGAAGATGGTGGATTTCATACGGTTAAAGCTACCTCTTATCATCCTAATGATTTTGGATTATATTGTATGGCCGGAAATGTTGCCGAGTGGTGTAGGACAGCCTACGACGAGTCAATGTATGAATATGGACACGACATGAATACAGAGTATATTTATAATGCCTTGGATCATGACCCACCTTCAATGAAAAGAAAAGTAATAAGAGGTGGCTCTTGGAAAGATATAGGATATTATCTTCAAACTGGTACTAGAACATATGAATACCAAGATACCGCAAAGAGCTATATAGGCTTTCGTAGTGTGATGAATTACCTAGGAAGAGGTGGTCCTAACAAAGAAGGAGATTTTTAAAATAAATTAATAATAACAATAAAAAATAAATTATGGGTTCAGGAGATAGCTTTTTTGAAAGCAAGAAATTTAAAACAATAATGAAGTATGTATATGGTTACGGTGGTGCAATCGTAATTATTGGTGCGATGTTTAAAATACAGCATTGGCCAGGTGCAACAATTATGTTGATTGGTGGGCTTGGAATTGAAGCTGTTATTTTTATGCTTTCAGCTCACGAACCTCTTCATGAAGAATTAGATTGGACAATTGCTTATCCTGAATTAGCTCTTGGTCACTCTGATGATGATCATAGCCCCAATGAATTACCTGACTCAACCAATGCAAGTAATGAATCTGTTGTTGAACAATTAGATAACATGCTGGCAAAAGCTAAAATTGAGCCTGAATTAATTAAAAGCCTTGGCGATGGAATGAAAAACTTAAGTGATAACGCTGGCAAACTTGGAGATATTAGTTCTGCCTCAGAAGCTACTAACGAATATGTAGAAAATCTTAAGGGGGCAACATCTAAAGTTGGTGAATTATCCAATGCTTATGACCAGGCTTCTTCTGAAGTTTCTGCAAAAGCAGAAGTTTTAGGTAATGCTTACTCAAAAGCAGCTGCTTCTATTGAAGAAATATCAAACATTTCTGGTAGTGAATCTAATTTAGGTGATCAATTAGACAAAGTTTCTGGAAATTTAACCCAACTTAATAATTTGTATGAGATGCAATTGGAAGGAGTCTCAGCACTTTCTAAAGCTAGTGATGATATGTCAAATGGAATTTCAAATATTGTTAGTAATCTTCAGTCATCTGTAGACGATACTAAAAAGTACAAAGAAACAATGTCTGATTTAACATCTAATCTTGCTGCATTAAATTCAGTTTATGGAAATATGTTATCTGCAATGAATGTCAATAAATAATTATCAACCAGTATTAATTAAATAAAAGACTAATTATGGGTGGAGGTAAAGAAACGCCAAGACAAAAAATGGTTGGATTAATGTACTTAGTTCTTATGGCTCTTTTGGCCATGAATGTTTCTAAGGAAATTATCAATGCATTTGTTACTTTGAATAATAAATTAGAAAGTAGTATAGAACAAGTTGAATCATTTAATGTAAATTTAGCTGATGAATTTGCAACAAAATTAGCTACCCTTCAGGCAACAGGAGCACCACCTAATGAGATAGAGAGGGTTGGATTTCATAAAGGAACTAACGATGAAATCGTTGAGTTAACAAGACATATGTGTAATGATGTTGTAAAAAGAAACCTTTTTTTACTTATATCAGCTGCAGCAACCGACACCAAGTTTGAAGAATTTGATAAGATTGAAGATGCAATTATTAAAGACGATGCAGAAGCCAAAACTAAATTACTTGCACTTGTTAATAAAGTTAACGATTTAGGTTTAATTGGAGTTGACGAACATCATGAATTACATGGAATTGATACAGATCATGACGAATACCATAATCCTTTATTTCACATTGATGATGCAGGTTATATCCATATAAGAGATTTGTCAAATTATTCAAAAAAAGATGATTATGACACTCCAACTAGACTACTGGCTGGACCAAACTTTAAAGAAATTGCTCCTGAAGGTCTACACTTAATGGACAACTTACACCATTTTAGAAATGGATTAATTGCCTTGATAGCTAACCACCCTAGTGATACTTTAGAAGGGGGTATCGTACATCAATATTTATTTGATACAACTTTAATTGAAGACCCGGATTTTTTATTGACAGAAGGTGACAGAGAAGCATTTGCTGCTGTTGTTGATTCAATCATTGAATTTGAAATTGAAGAAAATAAATTAGACCCACTTGATGCTGAAACTGTGAGAAATATTTATGTTAGAATGACAATTCCTAAATTTGTAATGAATCATGGTGAAAAGTATCCCTGGATTTTTGGCCAATTTGACCATGCTCCTATTGTTGCTGCATCAGCAGTTATGACTTCGGTCAGATCTGATATATTACAAGTACAAACCTTAGCTTCACAGCTAGTTAGTTCAAGAGTAGAAGTTGAATCTTTTAACTTCAATAAAATTGATCCTTTAGCCTTTTCTGCAACCAGTTATATTAATCAGGGAGACTCTCTTGGATTAAGAGTGATGATTGCTGCTTATGATTCTTCGGAAGCTATGGAATTGAAATATTGGGTAGATGATACTAATCAAGTAAAGAAAAAAGAATCAGAACAAGATTTAACTACCATGAAAACTTTCAAAGGAAAAGCAGGTCAAAAAGTTAATATTACTGGTTCTGTAGGAGATCACACACTTTCCGGATTTATTGCAATTAAAGAAAAAGGTGTAAAAAAATGGAAGCCATGGAAATTTAATTACTCAGTTGGAGCTCCAAATGCTGCTGTTTCTGCAGCTGATTTACAAGTTCTTTATATGGGTTGGGATAACAAAATAAAAGTATCTGCATCTGGGTATAAACCTGAATCAATTAGATTATCTGGAAAAGGTTGTTCAGTTAAAGGTCCCGATAGCAAAGGTTTTTATATAGCAAAAGTTACTAATTCAAAACTTAAAAATGCTAGCTTAATTGTAACAGGCGTTGACGATAAAGGAAAATCAAACGTTTTAGCTAATGAAACTTTCAGGGTTTTTCCTCTACCAAAACCTACGGCATATTTTGCTGGTAAAGCAGGTGGAAATCTAAAAAAAGCAAATGCCGTCAGTTATAAAACTTTAAAAGCATCACTTGGAGATAGTCCCTTAGATGTTCCTTATGAGGTAGTTAGTTTTACTATGTTTACAACAAAAGGTGGTGCTCCTATTGAGCTTAACTCAAAATCTAATAGGTTAACTTCCACTATGCTAGCAGCAATGAGAAAAATCCCAAAAAATGGAAGTCTAACTTTTACTAGAGTCAAAGTAAAAAATCTTAAAAGTGGTAGGATTTTTCAGTTAGAATCCGGAATTGTACTTAAATTAATTTAATTATGAAATACTTATTTAAAATATCATTTATAATAATATTTATTAATCCACTGTTAGCGCAGCTTCCTGGATCATCAACAGGTTCACAGTCTGATGTTCTAGACGGTGTATACATTCAGGAGCACATTCCAACTAAAAGATTAGTGCCTTATGCACATTTAAGAGAAGCAGATGTTATGTGGTCTCACAGAATTTGGAGAGTTTTAGATTTAAAGGAGAAAATGAATCACAAACTTTATTATCCTTTGGAACCACAAAATGATAGAATGTCTTTATTTGATATTATTAAATATGCAGCTAAGGTTGAAGCATCTATAACTGTATATGATCCTGGGGTAGATTTTGATGATAAATTTAGATATCCTATTAAGGGGGACCCTAGTACCCAAGAATTTAAGGATAAAATAGATCCTATGTTTGGTTATCCTAATTCCAGAGATTCTGTTGATGCAAATGATGAGCCAGTTACAGACATGAACGGAGATAAGTTAATAGTTGAATTTATTTCTGATTATGAAGCAAGTGAGATTGTTAGATATGTTTTGAAAGAAGATTGGTTTTTTGATAAGCAAAGATCTATGTTAGATGTAAGAATTATTGGTATTGCACCAGTAGTTAAAGCTGTTAATCCTGAGACACAAGAAGTTGTAGGGCTTAAAAAGTTATTTTGGCTTTATTTCCCAGAGTGTAGAAAGGTTTTTAATAATTCTTTTGTTTATAACCCTGACAATGATGCTCAAAGAATGAGTTTTGATGATTTATTTCGTAAAAGAGAATTTTCATCATTTGTTGAAAAAGAGAGTAATGTTTTTGATAGATCTGTTAGTCCTAACTGGACTGGAATAGATGCCCTTTTAGAGTCTGAAAGAATAAGAGAAGAAATATTTACTTTCGAACACGATTTATGGCACTTTTAAAAAAATAGTTAATTTTTATATTTTGAGCCCTTTAAATAGGGCTTTTTTGTATGCTTAATTTAACAAATATCACAGTTAGTTTCGGTGGAAGAGATTTGTATAAAAATATTTCTTTTCAAATAAATCCTAAAGATAAAATTGGAATTGTTGGCAAAAATGGTGCAGGTAAATCTACCATGCTTAAATTGATTACTGGAGAGCAAAAGCCAAATTCAGGAACTATTATCACTACTAATTCTTTAAGTATTGGATATTTACCTCAAGAAATAAATGTTTCTTCAGATGAGAAAATTCTAAATGAGGTTCTAAATGCCAATAAACAGTTGCTGAAAATAAATCATAGACTAGATGAAATTAATTTAGAGCTAACAACTAGAACAGACTATGAGTCTGATGCATATATGCAGCTTTTAAGTGAGCTTTCAGATCTAAACGAGCAATTGTTGTTGCTGGACGGAGATAATCAATTAAAAGACGCAGAATTGATTTTAAAAGGATTGGGTTTTGAGCAAAATGAATTAAATCTTCCATATTCTAGTTTTTCTGGTGGTTGGAAAATGCGTGTCGAGTTAGCTAAGCTTCTAATTCAAAAGCCAAGCGTAATTTTATTAGATGAACCAACCAACCATTTGGATATAGAATCCATACAATGGTTAGAAATGTATTTGAAAAATTATATTGGCATTATTCTTTTGATTTCTCACGATAGAACTTTTCTAGACAATATTACTAATAGAACTATTGAATTAGCAAATAGTAAGCTTTATGATTATAAATGTAATTACACCAAATATTTAGAGCTTAGGGAAGAGGAAATTTTCACCCAGATAGCGGCCAAGAAAAATCAAGAGAAAATGGTCAAACACACCCAAGAACTGATCAATAAATTTAGAGCTAAGAAAAACAAAGCTGCTTTTGCTCAATCATTGATTAAGAAGTTGGACAAACTAGAAGATATAGAGATAGATCAACTAGAAAAAGATGGGATTCAGTTTAAGTTTCCAGAACCTTCTCACTCTGGAAAAGAGACGCTTAAAATAGCTGGTTTAGAAAAAAAGTATGGTGAAAAAGAAATTTTTTCCAATGTTGATTTATCGATATCTAGAGGAGAGAAAATAGCATTAATTGGTAAAAATGGAATGGGTAAATCTACATTTATCAAAAGTATTGTAAAGGACATATCTTTCAATGGGAATATTCAATTGGGCCATCAAGTAATGATGGGTTATTTTGCCCAAGATGAAGCTCATAAGTTAGATCCTAACAAAACAGTTTTTGAAACTATTGATGATGTAGCAGTTGGGGAAGTAAGGAAAAATATTCGTCAAATACTAGGTTCTTTTTTATTTTCAGGAGACGATACTGAAAAAAAAGTTAAGGTGCTTTCTGGAGGCGAAAAGACAAGACTCTCCTTATGCAAATTACTGCTTCAGCCCAATAATTTTTTAATTCTAGATGAGCCAACAAACCACCTTGATATGATTTCTAAAGAAATTTTAAAAGAAGCTCTTGCAGGATATGCAGGAACATTGCTTTTGGTATCTCACGATAGAGGGTTTTTAGATGGTCTTACAGATAGAGTTTATTTTATAAAAGATAAAACAATCAAAGTATACCACGAGCCAGTTACTCAATTTATAAATAGTTACTATCACGATATTAGTAATGATGCAAAAGCAGCTAAAAAACCAGAGAAAAAAACCTCTCAAAAAAATAAAAAGTATCAAAATCAACAAAAGTCTTTGGAAAGAAAAATTACCAAGCTAGAGGAGAAGCAAACTAGTTTAGAATTTGAGTTGTATGAAACCAATGATGCTGAAAAACTTAAGGAAATCCAAAAACAATTAAGTGAGCTCAAAAAAGAGATTGAAGTCAACTTTGATTCACTAATGGCTATTGGAAACTAATTTCCCTCTTTTGTATTGATGGATGACACTGTCTTTTCCTTGTAAATTATAGAAAATAGCTTTACCATCTATAAAATTCAATTTAAATTCTACCAAAGACTTTCTTATTCCATTTTTACGAAATCGAAGCATGTTTCCATGCATTTTCCCCTCTATAAAATTCTTTTCCAGGCTAATTTCACCAGATTCATAATATTCCAAACATTTCCCGGTATATGGACTAGTTCTTTCTTCAATAAAGAAATAATTGTAGAGTTCATCGTAAACTAAATCATCACAATGACAAGAATTTCCTGCAATGGTAGAAGATTCTTTTTTTGGTTGGCATTGGATTATAAAGTAAAGCTGAGATGCCAGTAGAAAATAGCTAAATAGTTTTGGTTTACTGTTCATTATATTTTAGCAATATTTTTAAAATATTTGAAAATATTTTGGTTGAACGGAGGATAAACCAGTTTGAGCATATTCCCAAATTTCTTTTTTACGACTCCTTTTTCATTGGAGAAATCAACAAAACTATGTTTCCCTCCTGATTTACCAATTCCACTGTTGTTTACCCCACCAAAAGGAAGATTTGGATTGACTACAGTCATCATCAATTCATTTATAGATACTCCACCAGAAACAGTATTTTCCATAAAAAATTTAATGTTCTTCTTGTTTGAACTCATTATATATATGGCAAGTGGAGAAGGCATTTTTTGAAATAGTTCTATTACCTCACTATTTTTTTCGAAAGTTAATACGGGTAGAATAGGTCCAAATATTTCTTCTTGCATTACCATCATTTCTAAGGTTATATTGGTAAGTAAAGTTGGGGCCATAAACTTTTCATTCTCGTTCAATTCACCACCGTATTCTACTTTTGCCCCTTTTTTTATAGCATCTTTTAAATGGAATTCCACTCTTTTAAAATTATTTTCATCTACTATTCTTCCATAGTCTTTAGAATGTTCAATTCCTTCTTTTTTAGTATTGTAAAATTTATCTACAGAACTTTTAAAGTATTTGGTGAAATCTGATAGCTTGTCTTTTTTAATAAGGACAAAATCTGGAGCAATACAAGTTTGGCCACAATTAAGAGTTTTGCCCCAAGCTATTTTTTCTGCAATTTTTTTAATGTCTCCAGTGCCATCTACTATTACTGGTGATTTCCCACCTAGTTCTAGAGTTACTGCGGATAAATTTTTGGATGCTGCTTCCATCACAATTTTCCCTACTTTAGGACTTCCTGTAAAATGAATGTGGTTGAAAGGTAGTTTTAAAAGTTCGGTAGATTCTTTGACAGAACCTTCTATAGCAGCAACTTCATTTTCTTCATAGAGCGTCTGTAGCATATTGGCTATTACTTTGGAAGTGTGTGACGAAATCTCAGAGGGTTTAACAATGACTGCATTACCAGCTGCAATTCCATAAATTAATGGGTACAGAGAAAGAAAAATAGGATAGTTCCAGGGGGAAATCATTAGAATATTTCCTTTAGATTCGTACTTGACATAAGAAGACATTCCCACCATGGTAATAGGTGTTGGAACATACTCGTCTTTCATCCACTGTTTTAAATTTCTTACTACTTGCTTTACGTTTAGTAGAGTAGGTGTGATTTCTGTAGTAATTACTTCTTCGTTGGATTTTCTTAAGTCTTTATAAAGAGCATCGGCAATTATTTGGTGGTTACTTTCACTAGATATGAAATTTTCAATTCGCTTAATTTTTTCAATTCTATCTTTTAGGGAAGAATTCCTTAGTCTTAGAATATTACTTGGCTCTGATTGAAGTTTAAATATTCTTTTTATTTCTTTT
Source organism: uncultured Flavobacteriales bacterium (assembly GCA_938075455.1). Lineage (GTDB taxonomy): Bacteria > Bacteroidota > Bacteroidia > Flavobacteriales_D > Parvicellaceae > MED-G20. The sequence goes on from CALJHN010000010.1 coordinate 153,984, forward strand.
ACATTGTCCATTTCTAGTCTTTATATTCCATTTTGGTCCATGGCTGGTAAATAGTACCTCTTATTCTAGAATCTTTAGTGTATCCATAGGCTCCGTCATATATCCAAAACATTTGGGTCATAATGGTTCCTACAAATCTTCTTTTGGTATCTATCCAAAAATGAGTGCCTTCGTATCCGCCACCAATCCACAGTCCCTTGTCACCATGTCCTTTTAATAGGGTAGAGTCTCCGCTTACCCAAAGATTATAACCATTGTATCCATAAGAATTATCTTTTAGAGTATGTGGAGATGTAAGTTCTTCAATAGTACTTTCTTCTAAAAATCTGTAGCCGTTGAGGGTTCCTTTATTTAGTAGCATTCTTAAAAAATCTGAATATCCGTTGGCAGTTGCAATCATTCCCTCTCCACCAAGATAAAGATTATGTTCTGGACGGTAATCTGGTACATCTTGACCAAAAATATCAAGTTCTCCAATCTTAGCAATTCTGAGTAAAGAGTCTTTTCCTGAAAATCTAGGAAGCATAGTAGCCCCTTCTGGAAGATCGTAAGCCAATCCTTCAATTTTCATAGGATCTGAAATGCGTTCTTTAACTAGTTCTGCCAATTTTTTTCCGGTAGCTCTTTCACAAACTAGTCCCAAAACGGTAGTATTCATTCCATAATAATAGTAAGATCCTGGGTGTTGACAAAGTGGTAAAAGTGCCAATTTATTGATGAGATCTTGACTGTTTTTTGCCATTGCTAAATTTTTTTCTGCTACGGCAGAATCCAAACATTCTAGGTTGGTGGTAGAATAGTAAAATCCAGCTTGATGGTTAAGAAGATGAACAATGGTCATTACCGAATCGTTTTCTACATATTTAATTGGACAAGGTTCTTTTCTTAAAGAGTCATATTCATACCAGTTTACAGATGCAATTTCTATACTGTCTTGGGATACAGCAACTTTTAAATCACTAAATTCTGGTATATATTTAATTACCGAATCGTCTAAGGAAATAATGCCATCTTCCATTAAGTCTAATGCCAAGCAAATGGTTACAATTTTACTCATTGACCAAATTCTAATCCAAGAATCCCCATCTATATTTTCATTGGCTAGTAAACGCTGGTTTTTTTCTAAGTTTTCATAGGCTACAACGCCATTAGAATCTTCTAGTCTTGTATATATAAAGGGGTATATTTCTCTATCTACAAAAGTTTTGGTAATGCTATCTATTTGTTGCTTATTGGTTATCTCTAGATAAGACTTTGGCTCTGTTTCTGTTTCTTTACAGCCAATAATTATAATAAAACATACGAAAAACAGGAAGATAGTTTTTTTCATTTTTTTAAATTTAAAGGCGGGTACGAATACCCTAGCTTAAAAACATCGAATGCTGCAAAGTTAATACTTTTATTACCGTTACTAGTTGCGTATATTCCTAAATGAGTTCCAGTATATCCTTTGGAAAGTAATATGTCGCTATTGGTAGTGTCAAATAATTCCCAAAGATCGTTGGACTGGTATCGGAAATAATACTGGTAAGTATAGTCCTTGGATATCACTTTAAGTTCTATATAGTTTTTATATTTTTTGCCCATTACCAAGTCTTTTTTAATAATGGGGTTTTTCTTTTTGTCATTAATTACTAGCTGAAGTACATTTTCTTTGTCTTCTCTTTTTACATCAAAAAGCAGGTAGTTGTCGTCTTTTTGTATAAGGCAAAGACCCGCTTCTTCCCCCTCTAAAGTTGGGTTAAATCTCATAGTGGTAGAAACCTCAAAATTGGTTTCTTTTTGTTTTACACCTGTAAAGTTATAGGCTGTTCTCTCTTGTATGATTGGTTCTTTACAGTACATGGTAAGATAGCCGGAGTTGGAAGTTAAGTCATAGCTGTTGTCAAGTGGAACTCTTCTATGGGTCCAATCTTTGGATAAGTAGTTTTCTTGAAACTCGTATTCGCTTTGTGTTGGAAAATAGTCAGAATCTTGAATGGGAAGAAAGTAAGAATAATTTTTTTCTATTTTACCAGATGATGGACTGCAAACGGGCCAATTGTATTTTATTTCTTTCCACCAATAGGGTTCTTTCTCCCATTTTACAGGAAGTATTAAGGTTTCTCTTCCCATGTTAGAAGCTCTGTTTTCTTCGTTTCTTATTCCGAGACAAACCATTCTCCAGTCTCCGTTAGGGAGTTCAACCATGTCTGCATGGCCCGTGCTATTGATCCAATAATCGTAACTAAGATGGCGTGAAGAAAGTATGGGATTTCTATCATTGGCATCGTAAGGGCCAGTGATATTTTTACTGGCTGCAATCATTACCGCGTGGTTAAATCCTGTTCCACCTTCGGCAATTAATAAATAATACCAGCCATCCTTTTTATAAATATGTGGTCCTTCTGCCCAGGTTCCTTGACAGGCACCTCTCCATAAAAAATGTCTTTCACCTACAAGTTGAAAGTTAGTGGAGTCCAGTTCTTGAATCCAAATTTCTCCTTCGCCAGAAAAATTAGGATTTTCTGGAGAGTGTGTTCCAGTAAAATAAATTTTTCCATCGTCGTCAAAGAAAATATCGGGATCTATTCCTGGTGCTCCTTTCACAATTATTGGGTTGGACCAGGGCCCTTTAGGATTTGAAGCTGTAATAATAAAGTTAATCATCTGAGCAGGCTCGTCTTTTGTGGGCTGATAAACATTGGTAGTTATAATATAAAATTTCCCATTGTGGAAGCGAATAGTAGGGGCGTGAATTCCTCCGTTAGACTGTACATCTACCAAATTCATTCTGCCTGTACATTGTTCCTTTCGGTGCAGTCCATGGCTTATTAAAGTCCAGTTGGCCAAGTCCTTGCTATGGTGAATGGGGAGCCCTGGAAAGTATTCAAATGAGGAGTTGACTATATAATAATCTTCTCCCACTCTACAAATCGAAGGATCTGGGTAACCCCCTTTTATAATAGGATTGGAAAACATAGGAATTTGCGCAATAGCTTGGGAAAATAATAAGCCCAATAGCAGTCCTAGAAATAGTATTTTAAATTTGGATTTCATTTAAAGCATTAAATTTAACTAATTCTTTTGGGTTTATAATTAGAAGTAGAATTCAATATTTACTATTAATTATTTTTGGCTTTACCAAGCTGCACAAGAAATTGATTGGAATATATAAATTCCATTTTTTTAATTATATATATTTATTGCTAAGTAGCTTCGGATTCATATAAAAATTCAAAGACTGTATAAATAGCAAAATATTAATTTAAATCTAGTTTGTTATTATGTTTTTTGAGTAGCTATTTTGTTTGTATTAACAGATTTACAATTGACAAGAATGCGTGGTTTTATTTTTTTTAAAAAAATATCAATTCCACTTTTTTAGCCATTATAATCAATAAATTTTAGTGGTATTAAATAATTAAATAAAGTTGCTATTTCTATCCAATTAAATACTATTTCACTAAACCATTTCTAAGTCTAATTTTAAAATAATTGTCCTAAATTTCATGCATTTTATCATTAAAACAACTGTTTTGGTCAATATTTAAGCAAATAACACCTAAAAATGGTAACATATTTTTTCTGTTGTAGTATATTTATAGACTGATGAAAATTATAAAATTTCTATATACAGACTTTGAGTAGATTTATAAGTTACATATTACCATTTATTTTACTCATATTAGGGATAAAAGTTTTTTCTCAGCCCTCGTTAGCTATAGGTGACTCACATGAAGGTGGTATTGTTTTTTATTTGGATGAAAATGGTGGTGGATTAGTAGCTGCTCCTTTAGATCAGTCAAGTGGAGCAGAATGGGGTTGCCAAGGAACTACTATTAGTGGTGCAGATGGAGCTGGTGTTGGAGATGGAGCTCAAAACACGATAGATATTAAGGCAGGTTGTTCAAGTTCTGGTACCGCTGCTGAAATTTGTGATAATCTAACACTTGGTGGATATAGCGATTGGTTTTTGCCCTCAAAAGATGAATTAAATAAAATATATGAAAATCTTCACAACCAAGGAATTGGTGGTTTCGTAAATAGTAGCTACTGGAGTTCCACAGAGCATGATAATGTTAATGCCGCTTGTCAACGTTTCGATAATGGCAACCAACCCACCAACTCCAAAAGTCACTCCTTTCATGTAAGGGCTGTTCGAACTTTTATACAAAAAACCTACGTTCCAGACGATAATTTCGAGGCTTATTTAGAAGCAAACTTGATGGGTGATGGAATAGCTAATAACAATTATGTAACTACAGCCAATATTATTGGGGTAACAAATTTAGATTTATCCAATAATTCAAACGGTTTAAATATTTCTAACTTAACTGGAATTGAGGATTTCTCTGCCTTAACTGCTTTGAATAGTAATTATAATCAAATAACGAGGCTAGATATCACTCAAAATACTGTTTTAACTCGTTTATGGTGTAATAATAACCAATTGACATCATTAAACGTGAGAAATGGGAATAATATTAATTTTACAAATTTTGATGCTACTGGAAATTCTAACCTAAACTGTGTTTCTGTTGATGATGCTACTTGGGCTACTGCTAATTGGACTTATATTGACTCGCATACTAGTTTTAGTAATGATTGCGGAGGTGGATTTGAAGACTTTACCAATTCAAATGCTATAAATAGTTTTACTGATGGAAGTTTCGTCGGGAATTCTTCAATAACATGGACCTATAAACAATCAAGTGATGGCCGTGGCGATGCTAATAATTCTGGAATTTCTCTTCCAGCATTGACCTTAAATTACGGAGATCCTAATAGTCCACGAAAGATTACTTCTTCGACAATTTCTGGTGGTTTAGGTGATTTCTCAGTTAAGTTGTACAAAGGAAAACAATCCTCAGGAAATAGACAAGTAGAATTATTTGTTAATGGAGTTTCAAAAGGAACATCAACTATTTTTGATGATTACAACGAACATATATTTACAGTTTCAGGTATAAATATTTCGGGTGACATAGTTATAGAAATTTCAAATATTTACAAACCAATTATTATTGATGATATTTCTTGGACAGGATATACATTAAATGCTAATTTTTTTGCAGATACCACTACTATTTGTCAGGGAAATACTATTTCCTTTACAGATGCTAGTGTGGGCAATCCAACTTCTTGGAACTGGGATTTTGGAGATGGAACTACTTCTACTTTACAAAATCCAACGCATACTTACACCAATTCCGGAAATTATGCAGTTAGCCTTTCTGTAATTGCTTTTGGAAATACTGATACTGAAACAAAAACAAGCTATATTACAGTAAATTCAGAATTAGATTGGGCAAACTTACAACACCCTGCAAGCGGCTCCATTTCATGTAATGAAACTTTTGATATATATGGTCAAGTTTACGAACCAGGACTGACAAATGCAGACCCAAATGCACCTGGGGCAGGTTTGATTGTGGAATATGGTTATAGCAACTCTAACTCAGATCCATCAACTTGGACTAATTGGTCTGCAGCAACATACCATTCTGACAACGTTAATAACGATGAATTTAAAGGTACTCTTTCTGGTTTGTCTTCAGGAACTTATTATTACACCTTTAGATATAAATATGGAGCATGTGACTATGTTTATGGAGGTTACAATGGTGGTTTTTGGGATGGTAATAGTAATGTAAATGGCGTACTTACAGTAAATCCAGAATTAAATTGGGCAAATTTACAACACCCTGCAAGTGGCTCTATTTCATGTAATGAAACTTTTGATATATTTGGTCAGGTTTATGAACCAGGAGTGACGAATGCAGATCCAAATGCAGCTGGGCAAGGTTTAGTTGTAGAATATGGTTATAGCACCTCTAACTCAGATCCATCAAATTGGACTAATTGGTTTGCTGCAACATACCATTCCGACAACGGTGATAACGATGAATTTAAAGGTACTCTTTCTGGTTTGTCATTAGGAACTTATTATTACACCTTTAGATATAAATATGGAGCATGTGACTATGTTTATGGAGGATACAATGGTGGTTTTTGGGATAATAATAGTAACGTAAGCGGCGTGCTTACAGTAAATCCAGAAGATGCATCATTTGCTTATTCTTCAAATTCTTTCTGTAAAGAACCTTCGCCATATATATATAGAGAAAGTTTTATTGGTTCTACTCACACTGGAAATCTTTCTGAAGTTGGATGGTCTAGTACAAGTGGTGCTTATAAATTATTTAAAATTGACGAATGGGGAGATAATACTTCATCTCAAGACGGTGATAACTGGCGATCAGGGAAACATGTGGATGGAGAGTCTACTATTATATCAATCTCAACCAATGAATTCCCAATCTTAAATAGTAACAGAAATGGTCTACACTTTTATGTTGATTATGCTGCAAACAATAATAGAGGGTTTCAATGGATTGTAAAAATTAATGGGACTTTCTATTATTCAGATTTTTATGGAACTAACCAGTATGGATCAATGTCATCTGAAAGATATGTAAACTCTTGGGAAAATAATATTTACATTGATGTTCAGTCTTCAAATTGGAATGGAGGAACTCTTCCTGCAGGAGATATTTCAGAATTTGGAATAAGACTCAACAATAATGATAATGCCAACGCCTTTGCAATTGATAACTTTAGGATAAGTAGCCAAGCTATAAACTTTTCAAATTCTCAAACTTACTTACCCTCTCAAATCGCTACTAGTGGTGGTGCTTTTTCGTCTTCAAGCTCTAATTTGATTTTAAATTCATCTACTGGAAAAATATATTTAGATTATTCATTACCTGGAACTTACACAGTTTCCTATGCAACAAATGGAACTTGCTCAAATACCACTACACAAAATATTACAGTTGGTCAAAAAGTTAGTGTAAGTATAGACTCAACAGTTTGCAATAGTATTAATTGGGGAGGGAACTTAATAACAACATCAGGAACATATCAAAATACCATTGTAAAATCGGATGGATGTGATAGTACTATAACTTTAAATTTAACAGTTAATTCTACTCCCAACGTCTATGCCGGTGCTGATCTCGCTGTTTGTGACGGAGAATCTTTTACTCTAAATGGAGCTGGTGCTATAACTTATGTTTGGGATAATGGGGTTACCAATGGTGTTGCTTTTACTCCTAACTTTAATACTGGAAATGTTTCTTTACCATGGGGACCAACTTCGGTTAATCAATATACAGAAAATATTACCATAGATCCCTCTCAGTTAGTTACCATAAACATCAATCATTGTGATGTTCATAACTCTGGTTATGCATATATTAAATACACTTACAACGACGGAACAATAGATGAGTTCAGGTTTTATGGCAATGGAGGAATAAGGTTATGGAGTCCTACTACTTCCTCATTTAGTACTACTAATTATACAGTTGGAATTCATTCAACTAATTTTATGAATATTGCCAATACCACTAAACAATATTATATAGAATGTACATCTGTAAGTGGAGTAAATTCATGGGAATTTAAAAATTTAAGTACTGGATTAATTGATGTGGAGCTTTATGAAAACTCAAATTGGGGAGGGTTAAAAAATACCACAATTAGTGAGAGTAATTCAATAGGATATACCGTAAGTGGAACAGATGCTAATGGTTGTACCGCTACAGATGATGTATTAGTAACGGTTAATGCCCTGCCTATTGTAGATGCTGGAATAGATCAAACCGTATGTCGTGGAACTAGTGTAACATTGATTGGATCTGGAGCACTAACTTATTCTTGGGATAACGGAGTTACTGATGGTGCTTCTTTCATCCTAACTGCATCTGCTACTTATAATGTAACTGGAACGGATGCTAATGGATGTACTGCTACAGATGATGTAACGGTAACTGTTAATGATCTCCCTTTTGTAGATGCTGGATCAGACCAAGTCGTTTGTAATGGAACTAGTGTAAC
>CALJHN010000011.1 GCA_938075455.1 uncultured Flavobacteriales bacterium
CAACTAGATATTTTGCAAAATCTGACAGCCTACTGTTTCAAGATTTTAATATTGAGATTAAGAGAAAAATCAATAAAAAACTCAAACTTAATTTAAATTATTTCAATTTTAAATTTAATGATGATGCTGTGAAAGTAGCTGGTTATTACAAAATGATTTATGCTCAAATTTTGGTTTTAGATCTAACCTATAAAATTAATAGATACCATTCTTTAAGATTTGAAACTCAAGGTATGTGGACTGAACAAGATAAAGGAAATTGGGCCTTCGGACAAATAGAATATACTTTTAGTCCTCATTGGTATTTAGCAATTTTAGATCAATATAATTACGGAAATAAAAATATTGAAAAAAGAATTCATTATGGTTTAATTTCCGGAGGTTATATTAATGGTTCTCACAGATTCTCGTTACAATATGGCAAACAAAGAGCTGGTGTTTTTTGTGTAGGAGGTGTTTGTAGAGCTGTTCCGGCATCAAATGGATTGACATTTTCTTTTACTTCAAGTTTTTAAAATGAAAAATTATTTTGGATTTATATTATTAATTACAATTTTATCATGTGATAAGATAGAAAGTCCTTTGCCAGAAGAATTTGGCAAATTTGATTGGAGCCTTTATCCAGGTGATCCATCTAATTATCCCTATGACATATCCAATCCAGCTAGTAATTGGGGAGAAAACACCAATATAAAAGGAATATTGCTAGAAGACTATACTGGCCATAAATGCACTAATTGTCCTGCAGCAGCACAAATAGCTAAATCTCTTGAAGACGATTCTATTAAGAATGTAATTGTTGCATCTATTCATGCAAGTGCAGATGGATCTTTTCAAGAAACCGATGAGTTATATTTAAATGACTATAGAACTGATGCTGGGGATGAATATGTAAGTGAGATGACAGGTTTTCTAGGAAATCCAATGGGAACAATTAATAGAAATAGTCAGGGTCTTTCTGGAAGTGTATGGTATTTAGCTACTGAATGGGTTAACGGAGTAAATAATGAAATTAACAAACCTCTTATTGCAAATATTCAGTTAAAAAAGAACTATTTCGAATCAACCAATGGATTATTTATTCATACAGAGACTTCATTTTTAAGCCCTGTTTCAGGTGATTTTCATTTGATAATTTACTTAATTAGAAATGACGTTGTATCTCCTCAAAAATTTGATGCAGGAGTAGTAGATACCAACTATCATCATCATTCGATTTTGTCAGGCAATATTAACGGAACTTGGGGGACTTTAATTAATACCGGAGGATTAGCAGAAGAAAATACTGTAGTTTACAATGATTTTACTTATGAACTTCCTGACCCCTCACTTCATCCAACATTTAATATCGAAAACCTTTCACTAATTGCTTATTTGTGCGATAGGAACACCTATGAAGTATTACAGGTTATCAAATCAGATATTTAAACTTTAACTCAAACCTCTCATTATTCCTTTTGTTGAATTTCTTATAAATTCTAGAACAACTTCTTTTTCATCTGAAACTGGGATTTCTAATTCTGCTACTCTTAAAGCAGTAGTCATATTGCTGTTCTGAACGTAAATTACTCTATAAATATCTTCAATATTAATAATCTGTTGGTCATTGAACCCTCTTCTTCTAAGGCCAATAGTGTTGACACCAATATAGGAAAGTGGTTCTCTAGCTGCCTTTACATACGGTGGAACATTTTTACGAACCAAAGACCCTCCAGCTATAAATGAATGCTCTCCAATACTAACAAATTGCTGAATTGCAGCAGTACCTTCAATTATTACCCAATTCCCAACAAGGACATGGCCTGCTAACTGCACTAAATTTGCTATTACCACATTGTCTCCTATAATACAATCATGTGCTACATGTACGTATGACATTAACAAACAATTACTACCAACTATGGTTGTTTTCTTATCGGAAGTTCCCTTGTGAATTGTAACATATTCACGAATGGTTGAATTATCTCCAATTTCTGTAGTAGCATATTCACCGTTGTATTTTAAGTCTTGTGATTCCGCTGAAATTATAGCTCCTGGATAAATTTTACAATTATTTCCTATTCTAGCACCATCCATGATAACTGCGTTAGATGCAATCCAGCAGTTATCCCCTATTACAACGTCTTCATAAACTGTTGCAAAAGGCTCAATAATTACATTTTTTCCAATTTTTGCTTTTGGATGAATATTTGTTAACATGTGATTTGTCATTGATTTGAAATTAAAAAAAAGAAATTATAAACTTATTCTTCAGTTCTGTCCTTAGCAACATGAGCCAGCATTTCTGCTTCAATACACACTTCTCCATTTACATAGCCCTTTCCACCCATATGCACCAAGCCTCTTCTTATTGGAGACAATAACTTTAATTCAAAAACTACAGTATCTCCAGGAATAACTTTTCTTTTAAACTTTACATTGTCAATTTTCATAAAATAGGTAGTGTAAAGGTGTGGATCTTTAACCTTGCTAAGAGAAAATATACCACCAGTTTGAGCCATTGCTTCAATTTGTAAAACTCCAGGCATTACAGGATTCTTAGGGAAATGACCCATGAAATAATTTTCATTCATAGTAACATTCTTAACACCAATAATTCCATCATCGCTAATTTCCATTATCTTGTCTATTAGTAAAAATGGATATCTATGTGGCAGCATTTTTTCAATGTCTACAATGTCATAAAGTGGCTTTTTAGTTAAGTCAAATTTTTGAGGTGATTTTTCTTGATCTTTCATGGCTTTTTTAAGTATTTGAGCAAATGAGGTATTTAATTTATGGCCCGGTTTTTTGGTTATAATGTGTCCTTTTATTGGCATTCCAATTAAAGCTAAATCTCCAATAACGTCTAATAATTTATGTCTTGCAGGTTCGTTGTAGAACTGCATTTCACAATTGTTTAATACATTTCCATTAATTTTAATATCAGAATCATCTTTGCCCAAAAGGTGGGCTAATTTTATTATCTCAGAATGTTTAGTCTCTTCTCTATCTACCACAACAATAGCATTCTCTAATCCTCCTCCTTTTATAAGGTTTGCTTTTGCTAATTTCTCTAGTTCAGTTAGAAAAACAAAAGTTTTACAAGGTGCTATTTCTGTAGAATAATCTTTTAAGTCTCTAATTTCAGCGTATTGAGTTCCTAGAGCAAGATTCTCATAATCTAAAACTACAGAAATAATAAAATTATTTGCAGGAACAAATAGAATTTCAGAACCTGAGTCTGGATCAGTATAATGAATTGGATTTGGAAGATAAATATACTTTAAAGGTGCATCTTGAATTTTTAATCCTACTTTTTGAATCTCCTCAACAAAATACTTTGCACTTCCATCTAAAATTGGTACTTCAGAACTATCCATTTTAATTAATACATTGTTAACTCCTAGCGCATATAATGCAGACATTAAATGTTCAACAGTGACTATTTTAACATTGTCTTTCTCTAAAGTAGTACTTCTTTGAGTATCGGTAACCAAGTTAATATCTGCAGGCAAAATAGGTTGGTTTTCTAAATCTATTCTTTGAAATTTTACTCCATGATTTATTTTAGCAGGTTCAATGACAATATGTACATCTTCACCTGTGTGAAGTCCAACTCCTTTAAACTCAATTGAACTATTTAATGTTTTTTGATTATCTGACACTTAAATTTTATTAATTTCTTTACCTAGTTCTTCAATTTGTTTTTTTAATTCAGGGAAGTTTTTAAATAAAACATAACTCCTTTTAAAGTCATTGGATGAAAAAGCCGGTGTTCCTTGAAGAACGGTATTTTCTTTGAGAACTGATTTAGTAATACCACTCTGAGCTGCAATCTTTGTTCCTTTTGAAATTTTCAAATGACCTGCGATCCCAACTTGACCTCCAATCATGACGTTATCATCGATTTTAGAAGACCCTGAAACGCCAGTTTGAGCAGCAATAACAGTGTTTTCTCCGACTTCCACATTATGAGCAATTTGCACAAGATTATCAATTTTAACCCCTTTTCGAATAATGGTAGATCCCATGGTAGCTCTATCAATAACAGTATTTGACCCTATTTCTACATGATCTTCAATTATGACATTTCCAATTTGAATTATCTTCTGATATTGATTTTCTGTATTCGGAACAAAGCCAAATCCATCGGAGCCAATTATAGCGCCAGAATGAAATACACAATTACTTCCTACTTGGGATTTATCATAAAATTTAACCCCAGAATATATTTTAGTATTTTCTCCTATTTTACATCCTTTATCAAAATGACAATTTGAAGATATCTGAACGTTATTTCCTATTACTACATCTTCACCAATATAAGTGAAAGGTCCAATATATACAGACTTACCAATTTTTGCAGTTTTGTGAATAAATACTGGTTCTTCAATTCCTGTTTTGGGAGTATCGATATTTTCGTAAAAGTTTAATAATTGCGCTAAACTCTCATATGCGTTGTTTACTTTTATAAGAGTTAAGGTAGAAGGAATAGGTTTTGAAGGGGTGAAATCAGAGTTGACAAGTGCAATACTTGCCTTAGTTTTATAAATAAAAGATTCGTATTTAGGATTGGCTAAAAAGGTTAAAGAGGAAGGTTGGGCATCTTCAATCTTAGAAAAAAAATTAACCTCAGCATTCTTATCTCCTTCAATATCTCCATTTACTAAGTCTGCTATTTGTTGAGAATTGAATTTCATTAATAGTTAAAATTAAGCATTATGATTAGAATCTCGCAATAAATCAAAATAAGGTGCAAATAAATAATACTTTTTTACAGGTTTTGCTAAAGCACTAATATTTAAATTATCGGATGCTTGGGTAATATCTTTTAAGGAACCATCATTGAATAAGATTTTTATTTCATCTTTCCTTGGGTCGTATGCATTGTTTTCCATTTCTTTTTGATAAACAAAATAGTTCATTTCCTCATTATTTAAACCGAGATTTTTTTGATGAATGGATTTACAATTTTCTACTTCTTCGGCTGAAAATTTTTGAGCACTTATTTTTACTTTTGGTAGTTTCCTTTCAATCATCATTTTACTTAAACTAGATAAGATTTTGTCTTGGCTGTCACACCAAATCTTCACACATGTAAAAACATCATAATCATCTACTTTAGAAAAGGACTTTAGGAAATTGATTTGAGAAATATTATCAGAATTAATTTTTTGGCTAAGTAAAATTTTTAAGCTTGGGACAACAAATAATTTTGATCCGGAAATTAAAATCTCTCTAGCTCTTTCTAGTATTTTAGCCAAAAGAAATTCTGCTGAAAGCACAGTTTTATGTAAATAAACTTGCCAATACATCAACCTTCTTGCTACAATAAATTTTTCTATTGAATAAATGCCCTTTTCTTTAATTACAATTTCATCGTTTACAATCGTAAACATTTTAATAATTCTCTGATTACTAACTACCCCCTCCGATACACCAGTAAAAAAACTATCTCTTTTCAAGTAATCCAATCTGTCCATATCCAATTGTGAAGAAACAAGATGGTGCAAAAACTTTTTAGGGTGCCTATTGTCAAATATTTCAATTGCCATGTCTAAAGCGCCATCGAACTCTTTATTTAGAGAATCCATAAATAAACTAGAAATATTTTCATGGTTAATTCCCTCAACAAAACTATGTTCCAAAGCATGGGAGAATGGTCCATGACCAATATCGTGCAATAAAATAGCCAGTGTTACAGATATTCGTTCTTCTTTAGAAATAGAAAAACCATTTTCTTGTAAGGTATGAATGGCTTGTCCCATAAGATGTGCAGCTCCAATAGCATGGTGAAATCTTGTATGATGAGCACCTGGATAAACTAAATAAGTTAATCCAAGCTGTTTGATACGTGAAAGCCTTTGAAAAAAAGGATGGTCAACAATATTTAATAAAATTCCTTTATTTAGTGTAATAAAACCGTAAACTGGATCGTTTAATATTTTAGTTACTTGATTTTTTCGCATATTGATCATAAGTTAAAAACAAATCTAATTAAATCATTAAATAAGTGGCAAGAATACTTTGGGCAGACGACGAAATTGATAGTTTAAAGGCTCATCTTATTTTTTTAGAAAATAAGGGGCATAATATAACACCCGTAAACTCAGGGAATGAAGCGATTGAAGAGTTTAAAACAAATAGCTTTGATTTAGTTTTTTTAGATGAAAATATGCCCGGAATCAGTGGGCTAAAAGCACTAGAGGAAATAAAAATTTGGAGTCCCAACACACCTGTTGTAATGATCACTAAAAGTGAAGAGGAGATGATAATGGAAGAAGCAATAGGCAAACAAATATCAGACTACTTAATAAAGCCTGTTAATCCCAATCAAATATTGATGGTAATTAAAAAATTATTGGATGGAAAAAGACTCATTAGTGAAACCAATACTCTATCCTATCAACAAAATTTTAGAGGAATTAGCAATGATTTGAATAATTCAATGGATTTAAATGAATGGATAGCTCTTTTTAAAAAATTAAATTTTTGGGAACGTCAACTTGAAATGTCAGATGAAAATATGTATGAAATATTTGACATGCAGAAAGAAGAAGCTAACCAATTATTTAGTAAATACATTGACAAAAACTATATTGATATTTTATATGACAAGGAACATATTACAAGTCATAATCTTTTAAAAAAGGAGCTTTTCCCAAAATTAAAGAACGAATCTTACTTTCTAATTGTAATAGATAATTTAAGATATGACCAATGGTTGATAATTAAACCTGTAATTGAAGAGTTATTTGATATAGAAAAAGAGGAGATATACTGTAGTATTCTTCCAACAACTACTCAGTACGCAAGAAACTCTTTGTTTTCAGGACTTATGCCTCTAGAAATTAAAAATAAATTTCCAGACAAATGGGTAGATGAAGAAGAAAATGAAGGTAAAAACTTACACGAAGAATTTTTCTTAAATGAAAATCTAAAAAAGAATTCTATCGATGGGAAATTCTCTTACAATAAAATAACCAATCTAAATAAAGGGAAAAAACTGTTAAGTAATTTTAATAATTTACTTGATAATAATTTAAATACCATAGTCTATAATTTTGTAGATACACTCTCTCATGCAAGAACTGAAATGGAGGTTATTAAGGAACTTGCTGAAGATGAATCTGCTTACAGATCCTTAACCCTTAGTTGGTTTAAGCACTCACCGCTATATGAAATGATAAAAAGAATGAGTGAAAGTTCTTCCAAAGTATTTTTAACAACCGACCATGGCACAATTAGAGTTAAAAGCCCTATAAAAATAATGGGGCCAAAACAAACCAATAGTAATATGAGATATAAGGTTTCTAAAAATCTATCTTACAATAAGAAAGATGTAATGGAGAGCTTAAATCCACATGAGATAATGCTTCCAAAAAACAACTTGAGTAGTTCTTATGTTTTTGCAAAAGAAAATAACTTTTTTGTCTACCCAAATAATTACCACCAATTTGCAACGCTATATAACGATACATTCCAACATGGTGGAATTTCTTTAGAGGAAATGTTAATTCCTTATGTCTTTTTAAGAAGTAAATAATTACTCTTTTTGAAAGTTATTTGATAGATCTAAATAATCGTAAATAAATTTAATTTCTTCGTTGCTGCAATCTTCACAATATTTATAAGCAAGATTTTTCATGCTAATTATGGTGATTTCATTTTGAGATAAATATTCTTGGATATATGAGGATATAGTAATTAGAAAACAATCACTGTATTGAATTTCCATTTTTTTAATATTGGAGATATACAATTTTGGTTGGTAAATAAAGTAATTAAAAAGTGCTGCCTCTAATTCTATCTTCTGATTAATTTTTAAGTTATTACAGTAAAAAGTTAATGCATTAAAATAATAGGGGCTTAGTTCATCAGAACTTATATTCAATGCTTCAATTAGTAATTTAAAATTCTCTTCACTTAAGGTGGTGTCAATTTTATAGATTAATTCTAACGAATGTTTTTCTAAAGTTTCAGGGCCATTTAAAATTTCTTCATGATTCAATCCATCCATATTAGAATAAATAGATATTGGCTCTTGATCACAACTTAAAAAAAACAATAAGAATACTGGAAGAAAGTATTTCACATTTTATCTATTTGGTAATTTACTACTATCCTTGCCAAGCATCCAAAAGATATCATTGCTAATAAAAGATGAATTGGTTGAAGTAAGGCTGGCAAATTAAAATCTGCAAGAATTTTACCAACTAATGCTTCAGCCAATACACATATTGCAAACAAGTAGATTTCAATGAGATTAATTTTTTTTAAAAAAGCATAACTTCCTAAAATAATACTGAAAATAACTATGGCTAATGCCAATGTCCTGTGTGAAAGAAATAATCGAAAATCTTGGAAAATTAATTCGTTTCTTGAGCTGGAGTCTAACCAATGGTCCACAATTTGTCTTACCTGAGTTCCTAAAATAATTTGAAATAAAAAAAATACCAACCCAATAAATGCTATTATTTTTAATTTTCTAGGTATAGCTACAGTGGAATCTGACCAAACAGAAATAATAATAATTTGCCATAATATCATTAAAGCTGCAATTACCATATGTACTGTTAAAACCCATGGTACAATATTGGTAGCTACTACCATAGATCCCCACCAAGCTTGAAAAAGGGTTAATAAAATTAATCCCAAACCTAAAAATATTCTTAATCCCTTTTGGCGCTTGGTAAAAAGTGCCAATAAGAACCCTATAAAAATAAATATTCCAGCTAGCGCACCAATAAGTCTGTTTATATATTCTAACCAAGTATTCCAAACATTAAAAGGTTGCTCATAAAGTAAAGATTTATCTGCTTGAATTAAAATGGCTTTTTCTTCAAGGCCAATATTGGTCAAAAAAGAAGTAAATTTTTTTATTTTTTTCTCTCTTTTTGAGGAATAAAATAATTGATAATTTTCTGGTAGCTGACTGACATCTGTTGGTGGGATATATTGATCAAAACACTTCGGCCAGTCCGGACAGCCCATACCAGATTCAGTAATTCGAACAATTGATCCAGCTATTATAACTAGATAAATCATAATTAATGTTATCCAATGAAATCTCAAAATCATTTATTTAAAAAATTTATATTCCTTTTTAACCCTTTAAACTTTGTTCGCTTAACTGCAGAACTCTTAAATAAATTTTCAAAAATCTCTTCATCTAACTCATTCCATTCTTTCTTGGTTAAATTAATTAAATCTAATGAAGGCTCGAACAATGGTTCTTTGTGGGTAGATGAGAATCTATTCCACGGGCATACCTCTTGACAAGCATCACATCCAAACATCCAGTTATCCATTTTTCCCTTAAATTCATCTGGTATAATTTCATCTTTTAGCTCAATTGTTAAGTAAGAAATACATTTTGAACCATCTATAACATATGGCTTAATTATAGCATCTGTTGGGCATTCATCTATACATTTGGTACATGTTCCGCAGTAATCCTTAATTGGCAAATCGGTATCTAGTTCTAGGTCTAAGATTAGTTCTGCTATAAAGAAATAAGATCCCTTTTCCTTATTTATAAGATTACTATGCTTCCCAATCCATCCTAACCCAGATTTTTCAGCCCATGCCTTATCCATCACTGGAGCCGAATCTACAAATCCTCTAATGTTAATATCTCCAAAATTTTCTGTTATAAAATATTGTAACTCTTTAAGTTTTTTTTTAATTACTTTATGGTAGTCTGCTCCGTAAGCATACATAGATATTTTGGGAGCTTGCTTGTCTTTTTGTTTTATAGGATTATAATAATTATAAATAAAAGTAACAACAGATTTTGCTCCTGGAACTAACTTGGTAGGATCTGTTCTTAAATCAAAATGATTTTCCATGTAAGACATTTTCCCATGAAAATCATTATTAAGCCAACTTTCTAGGTGGCGAGCTTCCTTTTCTAAAAACCCAGCTTTTGAGATACCTACATGGGAAAAGCCTAAATCAAAAGCCTTTTCTTTTATTATTTTGGTGCGTTGGGTAGTATTCAAAATATTTCTTGTTGTCCAAGATCGTTTTTGGGTTTATTTAAATGTTTGTATGCCATATCGGTAACCATTCTTCCTCTTGATGTTCTTACCATATAACCCTGTTGTACAAGAAATGGTTCGTAAACTTCTTCAATAGTTCCTGATTCTTCCCCGACAACTGTTGCTAAGGTATTTATTCCTACTGGACCACCTTTGTATTTATCTATGATTGCAATTAAAATCTTGTTATCCATTTCATCTAATCCGTGCTTATCAACTTGTAAGGCAGTCAATGCCATTTGGGTTATCTCATTGGTGATAATCCCGTCGCCTTTAACTTGAGCATAATCTCTAACTCTTCTTAATAATGCGTTGGCAATTCTTGGGGTTCCTCTACTTCTGCCTGATATTTCTTTTGAAGCATCTTCGTTTAAAGGGATTTGCAATATTCCCGCAGATCGATTTACAATTGCTTGTAATATTTTTTGGTCATAATAATGCAATCGACAATTAATACCAAACCTTGCTCTTAAAGGAGCTGTTAAAAGTCCACTTCGTGTGGTGGCTCCAATTAATGTAAATGGATTTAAGTCTATTTGAACAGTTCTTGCGTTGGGGCCAGTATCTAAAACAATATCAATTTTATAGTCTTCCATCGCTGAATATAAGTACTCTTCAATAACAGGACTCAACCTATGTATTTCGTCTATAAATAGAACATCTCCAGTTTCTAAATTGGTAAGCAGTCCTGCTAAATCACCTGGCTTATCTAAAACAGGTCCTGATGATATTTTTATTCCAACCTCCATTTCATTTGCGATAATTTGGGCAAGTGTAGTTTTACCTAGTCCAGGTGGGCCATGAAGTAAAACATGATCGAGGCTTTCCTCTCTCATCTTAGCAGCAGAAACAAAAATTCTTAAATTTTCTACAACTTGGTCTTGTCCCGAAAAATCCTCTAGATGCTTTGGTCTTAAAGCAATCTCATAGGTCTTATCTGTTTTGCCTTGTTCGTCGGCTCTAAAATCAAACTCTTCTATCATATTGTAAATATAACGATGAATTTGAAGTGATAAAAAAGTGATTATATATTTCTAACAACTTGAACGAAAATCTTAATATTACTGTAGGTAATGTCAAGCTATTAGAAAGAACTGAGCGATCACTTCTAGTTATTCTAATGCCTGAACCTAAACCTAAACTAAAAAAATTAAATCCTTCATAATTTAAAATCAAGGCAGGTTCTAAAAAAGAATAAATTCCTTTATAAGTTTCGTTATTTATTTGGGTGGATTTAATTTTCCCTAACCCAAAATCTAAAGTTGTTTCAGCAAAAAATATATTTGAAAGAGTCCAATGTTTAGAAACAAAAAAATCCGATGAAGAAAAAGATATTAAAGAGGAATCTTCAAAATAGTTATTATTTTTTTTTAGCCAACAGTAACCAATCCCAATTTTGAAATTCTCACTAAGTTTTAAATATGGTTTAATTTCCTGTATTCTAAATCTGTTAGATTCTAAGTAAAAATTTTTAAGTTCTAACCTAATACCTATCTCAGGAATTTCATTTGAAAGAATCCTATCGTTCTTGTTCTGTGAAAAAAAACAAAGATTTATTAAGCAAAGGAAAACAATAAAAAAAGTCCGCATACTATAAAGTTACGGACTTAAAAATAAAGTTTGCTATAATGACCTAATGTTCTTCTTCATTATCGTCTAAAGGAATATTTTGAGGAACAAAATCTTTTTCCTTTCCAGGTTTGCTGTAATCATAAGGCCACCTGTATACTGTTGGGATTTCTCCAATCCAATTTCCATGAACGTGTTCTACTGGTGTTGTCCATTCTAGAGAGTTGGCATTCCAAGGATTTTGAGATGCTTTTGGGCCTCTAAAAACACTGTAGAAAAAGTTGAAAAAGAAAATAACTTGTGCCAATACTCCAACAGAAGCAAAAATAGATATCAAAATATTTAAATCTAAAAAGTGATCAAACATTGGAAAATTAGTGTTTTCATAATATCTTCTTGGCAAACCACCTTCACCTAAGAAATGCATTGGAAGAAAAACTCCATACCCACAGACAATGGTTATCCAAAAATGAGCCATTCCCATTCTAATATTCATCATTTTACTAAAAAGCTTTGGAAAATAATGGTAAATACCGGCAAACATTCCTAGGATTGCAGTCATTCCCATTACAATATGAAAATGCCCAACTACAAAATAAGTATCGTGTTGAGAAATGTCTAAAGCGGAGTCTGCAAGAATAATTCCTGTTACACCACCAGAGATAAATGTTGAAACTGCACCAATACAAAACATCATTGCAGGGGTCATCATAACATTTCCTTTCCAAATAGTAGTAATAAAATTGAAAGCTTTTACAGCTGATGGAATTGCAATTAACAAGGTTGTGAATGTAAATACCCCACCAAGAAATGGATTCATTCCGGTTAAAAACATGTGGTGTCCCCAAACAATGAAAGAAAGGAAACCAATTGCTAACATAGATCCAATCATTGCTCTATAACCAAAAATAGGTTTTCTAGAACAGGTGGATATAATTTCTGACGTCATTCCCAAAGCAGGAAGAAGTATTATGTAAACTTCTGGGTGCCCGAGAAACCAAAATAAATGTTCATATAGAATAGGACTTCCTCCTGTTGCATCCAATGCTCCAGAAGAAGTTACAATGTCACTCATGTAAAAACTTGTTCCAAAACTTCTATCCATTAAAAGTAAAACTGCGGCAGAAAGTAAAACTGGAAAAGATAAAACTCCCAAAATTGCAGTAATGAAAAATGCCCAAATTGTTAATGGAAGCCTAGTCATACTCATACCCTTTGTTCTTAAATTTAAGATTGTAACTATATAATTAATACCACCTAGCAAAGATGATGCTATAAAAACTGTCATGGATAATAACCAAAGTGTCATTCCTAATCCAGAGCCTGGCTGGAATTCTGCAAGTACACTTAGCGGTGGATATACTGTCCATCCAGCCATAGCAGGGCCCGTTTCAATAAATAATGAAGCAGCCATTAAAACACTTGAAAGAAAGAAAAGCCAGTAACTGATCATATTTAATAATCCAGATGCCATATCTCTAGCACCGACTTGTAGAGGAATTAAGAGATTAGAAAAAGTTCCTGAAAGACCTCCTGTTAAAACAAAAAATACCATTATAGTTCCATGAAGAGTAACCAATCCAAGATACCAGTTACTATCTAGAAGCCCATCTGGTGCAGCATCAGAACCTAATATAGATTCTAAAATTGGGAATTTGTCATCAGGCCAACCAAGCTTTAATCTAAATAATGCAGATAAAGCAATACCAATAGCTCCCATGAAAATTGCTGTAATAAGGTATTGCCTAGCAATCATTTTATGATCCTGAGAAAATATATATTTAGTTATAAAACTTTCCTTATGGTGATGATGCGTATCGTGTGACATATCAATATATTTTATACAAATTTACAAATCATAGAGACGCCTGTGATTTTGTCTTACTCCAATTGACCTCTTGGCCAGAAAAAGTTAAACGTTTTTTGTCTCCATTATTCTCTATCCATTGATTAAACTCCTCTTGTGTTTCAACAATTACTTTTAATTGCATATTTGAGTGACCAGCACCACATATTTTATTACACATTAATACATAATCAAATAAAACTCTTTCTTCAGGTTCTCCAATTTTTCTTTTTCTTTCATTATGAATAACGTTAATATTTTCCCAATGCTTTTGAACATCTGGGTTGGCTCTCATTTCCTTAGTGGTTATTGTTGGAGTAAGAGCAAAACTAGTTTCCATCCCAGGAACGGCATTTATTTGTGCTCTAAAGTGAGGAAACCAAGGGCAATGAATAACGTCTTTGGATCTGAATTTAAAAGTATAGGGTTGGTCTTTCACTAAATGAATTTCTTGAACAACAATATCATCATTACTAGATTCATAAGCAACAGAGTTATTATCTTTTCTATCTATAGATGCTTCAATTCTATATTTCCTTCTTTTAAGCCTATCAAACTCTTCTTGAAGCTTGTCTACTTTTTTTTCAGGAAATAGATACTCTCCATCAGCATTGATGTTATTAGAAAGTATGGAATCAATATCATTTACTCTTTGGTCAATTTCTACATAGGTATCTTGAATTGTTTTTGAGGTTATTATCCCTAAGGGATTGGATGAAGAAACCATTTTATAATCTGCTTTCCCCAAAATATTGTCTACACCAGAATATCTTACGATCCAGCCAAATTGATAAGCATAAACCTCAACAACCTCTCCTTTTTCTTGATTGTACATTATCTTATTCCAGGTCATCAAACCATAAATAACAATAAATGCAAGAGCTATGGCTGGAACTATAGTCCATACTGCCTCTAATTTATTGTTGTGAGGATAATAAAGAGCTTTTCTTTCTTCTCTATAATAGTATTTCCAAGAAAAACCAAAAAGTAAAGCATTAGTTATGAAAAATACTGGCAGTATGATATACCAGTTAATCATTAAAAGATCATCTATGTCTTTTCCGTGAGCACTAGCTGCTTGATAAAGACCAGAATTAGAACCATATTTAGAAATTAACCAAATTATAAATCCAAAAAATGCTACCATGAAAACCAACATGAGATTAGCCATTAACAAATTTTCGCTTCTAGATAATTTTTCTTGAGATTTTTCACCTCTAACTTTTGCTGCTAGATCATAAATCTTCATTAATTGCACTAGAGCAATAAAGAAAAGTGCTACAGTAATAATTATAATAAACTTAATTTCCATAATTCACTAATTAATATTCATGGTGTTTACTTTCTTCAAGAAAAGGATGGTTCTTTAATAACAATGGAGCTTTTGATAAAGAATTAAGTACAGAATAAATAAATATTCCAAGGAACATCATAAACATCCCAAGTTCTAAAAGACCTAATTCCCATTGGTCAAATAGTGTTCCTGGCATGATCATATTAAAAACGTCAAACCAGTGACCTATAAATATTAGTAAACCAATTACAATCAGAAAACCAGCAGATCTTTTGGTGTCTCTTGACATGAAAAAAACCATAGGAAAGAAAAAGTTAACGATGAAAGTTCCAAAAAATAGAATTTTGTAGTTATTTATTCTTTCTGTAAAATAAATTACTTCTTCTGGAATGTTAGAATACCAAATAAGCATAAATTGAGAAAACCATAAATAACTCCATAAGAAACTTAAAGCAAACATAAATTTACCTACATCGTGAATATGACTTTCGTTAACAAATGGTAAATACCCTCCTTTTCTTAAGTAAAGGGTAATCATCATCACCATAATCATTCCACTTAACCAAATCCCTGAAAAAACATACCACCCAAATAACGTGCTAAACCAATGTGCGTCAATAGACATAATAAAATCCCAAGACATGGTTGAAGAAAAAACAGCGAAGAAAACTAGAAACAGAGCAGCTCTTCTATACATTGTAAAATGAATTTTTGTTCCTCCTATCTCGTCTTCTTCTTTTGATTTCTTTTTAAACCATCTTAGAAACAGAACAAAAGTTGTGAAATATGCAACAACTCTAATCCAGAAAAAAGGTATATTTAAATATGCTTTTTTTCCATAAATGATAGGATCAAAATGGCTTGAATTGGGATCTAAAATATGGGAATCCATCCAAGCATAAATATGGTGACCACCAAATGTTCCAACTATAAAAACAATTAGAAGTGCAGCCATACCAATTGGCATAGCAGACATAATACCTTCCAAGATTCTAAGAAGAACAACACCCCAACCAGATTCAGTTGCATAATGTAATGCTAGGTAGAATAATGCCCCTAAGGCAATTCCAAAGAAGAAAAAACCATTTACTAATAAGTTAGACCAAAAACGTCTAAAGCCTTGGTCAAAAAAACTTATATCTCCACTATTTGCCATATCTATAAGCAAATCTGATCCAGATTCGTGATCGCCAGCATTTGCATGGTTATCCCTGTGAGTTGCATGACCTATATGTATTAACCACTTAAAAGTTGGGCCGTGTTGATTTCCTTCTTCAGAATGAGAATGCGCTTCTTCATGATTCGCAGTTGCTTCTTTGTGATTGTTATAGGAACCATGATTAACTGTGTCCATAAAATCGTGAAATTCGAGTTGGTAACCATGCATTTTAGAAATAATGGTTTCTTTAAGTTGGTTTTGAGTTTCTAGATCAGCGTTTCCGTTGTACAATAATTCTACTGAATGGTCATCAACTTTTTTAGCATAAACAAAATCTTTTTGTTGAAAGAATCCAATAATCAAAAAAACCAAACCAAGAACTGCTGTTCCAAGTGTAACTTTTTTTGCTCTTTCAGAAATTTTATAATCCATTTTATTTAATTTATCAGCTAAATTTATTTGTTAATTACATTTTCAGAAACCAATTCTTCTAAATTCAAATCTCCGTCAAATTGCATGGTTCTAACATACATAGCCACTTTCCATCTTTCGTCTTTATTTAGTTGTGAAGCATGTGGCCCCATTGAATTCTTTCCATAAGTGATGGTGTGAAAAACCGATCCCGGTTTTCTATCTTTAAGTGTGTTATAAGCAGGTGGAGCAGCAGGATATCCACCAGCAGTAATAACTAATCCATCTCCATTTCCTTTATCTCCATGACAATGAGCGCAAAATAATCCATAAAGTCTTTTACCTTCAGCAGTATTGGATTCTTTAATGCTTTCTTCACTGTAGTAATGTATTGGTAACGGGACTTCTTCTCCCGCTCTTATTCTCTCTTCTTCAGATGATCCATAATAAAATGGCATATTAGTAGTTGAGGTTTTTTTGCTTTTACTGTAAGGAATGGTTCCCTTTACTGGAATTCTTGCAGAAATAGTGTTTTTTAATGTGTCATTAACTTTATCACCTACTAATCCGTAGTCTATGTATGCTTCAATTGCTTGAGACCTAAACATGTCGTCTACATATTCATAACCTGGTGAGTCAGGGTGTTTTACACAGGAACTATATACTGTCAAAACAAAGACAAAAAGACAAAATTGATATAATGAAAGGATATACTTTTTCATGAAATACTTTTTTCTTCGATTTCTAAAAACCCAGTGTCTTTAATCAGCTTTGATAAAACACTTTCTTTAATATGGGTGTTTTCAGAGGTTTTAATTTCCATAACAAATTTGTCATCCGTTGTTCTTGGATCTGGATTTCTTGGGGGCATTCCTGGCAATGTTTTGTTTCTTATTAAATAAGTAATTGCCATTCCATGTGCTGCACACAAGACAGTGAACTCAAAAAATATTGGCACAAAAGACAACATATTTTCTTTTAAACTGAAGTTAGGTTTTCCACCAATATTCATTGGCCAATCTACAATCATCATATATCTTATTCCAATAATTGCTAGCATTACTCCAGTTATTCCATACATAAAAGAAGTAATAGCTAATCTTGTAGGTTCAATCCCAATGATAGGATCAATACCGTGGAGAGGCATAGGCGAATACACATCAGAGACCTTTACATCATTAGCTACAAGATGTTTTGCACCATCCATTAGCTTGTCATCATCATCATACATTGCGAATATTACTTTATCTGCCATAATTAATTTTTAATGCGCTGAATGTTTATCCCAATACCCTTTTCCTTTTCCGTATCCTTCTTTGTAATTCTTTCCTGAGGACTTTAAAATAGTTTTAAGTTCTGCTATAGGTAATACTGGGAAATACCTTGAGAACAATAAGTAAAAAACAAAAAATATGCCTATTGTTCCCATATAAACACCAACATCAACCCAAGTTGGATGGAAATACGTCCACGATGAAGGGACATAGTCTCTATGTAAAGAAGTAACAATAATTACAAATCTTTCGAACCACATTCCAATGTTTATAATGATAGACATAAAGAAAGAAAACATTAAACTAGTTCTTAGTTTTTTAAACCAAAATAGCTGTGGAGAAATTACATTACAGGTCATCATAGCCCAGTAAGACCACCAATAAGGGCCAGTAGCTCTGTTAAGAAATGCATAAGATTCATATTCAACTCCTGAATACCATGAGACAAACAGCTCGGTAATGTAGGCAACACCGACAATTGAACCTGTAACTATTATTACAATATTCATATATTCTACATGCTTTACATGTAAATAAGCTTCCAACTTATATGCCTTTCTTAATATTAACATTAAAGTTTGAACCATTGCAAATCCAGAAAAAACCGCACCAGAAACAAAATATGGAGGAAAAATCGTAGTATGCCATCCAGGGATTACAGATGTAGCAAAGTCAAATGAAACTATAGAGTGAACTGAAAATACTAAGGGAGTTGCAAGACCTGCTAATACCAAAGACACCTGCTCAAATCTATTCCAAGCTTTTGCATCACCGGTCCAACCAAAACTTAAAACTCTATAAACCTTTTTATAAATAGGCTTAGTTACTCTATCTCTTATGGTAGCAAAGTCTGGAATTAATCCAATATACCAAAAAACAAGAGATACAGAAAGATAGGTGCTAATAGCAAATACATCCCAAAGTAATGGAGAATTAAAATTAACCCATAAAGACCCAAATTGATTTGGAAGTGGAAAAACCCAATAGCCAAGCCATAATCTTCCCATATGAATTAATGGAAATAAACCAGCCATAAAAACAGCAAATATAGTCATTGCCTCAGCTGCTCTATTAATTGCAAATCTCCATTTCTGTCTAAATAAAAGTAATACTGCAGAAATTAAAGTTCCAGCATGACCGATACCTACCCACCAAACGAAATTGGTAATATCCCATGCCCAGCCAACAGTCTTGTTTAGGCCCCAGGATCCAACACCAGTTCCTAGAAGATATACAATACATCCTATTCCCCAAAGAGCGATAACAATGGAAATCATTAATAAAATATACCAGGTTTTAGGTGGTTTAGCTTCAATAGGACGAATAATATCATCCGTAATGTCCTTGTAGGATTTATCTCCTAATATTAATGGTAACCTTATGTCTGATTCTTTATGCATTTCAGTTTTTTATATTAATGGCTTTCAGGATGTGATTCATCAGATAAGACATTCTCAGCTAATTCTTCATCAATATTACGTACTTTAAGTTGGTACCATATATTTGGCTTTACTCCAACTTCTTCAAGAGCTTGGTAAGCTCTGTCAGAACCAGAAACCTTTCGAATTTTAGATTCTGGATCATTCCAATCACCAAAAGTGATACAATCATTTGGACAGGCATCTCCACAAGCTGACATTACATCTCCATCTACAATTTTTCTGCCTTCTTTTTTAGCTTCTAATTTAGCAGCTTGAATTCCTTGAACACAGAAACTACATTTTTCCATAACCCCTCTTGATCTTACAACAACATCAGGATTTAATACCATTCTAGCCATCTGGTCTTGATTAGGGTTAAAGTTTTTAAACTTTTTATAATCTCTGTAATTAAACCAATTAAATCTTCTTACTTTATAGGGACAGTTGTTGGCACAATATCTTGTACCTATACACCTATTATAAGTCATCTGATTTAACCCTTCGTTACTGTGGGTTGTTGCAGCAACCGGACAAACTGTTTCACATGGAGCATGGTTACAGTGCTGACACAGCATTGGCATAAAAACAACAGAGGGATTTTCTTCCGGAACTTCTAAATTACCGTAATCAAAATCACCATTTACTTTATTAGAGTCTGCCCATTCTTTTCTATTGTCATCTTCAATAGATGAAAAATACCTATCCATTCTCAACCAATGCATATCTCTAGACCTTCTAACCTCGTCTTTTCCAACCACCGGGACATTGTTTTCAGAATGACAAGCAGTTATGCATACCCCGCATCCGTTACATGAAGACAAGTCAATAGACATTCCCCATCTGTGACCAACTTGTTCTACTGGATGCTCATCCCACAATGAAAATTCAGTAGCATTAACTTCAGAGTGGCCTCCTTCTGCATGGCTATGAAGCTTTACTTTTGGATTGTAAGCTTCTTGATTAGATTTGTGATTTTCTTTCCAAAAATCGTAAGTGGTTTCTTTTACAATTGAAGTCCTGCCCATTATTGTGTGGTGGGTTTGAGTTCCTGCAAGAGAATAACTTTCGCTGGTTGCAAGAACCTCTCCATATCCACAATAGCTTAGATAGCCATTTTTAAAACTACACAATTTAAAAGCGTTAGCTCCAATTGGAACTAAGCCACCTTCAGAGTTTGTCAAGTGGTTACCGTATTCGTCAGCCTGAAAAGCTGCATTTCCTATATCTTCATTATTTTCACCTCGCCCATAACCCATAGAAACACCAACAGTTCCACTGGTTTGTCCAGGAAGGGGATAAACAGGTAATTTAATTTCTTTTCCATTAACTTTTAGAGTGGCAACAAATGCCTTTTCTTCTTGACCTAAATGGATACCATCCCAAGCTGACTTAGAATTTGAAGTATCTATTCCAAATAATTTATAGCAATCGGATGGGGCCATCGTTATATAATTATCCCAAACTATTTTAGATATTGCATCAGGAAGTTCTTGCAACCATGGATTAGCAGCGTGATGACCTACACCAAGTTCTTTTTGATAAACTATGTATTCCCAATCTAGAGTGTTTTCTTGAGAATTAATTTGGATAGGATAATCATTATAAACTAAAGCAGATGGAACAGATTGGTTAGTGCTATTAGTGAATCCGTTGTGAACAGTCCAATTCCAAAAATCAGCAAAATTTGAATAAGAAGACTGATCACCGATAGAATTATCTAACCAATATTTTCTCATGTAATCATAGAAAGCTTGACTTTCTGCATTAGATCTTTCAGCAAGGCCAGACCAAACTAGTAAGCTTTCTTGTGCTTGTCTAGTATTGTAAAGAGGTCTTATCAAAGGTTGTTGCAAAGAATAGTTATTAGATCCAGGATTCAAATCACACCAAGACTCTAAATAATTGTGATCAGGACAAACAAATTGACATAATGAAGCAGTTTCATCCATAAATTCTGAAAACGAAACAGAAAAATCTAGCTTGCTTATGGCTTCAGATATCTCAGAACCATTTGACATTGAATAAACAGGATTAACTCCATAAAAAATAACTCCATCAATTTTACCACTTAATAATTCTCTTTGAAAATTGTCAACTACTTCATCATTTCCGTTAAATAAGTTTATCTCATTATCAATATCAATAGTTGAACCATAATTATCTAGTTTGTAGTTTATTTTATTAACTAGCATTTGAACATTTGGATCATTGGACCCAGCTACGACAAGTGAGCTCCCTTTGTTCTCAATAAGAGATTTAACAGCGGAATCAATTTTCTCCTTGGTAGTTTCGTCTAGACTGAAATTAGAATTTTGATTATTAAGAGAACTTAAAATAGAGGAGGCAACTAATATCTCTTCTGAAGGTTTTATTTTAACGCGCACATCTGAATTAGCACCAGTAAGAGAAAGAACTGATTCAAACTGAAAATGTTTTGACATCCATCCGTTTTCAGGCTTTCTTGCTTTACTAAAATCTGTCGAAAACTTCGAAGGAAGTAACCAATTACATATAAAATCAGAATTTATTGATACTATAGTCTTGGCTTTTGCAAAATCATAGCTTGGAATAAACCCTTTACCAAAAATATTTTCATTTGCCTTTCTAATACCGTAATAAGATTGAGCGTCATATTCAATATGCTTTATATCACATCCTGAAATAGAATCTTCTGAAGGGGAAAATTTATTAATGAAATCTTGGATAACCGATTTTGTAGAAGGTGATATTATAGTGTTAGATACTATTCTTACTTTCCCATTTTTATCGCTTAGGTTATTTAATTTTTTTAAGATTTCTTTATCAACATTAGACCAAGATTCAGAGCTTTTATTAACAGATGGTCCATTCAATCTTGAACTATTGTAAAGATTTAAAATAGATGTTGATACTCTAGGTATTAATCCACCTTGTGTAAAACTATCTTTTTTACCCTTTAGCCATATAGGTCTTCCCTCTCTAGACTTAACTAAAACATTGGCGAAATCATTTCCGTCGTAATAAGCAGAAGAATACCAATTTGATACTCCAGGTGTAATCTCTTCTGGTTTATTGACGTAAGGTATAGATTTTATAACAGGAGATTCGCAAGAAGCAAGAGTTGCTGCAGCTACACTAAAACCCATAAATTTTAAGAAATCTCTTCTTCCCGTCTTTAAATCATCAATACCGTCAGACCCTAAAAATTCATCTACAGTTACATCATCTTGAAATTCTTTTTGGCTAGAAATTGAAAATTCAGGAGTTTGATGTTTCTCTGAGTAACCTTTCCAATATGTTTTTGTTTTGCTCATAAACTATTTATAAGTAAATTTAGTAATGACATTTTGCACATTCCCAACCTCCTAATTCTTTCACTGTCACCTTGTCATCTTCAAAAATCTTATTATTTACGTCTGCTCTCAATTTAATTCTTTTATGGATTTCTTCATAATACCCAGAACTTGTTAAATCAATCTCTTTTTTATTGTGACACTCTATACACCAACCCATAGTTAGAAGTGGTTTAGTCAGTTGAATAAGACCTATCTCCATCCCCTCGTCCGTTGCTGCATATGCATTAACTTCATCAATCGTAGAAACTCTTCCAAGTGTGTAATTCTGAACAGGTCCATGACATTGTCTGCAGTCAATATTTGCAGTGTTAGTATGAACGTGTTGGGCGTGACTAAAGTAAACATGGTCAGGTAAGTTATGGGCCTTATTCCAAACTATTGGTTCCTCAATTCTGTCTCCAAATTCGTCCAAATTATATGCCTGTTTATTTTTGTTGTAGCCGGCAGCTTTATGTAATTTATCTATTTCTTCAGTACCATACTCAGGACCTTCATGAACTATTGCATGACAATTCATACATACATTAACAGACGGAATACCGGCATGTTTTGATTTTTCTGCCGAATGATGACAATACTTACACTCGATACCCATTTTTCCAGCATGAAGTTTATGTGAATAAGCTACAGGCTGTGAAGGCATGTAATCTTCATAGACTCCCAACTGATAAGCTCTTCCAAATAGTTCAATTCCAGAAAAAAGTGCAACTCCAACAATCAATAACATAGTTACAAACCAATTTCTTATAAGCCACTCACGGGCATTAGTGGCAAATGTACTAGTAGAATCAAATTCTTTTCCTTCTTTAGCAGCAACTGCTGCAGTTAGCTCTCTTCTTACTCCAAGAATAGCAAACAAGACAAATACTAAAATAAATGATATTATCCACCACCAGTAGTCCGAAGATTCAGAATCATTAGTCAACGTATCATTAGATGCTAAATTTCCACCACCAACTGCTGCAACAGGTGGTGCATAATTATCTACGTAAGTAAATATTGATTCTACTTCTTCTCTAGACAAATGTCCTTGTGGTGTCATTGCAGTTGGAGACCAGTCCCAAATAGCTTTTGCCATTTTAGATTTTCCACTATTATAAAGCTTGGAAGGATTAGAAACCCATTGATAAATTAATTCTTCTTCTCCAGCATCTGACCACTTTTGTAAGACACCTTGCATTTTAGGCCCAGTAGCATTTTTTACTGGGTGGTGGCACGATGCACAATTCGCTTTAAACAATTTTTCACCATCTTGCGAAAAGAAAGATAGTGAAGTAAAAACCATCACTAATGTGAAAATAATTTTAGTTGAAAAATTAATAAGTTTATTTACCATTTAATTAAATAAAATTAATGTATTTAAAAACCTTCAACAAATGTAATATGTCAATATAATTTAGACCACATTGTTTTAAGAATTGTCATCAAATTATCTTAATTTAGAATGTTTCTAAATAACTTGCTCAGAGACATGACTAATAAGTGAAACAATAAGATTTAATTTTCAACAAATAGTTTTATTAGTTTTGTGAAATACTCACAAAATGAAAAAAATTCTATTTTACTCAACATTAATAATATGCACCACTTTTTATTCACAAGATGATTGGACATTGTATCCAAAAAAAGAAACTCTGGATAGTTTAAATTTAGAATCTAGTGATTTAACAAAAAAAGTACAAGAAGATTTCCTTTCAAGAGTTAACCCTATTTACTCCGATTCGTTAAGCTATATTTCTAACGAAGGGGTTTTATTAGAGAATAAAGATTCTAAAATTGAGTCTATAAATAAATATTTATCAGAAAAAGGGACTTACAACGGGTTCACTGTGCAGTTATATTTTAGTCAAAAGACTAGTGAAGTTAGAGAAATAAGAAAAAAATTCATATCAAAATTTCCAGAAAAGATTTTATTTGACGAATATATTGCTCCAAATATATTTTTGTATTCTGGGAAATTTCAAGACTACAATAACGCTGTTTTTTCAAAAATGAAACTTGATGAGATTTTCGAAAATACTTTAGTAGTTAGAAAAAGATTCCCTTATTATTTAGAAAAAAAAATGGAGGACTAAGTCCTCCATTAAAATACATTTAATCTTAATTTCTAAAACATTGCAAGGAAATCAGAGTTATCAAAAAACTTTATAAATTCTCTATCTTTTTTAGCCGTGTCTTTAAGTGAAGCGTCTTTTTCAAAAGATTTTTTAAGATTCTCCATAACCATTTCAGAATTGAAAGTTCTAGCGCCAATAATAGCTTTAAGATAATAAGACTTAGCATCATTAAGATCTAATTCATCAATTGCATCTGATGCAATATCATAATGCTCTGCAAGAATGTTTGCTAAAGCATAGTTATAAGATTTTGTATCTCCCATAGAGGTAATAGATTCCTCATATTTGCCCTCTTCAATTTGAATAAGTCCAATATTGTATTTTGATTGAGAAGTATTAGATGACTCAAATAAGGATTTAACTTCATCTGAAGATTTACCATTTAACACATGCTTAACTGCTGCAACATTATTACTAACAATTTTATTGTCAGTGATAGCCATAGCATCCTCGAAAGACTTAGATGCGCCATCATTGTCACCCATCATGTACATTATATAACCAGTATTATTTTTTATTCTCCAATCGTTAGGAAATAATCTTGCAGCGTTATTATAATTTTTAAGCTGAATATTCATATCTTGCTCATTCAGTGTTGCATGTAAAATCTCTTCTATTGATAATGTATCAGGATTTGTAGCAACTAAGTTTTTAAGTTCTTCATCGCTATATCCAACCTCATCATAGTTAACAGTTATAACAGATCTTCTTAACTGGGGAAGAACTTTTTTCTCAAGAAAAGCATAAGATTTTGCCATATTTCTTATTTCTTTCTCTCTCTTATTCAAATCTGGTGTCATTTGTAACACTCTTAGGATTAAATCCTTATCTTCATTATCAGTTTTTGAAACTTCTGTTTTAAATCCTTCCCAATCTTCTCCCTTTGGGACAACATTATAAAATGAAGTTTCTTTACCAGCGTCAAATTTCATTCTTCTAGACTTAGAAATCAAGGACTTCATAGTGCTATTTCCTCTGTCTTTTGCTAAATTATTATTCAAATCTATTTCTCCTTCTGGAGAAGCAAAAGAGCTAATTTGTATAGATTTAACTTCTATTCTAGAACCTTCTTCCATAGAGTTAGAAATGAAACTTAATAAATCCTTAACATCTGAATCTCTTAATTCCCTTGACGAAATATTGTGCTTCCCTTTATTAAAATTAATAATAGCTGATTTAGTAAATGAGTTTATTCTTTTAAAATTACATTCAGTTGTATTTATAACTTGATCGTCTAAAACGACTAATTTAGAAGTGATTATGGTTCCATCTGCAATCTTAGGGCTCATAATATCTTCGGTTTTACTACCCATTTTTACTATCATTTGAACCTTTACTTCACCTTCATCCATACTTTTTTGGTAAGGAATTGTACTTGCGTAGGAGAATGACATTCCTGTAGAAGGAACAACTTTTCCATTACCAACAGCTTTAGGACCCTGGTAAATTTCAGTTTTAAATGGTATCTCATTTCCATCTTTGCAGAAAAATATAGGTGTAATTTCAGCTACAGCTTTAGCATTAAGACCTTTTTCGATAAATTTTCCATTTATTTGAAGAGTTACATCTCCACCCTTCATATGTAATGGGTTTTGTGTAACTTCATATTCTATTTCTTTAAACATAGAACAACTAGAAAAAATTGTAAAAAACAATGCTACTATTGCAATGTAATTAATGTTAAAATTGTTAATTTTCATTAGAGTTTATTTTATCCACTTTTAAGTTGATGCAAGTATAAGGACTTTATTTTACAAAAAAAAAGCAATAATATGTAAAAATAGGAACTCTAAATTGTTGACAACTACAAGAATTAATGCTTTGAAAGCCTATTAAATGACTTTTTTAAACAAAAGAAGATAATTTTTTTAATAATAATTCCTTGTTGTTATAATTGATGGTTTTAGAATCTATTTTAACAACTGGGATCTTTAATTTATCTAACCAAAAATTATAGTTTTGAATTAAATTCTCTAAATATTCAATTCCTAAGTCTTTCTCAAAGTCTCTATTTCTAGCTTTGATATTTTTTAAAATGTGTTCAATATCTGAATCTAAAAAAATTAACACATCAGGTTTAGAGAAATTTTTGAATAAACTTTTATGAACTTTTTCAACTATTGAATAATTGGATTTGGACAAATTCATCTTAGAAAAAACCAAACATTTCTCTATATGAAAATCTGAAAAAACTATTGGATGATTTTGGTCAAAAAAAGTATTCATTTGCAGACTCCTGTCTAATAAAAATTGCATTTCAGAATGAAATGCATAATCTTTTGTTTGGTAAAATAGTTTTAAAAACTTGTTTTCAGCAAACTCTTCTAACAATAGAGAACCGTTAAAATGATTGGCAAGAAATTTTGCTAGGGTTGTTTTACCAACCCCTATGTTACCTTCTATTGCTATATATTTATTTTTCATTGAATATAAATACATTTGTCTTGTCTCCACACTTAAAAAGCATCTTCTCAGCATTATCATTTAAAACTGGAATGAATTCATTTTCAAATAAGTCTTTAAGTATTAGTAATGAAAACTTTCTTTCTTTAATTTTTGGGTGAGGTATTGAAAGATCTTTATTCTCAATTATAAATTTGTTAAAAATTAAAATATCTAAATCAATTATTCTGTCCTGGTAACTTTTAATCAACTTAGGAGCTCTACCCATTTTTTCTTCTGTATCTTTAAGTTTTTTTAATAGGGGCAACGGCTCCAAGGAAGTTTTAATAATTAAACCCATATTTAGAAACTCGTGTTCAGAGTCGTATCCCCATGGTTCAGAACAAAAAATTCTAGATTTATTTATCACTTTTGCATAATCTTTAATATAATTTATTGCATTTTTTAAATTTTTTAATTTATCACCTAAATTGGTTCCCAAAGAAACTACAGCTTCATATTCTTGCATATTTAATTAAAATTTAAAAAAAGATTTATTTAAAAAAAGTAAATTTAAAATCAGTTATCTATTTCTACAATTATAAAGAATTATTATTCATATTTTTACAAAAAATTAAATTCATTATTATGAGACCGTTTTGGAGATCTTTTTGGGCGTCAATCTTTGCCTATATCGTTTTAAGTGCATTTGTAATATTTCTTATCAATGTAGTTATTTTTTCTGTTGCTGGGTCATTTTTGGAAAAAGAAGAATATAGGATAAATGATAATTCATATTTAGAACTAAATCTAAATTTTAAAATTGATGAAAGAAGTGAAATAGTAACTACAAATGACTTTAATAATCCAATTTCAAAAAGTTATGGAATTCATCAAATTAGAAAAGTTTTAGAAAAAGCTAAAAAAGATGAAAAAATAAAAGGAATAGTTTTAAGAATCCCCAGTGTCAATATGGGTTTGTCAACCATTGACAATCTTAGAAACTGTTTAAAGGACTTTAAAAATTCTGGAAAATTCATTATTGCATATGATGAAACGTATTCAATGGGTGCTTTTTATCTAAATAGTGTAGCTGACAAAATCTATTTATATCCTCAAGGAATGATTGATTTTAGAGGTCTTGGATCCGAAGTGATGTTCTTTAAAAAGGCTTTAGATAAATTGGATGTTGATGTGCAAATTATAAGAGGCAAAGGAAATAAATTCAAAGGGGCAGTAGAACCTTTTATGTATGAAAAAATGAGTAATGATAATAAGCTCCAAATAAAAAAATTATTGGATGATGTTTGGCGAAATATGACGCACAACATTAAAGATTCTAGAAATATCTCCTTAGAGAGCTTAAACGAAATTGCAGATTCGTTATATAGCTACAATGCCGCTGGAAGTTTGAATTATCAGCTAGTGGATGATTTAATTTACGAAGATCAACTAGATTCTATAATAAGAAAAAATATTGGTGTAAATAATGAAGAAAAGATTCACAGTATTTCTTTCAAAAAGTATCTGAATAAAAATCTAAAGCAAAATCCAATGGATATGGGCTCTAGCTTTGGAAGCAAAAAAGGAAATATTGCAGTTGTATACGCAGTTGGGACTATAGTTAGCGGTAAAAGTTCTGAAGGAAATATGGGTTCAAATACGATAGTTAAAGCGATTAACAAAGCAAATAAAGATTCCACGATTAAAGCAGTTGTTTTAAGGGTTAATTCCCCAGGTGGAAGTGCACTAGCTTCAGACGTAATTTGGAGATCTTTAGAAAAAACAAAAGAAAATAAACCCGTAATAGTCTCAATGGGAGACTTAGCAGCTTCTGGTGGATATTATATATCCTGTGGTGCTGATAAAATATTTGCAGAGCCAAATACAATAACTGGATCAATTGGTGTATTTGGCATGATTCCCAACTTAGGAAGAATGCTAAAAAACAAAATCGGAATTACTTTTGATAGAGTGGAAACTAATGAACACGCTGCATTCTCTATGTTTGATGCCTTAGACAAAAAAGAATTGGCCACTTTCCAAAAAGGAGTTGATCAGATTTACGACACATTCATTAGCAAAGTAGCAATGGGAAGAGATGGACTGAAAAAAAGTGATGTTCATAAAATTGCAATGGGAAGAGTTTGGTCTGGTAAAGAAGCACTAGACTTAGAACTAGTAGATGAAATGGGAAGTTTACAAACTGCTATAGACTTTGCCGCAAATAAGGTTGGTATAGAAAATAATAAAGTCAAATTAATTCATTTACCTGAAAGAAAAAATGACGAGCTATTAGAACTTTTATCTTCTTTAGAAATTGGGAATAAAAGCAGTAGTGAAGCAATAGATTATATAAATAATATTAATTCTGTTTTTGAAAAATCTGTCAAAAGCTCAAATGCCGTAGATAAATATCAAACAATATTCCCCTTTGAAATAAGAATTTTCTAATATGATTATATATTTGTAAAAAAAAACAATGTCATCAGATAAAAATTTTCACGGAAGCACAGGAATTATTGGCTATATATATGTCTCAATTGCTTTAATTATTATTGCCGGATTAATATTTTTTGGTTAACAAACAATTCCAATGATTTCATCAATTGGAAAACCTCTAAATAATTTTTTTTCTTGGTATCTAGAAAGGAGAATAGTTGAAATTGAAAATTTCAAGTCAAACCCTGAAATTGTTCAGCAACAAACTCTTTCAAATTTAATTAGTTCTGCAAAGTCAACTAAGTTTGGGATTTCAAACAACTTTAGTTCTGTTTACAACACGAGTAGTTTTAAATCAATAATTCCCCTAAGAAAATACGAAGACTTTGAGCCTTTTATCAAAAAAGCTAAAAATGGAGAACCCAATGTTCTTTGGCCTGGAAAAGTAAAATGGTTTGCCCAATCATCTGGAACAAGTAGTAATACTATTAAACATATTCCTATAACCATAGATTCTTTAAAAAAATGCCATTACAAAGGGGGGAAAGATTTATTAGCGATTTATTATCAAAACAATCCAAATACACAGCTGTTTTCTGGGAAACACTTAATAATGGGAGGGAATGAGAAACATTTACCTGGTAACAATAAGTCTAAATCTGGAGATTTATCAGCCATAATTATGAAGAATTTACCTTGGTGGTGTGAATGGAGAAGATCCCCAAACAAAGTGAAAAGTCTTTTGCAAAAAAACTGGGTAGAGAAACTAAATTATATTGTAAAGCATTCTTCAAAAGATAATGTTCAAATTATTGCAGGGGTTCCGTCTTGGGTTTTAATTATTATGAATGAAGTTATCAAGGAAAATAATATAAATTATATTCATGAAATTTGGCCCAGCCTAGAATTATATCTTCACGGAGGAATGAATATAGCTCCATACAAAAAAAAAATTCAATCTATTAGCAGTAAAAAAATTAACTTTTACCAAAACTACAACGCAACGGAAGGTTTTTTTGGGTTGCAATCTGAAAATGATTCAGACGACATGCTTTTAATGCTTGACTATGGAATATATTATGAATTTATTTCCAAAGATAACTGGGAAGAAGACCAGCCTTTGACATTAAGTTTAGAAGACGTGGAGTTAAATACACCTTATGAAGTTGTAATTTCTACTAATGGAGGTCTTTGGAGGTATAGACTAGAGGATACTGTGATTTTCACATCCATAAATCCGTTTAAGATCAAAGTAATTGGAAGAACAAAACAGTTTATAAATATTGCAGGTGAAGAACTAATGATTCAACATATAGAAACAGCTATAAATATAGCCTCAGAAAAATGTCTTTGTAGCATAGGAGAATATACAGTAGCTCCTGTTTTTAAAAACAGCAATAAGTCTATTGGATTTCTTTATTGGTTAATAGAGTTCTGTGAAAGGCCAGACGATTTATCAAATTTTAGTATTATTTTAGACATGGAGCTTCAAAAAGTTAATATTGATTATAAATCTAAAAGAGAAAATAATTATCCTCTTAATAAACCAGTTATCAAAGAAGTTCCAAAAAACACTTTTTACAACTGGTTAGAAAGTCAAAATAAATTAGGTGGTCAGAACAAAATTCTAAGAATAAATAAAAATAAGGATAAAATAAATGAGATATTGGAAATGGAAAATAGCAATTAAGTTTTTAGTTTTATCATTAATATTTAACATTTCAAATGCACAAAATATTAATGAAAAACCATTTAAATTATTCTCTAAAAGTGAGAAAATTGAGATTGATCAATACGGCTTTATTTACCATATAAATAAAGACAATCTTATTAAGTTTAATTTAAAAGGAGTTCCTCTATATAACTACAGTAACAAACTACTTGGAAACATATCACAATTAGATGTAAGTAATCCTTTGAGGCCTTTACTTTTCTACAAAGACCAAGGAATAATATTAGCTCTAGACAATACTTTGTCTTTGCAAAAAAGTGAAATTTCTTTAAATGAGTTAGCACTTTACCAAACTAGTTGTATTTCAAATAGTAATTTTGACAACGGAATTTGGCTATATGACATTGATGTAAATGAAATTGTAAAAATAAATTATCAAGCAGAAGTAGTATTTAAAAGTGGTAATCTCTCTGTTATTCTCCCTAATATGCAATTCCCAATTTTAAAGCTCTTTGAAAAAAATAAAAAACTTTATGGTATTACGTCTAACCAAATAATTGTATTGGACCAATATGGCTCACTATTAAACACAATAAATCTTAAGGCAACTAATGGGCTAATAATAAAAGAAGAAAGTTTAATAGGCTATGACGGTAATTTTATTGTAAACTACAATTACTTAGACTTTAAAACAGATACTATTTATCAAACTAATAGCTATAATAAAATCGTTCAATGTCAGGAAAAAATAATAGGAATATTTAAAGGTAATTCTAAGGCAAATTCTATTTTTATTTCCAAATAATCACCAACAAAAGTTATTAACATATGCTCTTTTTTAATTCCTATTTTCTACATTAGACTTCTAAAATTAAAAGGGAATGCACATAGCTATCGCAGGAAACATTGGTGCCGGAAAAACTACTCTTACTGGACAACTTGCAAAACATTACAATTGGGATACACATTTTGAAGATGTTGACGACAATCCATATCTAATGGACTTTTACGACGAAATGCAAAGGTGGTCATTTAACCTTCAGATTTATTATTTAAATAGCCGATTTACCCAAACTCAAGAAATAAGGAATAATTCTAATACGGTAATCCAAGATAGAACCATTTATGAAGATGCTTACATTTTTGCTCCAAACCTACATTCAATGGGGTTAATGACTACAAGAGATTTCGAAAATTATTTCAGTCTTTTCAATCTAATTGAATCCTTTGTTAAAGCACCAGACCTACTAATTTACTTACGTGCATCTGTCTCAAAGCTGGTTCAAAATATTCAAACAAGAGGAAGAGAATATGAAGAAAGTATAAGATTAGATTATTTAAAGAGACTTAATGAAAGGTATGAGGCATGGATATCAACTTACGACAAAGGTAAACTCCTGATTATTGATGTTGAAAATAATCACTTCAACGAGAACCAAGAGGATTTAGGAAAAATAATATCTGGAATAGACGCCGAATTACACGGACTATTCTAAAATTAGTTTTTTATCATTAAATATTTATAAGTTGTAGTCTCTCCTGCTTGAACAGCGACTTGCTCTACATAAGACCATCCATTTTGATCCATAAAATTTAAAGCATGCATTGGGCTATTAAATTTCACTACTTTTTTATCTGGCGTCATAATGTTTTGTCTTTTAATCGAAAATGCTTGCCCGTAATCGACAAATATTTTGACTTTAGTTGGGTTAAGAGGTTGTCCAATTCTTAATTCACAATATTTAATATCTAACTTGTTTATATCTGTTTCATTTACATATATGCTCTGTGAAAAAACAGAGCCTGAGAATGAAAGTATACTTAACAATTGAGCAAATAAGCTAGTAGTCTTTTTCATATTATTAATTTTAAATTAAAACCTTTTAAGGTTACTTATTGTTGAAAGTGTTCATCGTATTTTCAATCCCTGCAAAACAAAAGCTTAACACCATTTCATTAATTGTTTTCATTTTTTGGTTGAGAAAAAAATATTCTTCTTCAGTCCATTCACCCAAGACATAATCAATTTGTTTACCTTTTGGAAAGCTATTCCCAACCCCTATTCTAAGTCTTGGATATTGATTGGTAGAAAGCGATTGCTGAATGTTCTTTAATCCGTTGTGACCTCCATCAGAGCCGTTTTTTTTCATTCTAAGATTGCCAACTTCAAGATTTAAATCGTCAGTGATAACCAAAAGATTTTTAATATCTATTTTTAGTTTAGTTAACCAATATCTAACTGCAGATCCAGAAAGATTCATAAATGTATTCGGCTTTAACAAGAAAATATTTTTACCCTTGTATTTAAAAGAAGATATCTTCCCATATCTTTCTTCAATGAAAAAGGCACTAGCTTGTTCAGCAACAAAATCTAATGCCTTAAAGCCTATATTATGTCTTGTGCTTTCATATTTAGCACCAATATTCCCAAGCCCAACAATCAGAAATTTCATGATGGGTCGTTGAATTTATTCACCCTTTTTTGTTTCTTCAGATGATTTTTCATCTGGGCTAGCTCCCTCTGCTCCTTCGGTTCCTTCTGCTCCTTCAGTTGTTTCTCCTTCCTCTTCTTCCTCTTCTTCTAGAACAACCGCTCTAGCCATTTGAACTCCAACAATTACTGCATTTTCTGGGTCAAAAAACTTAAGCCCAGGAATGTTTAAATCTGCTACTCTAATTTTATCTCCAATTTTAAGTGGTGTAATATCAATTTTAACAGCATCTGGCATGTCTTTTAAGAGTCCCATAACTTTTAGTTTTCTAAAATTCTGAGATAAATTTCCACCATTTCTAACCCCTTTAGAAAAGCCTTCCAATCTAACGGGAAGATTTAATTTAAATGGTTTACTATCGCTAATTTCTAAAAAATCTAAATGTAAGATTCTATCAGTTACAGGATGGGTCTGAGCCTCCTGCAAAATGACTTTTGATTTCTTACCATCAATTTCTAACTCTATAAGGTAAACATTTGGGGTAAAGACAAGTTTTTTTGCTTCGTTTTCTAAAACTGAGAAATGAATTTGTTTCTCTCCTCCATAAACTACTGCCGGTACACTGCCATCTTTTCTAAGGATGTTAGCACCTTTTTTTCCTACGTTCTCTCTAGGAGAACCGCTCAATGATACTGTTTTCATATTTATTATTTATTTATTAATTAATTGCCAAACAAAAAATGTTTGCTAATAGATTTAAAACTAATGTGCTGCTTCATTATTTCAGAAAAAAGATCTGCTACAGAAAGCACTTTTATTTTGGAATTTTCTTTTTTAATCTCGATAGTATTGGTAA
The DNA here is from genome assembly GCA_938075455.1 of uncultured Flavobacteriales bacterium. GTDB lineage: Bacteria > Bacteroidota > Bacteroidia > Flavobacteriales_D > Parvicellaceae > MED-G20. The sequence goes on from CALJHN010000011.1 coordinate 34,236, forward strand.
CAATCAATTCCTTGAGAATACTATTTTCAATTCTTTGGTGTGCTGGTCCCGAGAGTATAGGATGAGTACAACAAGCGGATACAGATTTTGCACCATAATCCATAAACAGTTGAGCTGACTTTGTGAGTGTGCCAGCTGTGTCTATCATATCATCAATTATCACAACATCTTTTCCCTTAACATCTCCAATAATTGTCATATCAGAAATTTCATTTGCTTTTTTTCTTTGCTTGTAACAAAGTGCTAAATCAACGTTTAGAAACTTTGCATAAGCATTGGCTCTTTTAGAACCACCAGCATCGGGTGCTGCAATAATGAGATTATCTAAGTCTTTAGTTTTAAGATAAGGAGCAAATAATGTAGAGGCAAATAAATGATCTACTGGGACTTCAAAAAACCCTTGGATTTGATCTGCATGCAGGTCCATTGTCATAACTCTATTAACCCCTGCTGTAACTAACATATTAGCAACTAATTTAGCTCCGATAGCAACCCTAGGTTGGTCTTTTCTGTCTTGTCTCGCCCATCCAAAGTAAGGCAAAACAGCTACAATTTTATGGGCTGAAGCTCTCTTAGCTGCATCTATCATAAGTAACATTTCCATCAAGTTTTCTTGAGGTGGAATAGTGCTTTGGATGATAAAAACGTCACAGCCACGTACAGTTTCTTTTATAGATACTCCAAATTCACCATCGCTAAACTTTTGAAGTTCAACTTCGCCTAACTCTTGGCCATAACTTTTAGCTATTTGTTTTGCTAAAGGCTCAGATGCAGAACATGCTAATATTTTAACTTTGTGCGACATTGGGGTTGCAAATGTAATTGAATTTCCATAAATATTAAACAATTACTGCACCATTTATGGATTGATGTATTAATTTATTTTGCTAGAATAAAAACATAAACTAAATTCGCCAATCACTTGCCGAAGTGGCGGAACTGGTAGACGCGCACGACTCAAACTCGTGTGCCTTAGGGCGTGTGGGTTCGATTCCCACCTTCGGTACTATTAAACCAAGACACCATAGAAAAGCAACTAAAATATGATTTAGCCTATTTAAAAATGGCTTTGGAGTGGGGTAATTTATCTCATTGTGAAAGAAAAAAAGTAGGTGCTATAATTGTTAAAAATAAAATGATTATTTCAGATGGATTTAATGGTACTCCATCTGGATTTGACAACAACTGCGAAGACGAAAATGGACATACAAATTGGTATGTACTTCATGCTGAAGCCAATGCTATTTTGAAAGTTGCAAAAAGTACAAATAGTTGCCTTGATGCCACTCTATATCTTACACTATCTCCTTGCAAAGAATGTGCAAAATTAATTCACCAGTCAGGAATAAAAAGACTAGTCTATTCTAAACAATATAAAGACCTCTCAGGATTAAAATTTCTCGAAAAGGCCCAAATAGAAATTCAGCATATCAAACTACAAGAATTTGAAAAAAAATAATCAGCTATCGTTATTTGTTCTGGTTCTATTTATTGGTTTTTTTTCCAGTTTAACCTACTGGATTGGAATAAATCAGGGGAAAGTATTGTCTCCATATGTAAATCAAAACAAATGGACTAGTATTAATGTTGTTTTAGACAATCTTTTGAATAACTATGTAGACTCCTTAGATTCCTATGAATTATCCGAAAAATCTATTACTAACATTTTAAAAGATTTAGATCCTCATTCTTCTTTTATACCTGCTAAAAAAAGACTTAGTGTAAATGAGTCATTAGTTGGTCACTTTGGAGGAATTGGTATTAGATTTATGATCTATAACGATACACTTACAATTGTAGATGTAATTGAAGGTGGTCCATCTAAGTTAGCTGGATTAAAAAAGAGAGATAGAATAATTAAAATTGAAGGTGAAAATTTTGCAGGTGTTGGGATAAAAAATGAAGATGTACTAAAAAGACTGAAAGGAAAAGTAGGTAGTGAAGTAAATATCACTGTCTTAAATCCAAATAATAATATTTTAAATCATAAGTTGATAAGAGGTTCTATTCCACTCAAGTCTATTTCTGCAAGTACGATAATTGATAAAAATATTGGATACATCAAATTAAGTTCGTTTTCTAATTCATCCGACATAGAATTTAAAAATGCAATTATTGAACTGAAAAATCAAGGAATGGAAAAACTCATTTTTGATTTAAGGTTTAACGGAGGTGGATATCTTCACCAGGCCATAAATATTTCCGATGAATTTTTAAAAAAAGATCAACTAATTGTTTATACAGAGGGAGCTTATTCAAAAAAAAGATCGTTTTACTCAAGATCTAAAGGTTTGTTTGAAAATGGAGAATTAGTAATTTTAGTCAATAGTTCTACTGCCTCTGCAAGTGAAATTGTAAGTGGGGCTATACAAGACAACAAGAGAGGTAAAATTCTAGGTCGAAGAACTTTTGGCAAAGGGTTAGTACAACAACCAATAATGTTACCTGACTCTTCCGAATTGAGAATAACCACATCAAGATACTATACGCCATCTGGAAAATGTATACAAAAACCTTATGGAGATGATATTGACTACGACAATGATATTTTAGAAAGAATTGAAAGCGGTGAGCTAACACAAGAGGACTCTATTTTTGATAAAAGTATTTTCAAAGGAGGAATATTACCAGACATTTATTCGCCAATTGATACCCTGGGATATAGCGAGGCCATTAATAATATTATTTATACTAGAAAATGGAGAGATTTCTGTTTTAGTTACTTCGAAAAATTTCCAAATCCCAAGACATTAGACACCAAAGATTATTACCATAATTTTAAAGTGGAAACTAAAGAACTTGAAAAATATTTAGAAGAAAATGGCAAACAAATTAAAAGTTATACGCCAAAAGAAATTTTGGATTTAAAATGGAGTTTAATGGTGGAATTAAGTAGTTATTACTATTCAGATCAATCGCGATACATATTAAATACTTTTAAAGATAGTGATATAAAAAAAGCTATTGAAGAAATGTCAAATTAGTATATTAAGTCATATTTTTAACCAAAATGTATAGAACACACAATAACGGACAATTAAGAATTGAGGATGTCAATCAAAAGGTCAAATTATGCGGATGGGTCCAAAAATCAAGAGATTTAGGAGGAATGACATTTATAGACCTTAGAGACAGGTATGGAATTACCCAGTTGGCATTTAACGAAACATTAGACAAGACTCTTTCTCTCAAAGCAAGAAAATTAAATCGAGAATGGGTTATTGAAGTTGAAGGAATTGTAAA
>CALJHN010000012.1 GCA_938075455.1 uncultured Flavobacteriales bacterium
TAATTTAAAAAAGACATTATTAAGTGTAGCTATGTTAGGTGTAGTATTGGTTTTTGCATACTTCTTAGCAGATAGTGAAGCTGTTTTAGATTCACAAGGAAAAGTGTTAGAAGGTGGAGAAGCAGGATCTTCTACAAACCAATGGGTGGGTACTGGAATATGGTATAGTGTAGCCTTAGGTTTTGTAGCAAGTATGTTTTTTGTTTACGATTTAGTAAAAGGATTAATAAAATCATAAAAAGATGGCAAGAAGAGATACTCCAGAAATTAATGCAGGTTCGATGGCAGATATTGCTTTCTTGCTTTTGATTTTCTTTCTTATTACTACTACCATGAATTTGCCTCAAGTTCATGAAGAAAGATTACCTCAAAAGTCAGATGTTGAATTTCTTTTAAACGAAAGAAATGTTCTACAAATCATGGCAAACAAAAATGATAAAATTGGTATAGAAGGTGAATTTGCTGATATTTCTGATATTCAAAATGCTGTAAAAAAGTTTTATCAACATAAAGATGGTACACCTAATCAGCCATCTTATATTGAAGTAACTAGAAAAATTTGTGAAGATACTTTAGAGTCTTTAGAAAATGCATTAAATGTATATCCAGATGCTCCATTATTTAAGATAGAACAAGATGCATGGAAAAAAAGGCTAGATGCATGTATTGCATTCGGTGGAGGATTTCAAACGCTGCCAAATAATGCAACGGTATCAATTCAACTTGACAATTCTACTACTTATGTAACCTACATGAGTGTTTTAGATCAAATTATGCAAGGACTTAATTCTTTAAGAGATAGTTTGTGTAAGGATAAATTTGGAGTTTCTTTTGAAAAATTAAACGACAAAGTGGAGATTGATAAGCAGAAGATTTCAGCTATAAGACAAGTTTATCCTAAAAAGATAATGAAAGAAAAAAATAGATCAGTTCAATAAAAGTTATTATGTCTAAATTTTCAAAAGGTAAAAAAAGAAAGGATCCAGCTATATCAACCGCGGCATTGCCTGATATTGTATTTATGTTGCTCTTCTTTTTTATGGTAACTACAGTTTTTAAAGAAAAAGAGTCTAAAAAATTAGAGATTGATAAAGTTGCAATTAAAGAAACTATTGATTTAGAGAAAAATATAAAAGCTTCTTATTTTTGGATTGGAAAAGTTCCTGGAAAAGTAGACGATTTCAGAGTTCAATTAGACGATGATTTAATAAACGATTATTCAGAAATTAAAGATTACTTAATTGAGCTTAGAAAGAATCCTGAATACTCTCAGGTTTGGGGCTCTCGTTTTTTTAATGTCTTTAAGGTGGATAAAAAAACTGAGATGAGAATTGTTAGAAAAGTCCATGACGAACTTAAAGAAGCCGAGGCTTTTAAAGTTGTTTATTCAGTCAACAGAGAGAAATAAATCTTTCTTCCAAAATATTTTCTTAATTATTATATATGCTAACATCCCCAATCCAAGAGGTAATATGACATAATTAGAAAAAAATTCAAGATTGTTTTCAGAAATTAATTCCATCTTTACCCCTTGCATACTTATTAATGAAAAAAAGTTGAATCCAAAATGTAATAAGATAGTAAGCAGGATATTTTTACTGTAGTCGTAAATTAACCCTAATAAAATACTGGCAAATATTATAGATAGTAAATTTTCAATTTGAAAATGTAGCATTCCAAAAACAAAAGAGGTAACTACAATCCCAGCAATGTTATTTTTAAAAATTCCAATGCATATTTTTTGCAAAATCCCTCTAAAAAACAACTCCTCTCCAAAAGCAGGAAGTATTGAAAGCAATACAATATTAAATAAAAAACTTCTAAAACTTTTAGATATAAAACCTTCTTGAATTCTAGTATTAAAATCTTGTTGTTCTTTTAGGAAGTTTTTTATTTCAATTGGCAGAAAGTCATAGCCTACATAAGTAGATATTAACAAAAATAGTTGGGCAACACCTAACAAAACAATAAAGTATAATAAACATTTTGTTAGGTCACTTTTGTTAGGATTCCTGTAGTGGAGAGAAAAAGTTTTAAGAAGAAATAAAAAAATAACAGACGGCATTAGGAATGTTCCAAGTTGATCAAAAAAAGCCAATGCTTTGTGGGCATAAATAAATTTAAATTCCCTGCTGTTAAGGTCGTTAAAAATTTGAATACTACTTAGATCCCAAATTGCGTCAATAAACCCTAAGGCTAGCATATTGAATACAATTTTCACAATTAAAACAATAGTAATTGATAAAAAAAACAGCCCAATATAATTTTTTACTGGAAGCAAATCTATATTTTTCATGTCGAAATATAGTAATTAGTTGTTAATACATAACTTTGCAAAAAACTTATGGTAAAAATAGGTAATTTATCTTTGGGAGATTTCCCACTTTTGCTAGCCCCAATGGAGGACGTAAGCGACCCACCTTTTAGAGCTTTGTGTAAGAAGTATGGTGCTGATATGATGTATACAGAATTCATATCCTCAGAAGGACTCATTAGAGATGCTGCTAAAAGCATTCAAAAATTAGACATTTTTGAGTACGAAAGACCTATTGGAATTCAGATTTTTGGTTCTGAAATATCTTCAATGAGAAAAGCCACTGAAATGTGTCAAAAAGCGAATCCAGATATTATTGATATAAACTATGGTTGTCCAGTTAAAAAAGTTGCTTGTAAAGGCGCAGGTGCTGGAATTCTTAAAGATATTCCTAAAATGGTAGAAATGACCAAAGAGATAGTTAACTCTACAAATCTTCCTGTTACAGTTAAAACAAGACTGGGTTGGGATGAAAATTCAAAATATATTGTAGATGCAGCAGAGAGATTACAAGATGTTGGAATTAAAGCAATATCTATTCATGGACGGACTCGTTCCCAAATGTATAAAGGGGAAGCGGATTGGTCTTTAATATCGGAAGTTAAAAATAACCCAAGAATGCAAATTCCAGTCTTTGGGAATGGGGATATTAATTCACCTGAAAAAGCTTTGAGATATAAAAATACTTACGGTGTTGACGGAATTATGATTGGAAGAGCAAGTATTGGAAACCCTTGGTTTTTTAATCAAATAAAGCATTTTTTAAAAACAGGAAATAATTTGGCTGTGCCGTCAATTGAAGAGAGAGTAAAAGTAGTAAAAGAGCATTTAGATTTTAGTATTAGATGGAAAGGAGATAGGGTAGGGATTGTAGAAATGAGAAGACATTATGCAAATTATTTTAAGGGGATTCCAAATTTCAAACCTATTAGAACACAATTAGTTACTTTAGATTCTAAAGATGAATTATTGGAAGTGTTAAATGGAATTGTGAATCAATTTGAATTTGAGTTAATATGAAAATCTATACAAAATCTGGAGACCAAGGAGAAACCTCATTATTTGGTGGGGAAAGAGTGAAAAAACACCACTTAAGTATTCAAGCTTATGGCACTGTAGATGAGTTAAATTCTTGGATTGGGTTGATTAAAGATAATATTAAGACTAAAGAAGCTGATATACTAGTCAAAATTCAAGAGCAATTATTTACCATTGGATCTTATTTAGCTACTGGCGATAATGAAAAAATGATGGTACATCTTCCAAAATTAGAAGATTCTCCTATTTTAGAATTGGAGAAATCTATCGATAATATGCAAGAAATCCTTCCAGAAATGAAAAATTTTATTTTACCAGGAGGCCATACAATATCCTCTTATTGTCATCTGGCAAGATGTGTTTGTAGAAGAGCCGAAAGACTAACTATAGAAACTGCAGAAATTCAAAAAGTTAATCCAATTATAATTAAATACTTAAATAGACTCTCTGATTTTTTATTTGTAATGGCTAGAAAAGTACTAATTGATCTGCAAATACCTGAAAAACCATGGATTCCAACCAAAAACGATATTAATAATTAATTTTTTTTGAAAATTCTTTGCAGATTCGTTAAAAAAATTACTTTTGCCAATTCTTATAACCTTTTTTATGTATTGGACTTTAGAACTTGCTAGATATTTAGAAGATGCTCCTTGGCCCGCCGCCAAAGACGAGTTAATTGACTTTGCTATGAGGACAGGATCCCCATTAGAAGTTGTTGAGAATCTTCAAGCAATTGAAGACGAAGGTGAAATTTATGATACAATTGAAGAAATTTGGCCTGATTATCCAACAAAAGACGATTTCTTTTTTAACGAGGACGAATACTAAATCCTCCTTTTGTCTAGTCATTATTTTTTTTAGATTTATTCTTGCTAGTAATTCCAACTATTCCCCTATTTTTGTTTTTCGAAAATTGATAAAATGTTTGATGGTATTCTAAAAAAGTTATTTGGTGATAAAAATAAGAAAGATCTTGATGAGCTTTTTCCTGTTGTCGAATCTACCAATCAATTTTCTCAAAAACTAATAAACCTTAGCGATGATGAGCTTAGAGCTAAAACCTCAGATTTCAAGAAAACACTGGAAAATTCATGCCAAGTAACACAAAAAGAAATTAAAGATTTAAAAGAGAAAGCAAACTCTGACTTAGATATTTCTCAAAAGGAAGAAATTTACGATAAAATTGATGCACTGGAAGTCCAAGAAAATGAAGTAATAGAATCTACACTTTTAGATATTATGCCAGATGCATTTGCTGTTGTTAAAGAGACAGCGAGAAGGTTATCTGAAAACGGTTTTTTAAAGGTGATAGCAAACGAAAACGACCAAGAACTTTCTAAAAAATTAGATGTTGTAGAAATCAAGGGGGGCCATGCAATTTGGAAAAATAGTTGGGATGCAGCTGGAACAACAGTGGAATGGTCAATGATTCATTATGATGTTCAACTTATGGGTGGAGCAGCTCTTCACAAAGGTAAAATTGCAGAAATGATGACTGGTGAGGGTAAAACACTAGTTGCTACTTTGCCTGTTTATCTAAATGCATTGGTTGGTAAAGGAGTTCATGTAATTACTGTGAATGATTATTTGGCAAAAAGAGATGCTCAATGGATGGGCCCTTTATACCAATTTCATGGCTTATCTGTAGACTGTATAGATTTGTACCAACCGCATTCACCAGAAAGAATAAAAGCTTACAATGCAGACATTACATTCGGAACCAATAACGAATTTGGATTTGATTATTTGCGGGATAATATGGTTTCTGAAACTGATGGTTTGGTTCAAAGAAAGCATCATTACGCTATTATTGATGAGGTAGATTCTGTATTAATTGATGATGCTAGAACACCATTAATTATTTCTGGACCTGTAGCAAAAGGCGACCAACAAGAATATGTTGCATTAAAACCAAAAGTTGAGAAACTTGTTACTTATCAAAAGAAGCTTATTAATACTCTATTAAATGAAGCTAAAACCAAAATTTCTAATTCGGAGCAAGAAGGATTGGATAAAAAGCAACAAAAAGCTTTATTTGAAGAAGGATGTTTGTCTCTTTTTAGGTCTTTCAGAGGACTTCCAAAGAACAAAGCTCTTATTAAATACTTAAGTGAACCTGGAATTAAAATTCACTTACAAAAGACAGAAAATTTTTATCTACAAGACAATGCTAAAGAAATGCCCAAGGCAGATGAATTGCTATATTTTGTAATTGATGAAAAAAACAACACTATTGATTTAACAGAAAAAGGAATTGATTTAATTTCTGGTGAAAACGATCCTGAATTTTATATTCTTCCAGATATAGGTGCAAAAGTTGTTGAAATTGAACAAAAGACACCAGATGCTCAAAAAAGAGTAGAATTGAAAGATCAGATGATGTCTGATTATACAATAAAAGCAGAGAGAATCCACTCCATGAACCAGCTCCTTAAAGCATATTCTTTATTTGAAAAGGATGTTGAGTATGTTGTAATGGATAATAAAGTAAAAATTGTTGATGAGCAAACTGGAAGAATTATGGATGGTAGAAGATATTCCGATGGTCTTCACCAAGCAATTGAGGCGAAAGAAAATGTAAAAGTAGAAGCTGCTTCTCAAACCTATGCAACTATTACTCTTCAGAACTACTTTAGAATGTACCACAAGTTAGCGGGAATGACTGGTACTGCAGAGACTGAAGCAAAAGAACTATGGGATATTTATAAACTAGATGTTGTTGCAGTTAAAACCAACAAACCATTGATAAGAGACGATCAAAATGATTTAGTTTATAAAACTGCAAGAGAGAAGTACCAGGCAATTATTGAAGAAATTGAAAAAATCCGTTCCAATGGCAGACCTGTTCTAGTTGGAACTACTTCTGTAGAAGTATCAGAGCTTTTGTCAAGATTGCTAAAATTAAAGAAATTACCTCATCAGGTTTTAAATGCAAAATTGCATCAAAAAGAAGCAGAAGTAGTTACTGAAGCGGGAAAAGCAGGAACAGTAACTATTGCCACAAATATGGCTGGTCGAGGAACGGACATTAAACTTGGAGAAGGAGTTAAAGAGCAAGGAGGACTAGCAATAATAGGTACTGAAAGACACGATTCAAGAAGAGTTGATAGACAACTTAGAGGAAGATCTGGCAGACAGGGTGATCCAGGTTCTACTCAGTTTTTTGTTTCTCTGGAAGATAATTTAATGAGACTTTTTGGTTCAGAAAGAATTGCTAAAATGATGGATAGAATGGGCCATAAGGAAGGAGAAGTTATTCAGCACTCTATGATTACCAAATCAATCGAAAGAGCTCAGAAAAAAGTGGAGGAAAATAATTTTGGAATAAGAAAAAGATTGTTGGAATTTGACGATGTAATGAATAGCCAAAGAACTGCTATTTATAACAGAAGAAAAAATGCACTCTTTGGGGATAAGCTAGATCTTGATATAGATAACATGATTTACGACATTTGTAACATAACAGTTGTAAATGCACAACAAAATTCTGATTTTGAAGATTTCAATTACAATGTTATAACAAGCTTTGGTATTGAGTCTCCATTTAGTGAAAAAGAATTTTTAGAAAAAGACACCAATACTTTAACAGAAGATTTATACAAGAAGGCTAAAGAAAAATACGCAAGAAAAATTTCTGGTATTAAATCAAATATCTTTCCAGTAATTAAAAATATTCACGAAAACCAATCGGATAAAATAGATAATATTGTGATTCCATTTACCGATGGAAGAAGAGCCATGAAGGTAGTTGCAAAACTTAGTAAAGTATATGAAACAGAAGGCTTAGAAGCTCTTAAGGCTTTAGAGAGAAACATCACTCTTGCATTTATTGACAATGAGTGGAAAGAGCACTTAAGAGAAATGGATTTTCTAAAGCAAAGTGTTTACCACGCACAGTACGAACAGAAAGATCCCCTTTTAATCTACAAGTTGGAAGGGTACGAACTTTTTCAGTCTATGATGGATAAAATGAATAGAGATATTATTTCTTTTTTAATGAAGGCCCAACTTCATGATCCTAACGAACAAACACTTTCCTATGAAACTAATCCAAGACCAAAACAAGACTTTAGTAAGTTAAAAGCAGGTAGAGAAGATGTTGCCCAGTCTACAAAAATGAATAATGAAATGGCTCAAAAGAATCAATCTGGACAGCCTGTAAAACATTCTCCAGTGATGGTTGCAAAAAAGCCAGGAAGAAATGAAAGGGTTAAAATTTTAAATCTTCAAAATGGTGAAACCAAAGAATTGAAATTTAAACAAGCAGAACCATTAATAAATAGTGGAACGTGGCAAATGATTAATTAATTCTAGAGAATCATTAATCTATTACTATTAATAATTTAGAAATTTCCAATTACAGTTCTCATCTAGACTCTCTGGGAGAATGTTAAATTAATTCCCGGTATTTCCAGGGCATCTATCTATTGAAAGTAAAGTTTGGAAATGAAGTTGAAGAACTAAGGGTTGTAAAACTTTAAATAGTTAAGTTCCATATAAAAGGCATTCCAAAATAAACCATTAGAACAATTAATAGTATAGAAAAAAGGTTTATGAGAATTCCAGCTTTTACCATATCAGCGATATTTAGTAGTTTAGATCCAAATACAACTGCATTTGGCGGTGTTGCAACTGGCAACATAAATGCACATGAAGCAGCCAGCGTTGTTCCTACAAGTAATAGAAAAGGATTAATACCTATATGAATAGCTAATGGAATCATTACTGGTAAAAGCATAGCTGTAGTTGCCATATTAGAGGTGAGTTCTGTAAGAAAATTTACACCAGCTACTATTAGAAGAATAACAATAAATGCACTTGAAAATGAGATAAAAGTTAATTGCTCCCCTATCCAATTGTCTAATCCAGTAGCTTGAAATCCCTTAGCAATGGATAATCCACCCCCAAAAAGCAACAGTATTCCCCAAGGAATAGATACTGCATCTTTCCATTTCATTAATGGCCCTTCATTTTTTTTTGAAGGTAAAATGAACAAAATAATTGCACTTGAAATTGCAATCATACTATCGTCAAAATTCGGTATAAGAAGGTTAATGGTGTTTTTTCTAAATATCCAGCAGAGTATAGTAATGCCAAATACAAAAAGAATTTTCTTTTCTTCATTGCTAATACATCCCATCTGATTTAAAAGTCTATTTATCTCTTTCTTCCCCCCTGGAAACCCAACCTTGTTCATTTTAAAAGCGACTTTTGTTAAAAACCACCAAATAAATAACATTAAAATAATGGATACTGGAAGACCAATCTTCATCCATTGAAAAAAAGAAATTTCAATATTGAAATTATCTTGAACGAAACCTGCAAATATTAAGTTTGGTGGTGTTCCAATTAAAGTAGCTATCCCTCCAGCAGAAGCACTGTAGGCTACTGCTAGCATCAATGCTTTTCCAAAAATTTTATTTTCATTTTTTAAAGTATCTGGACGATCTTTCACCTGATTAATAACAGATAAAGCTATTGGTAGCATCATTACGGTTGTTGCTGTATTAGAAATCCACATGGAAAGAAATCCAGTTGCTAGCATGAATCCTAGTATAATTTTATCATTGCTTCCTCCTAATCTTAATATGATGTTTAATGCAATTCTTTTATGAAGATTCCATTTTTGAATGGCATTTGCTAAGATAAAACCACCAATAAACAAGAAAATATATTTATGCCCATAGTTGGAGCCTGTTTCTTGAATATTTAGCACATTCGTGGAAGGGAATAAAATTATTGGTAGTAGAGCAGTAACGGCTATTGGCACTATTTCACTTATCCACCATATTGCCATCCAAATAATAATACCTAACAGTTTAAAGCCACTTTCTGTCATTTCATTTGGTGGATTTAAAAATGAAGTTGAAAGGAAGAGAAGGGGGCCTAGAATTTTATAGAACATCGATTTATTCATCTTATAATAGTTGCTATGATTTAAATTTTCGATGGATTTTTTCTAAAATTACTTGTGCCATTTTTTCTTTTGATTCGTAGCTCCATCCAGCAATATGAGGGCTTAAGACAACATTATTAAGCTTTTTAAGTTTTTCAAAACTTTGATTTTCAACCTTATTTAGGCTAAAATTTGAAGACTCAACATCTAGAACATCTAAACAGGCACCAATTATTTTTTTGGAGTTTAAAGAAGTGATTAAATCTTCTAAAACAAGAGATTTTCCTCTAGCAGTGTTAATAACTATAAAAGGTTTTTTAAATTTTTCAAAAAAAGACTTATTCATCATTCCTGTTGTTTCACTACTTAATGGAGTATGTAAACTGACAAAATCTGCTCTTTGAAATATTTCTTCCAAATTAACTTCTTTTACATAATTATTACCAAATCCAGAAATGTATTTATCATATGCAATAACGTCCATTTCAAATCCATTAAGTCTTTGAGCAAATGCTCTTCCCATATATCCATATCCAATTATGGCCATTACTTTTCCTTTTAGTTCAGTTCCTCTATTTTTTTCTCTTTCCCAAACATTGTTTTTAACTTCATTATTTGCAATATTTAAATGGTTGGTTAGAGAAAGAAGCATTCCTAATGTGTGTTCGGCTAAGGCATCTCTATTTCCTTCAGGACTTCGAAAAACTTCTATATTATTTTCCTCACAATATTCTAAATCAATGTTTTCTAATCCAGATCCAGGTCTAGCTATAAATTTTAATTTTTTTGTTAATGTAAGATGCTCCCTATCCAAGGTGAATTTTGATCTAATTATAATCCCTTCTATTTGGTTGGCATTTTTTTTAAAATCTTCTAGAGTCCAATTTTGGCCATTAATAACCTGCCAGTTCCAATTGGAAAGAGTTTGATTTATAATTGGTGAAAAATCATCTAAAACAACAATTCTCATGACTAAAAGTAAAGAGCCATTCCTATTAAGAAATAGATGAGTAATCCAATAATATCATTAGTAGTGGTAATAAATGGGCCAGTTGCAAGTGCAGGATCAATTTTATACTTATTTAGTATTAACGGAACAAATGTTCCAAAAAGACCTGCATAAGTAAATACTGCAACTAAAGAAACTCCAATTGTTAGAGCAAGGTAAAAATCACTTCTTGTTATCCAACAGAATATCAAAGCTATAGAAGCGCAAATAAATCCATTGAATAATGCAACAAGAAGTTCTTTGAATAATTTTTTAAAAATGGATTCGTAATTTAAAGTATTATTAGCCAAGGATTGTACAATAATTGCCGAAGATTGTACACCAACATTGCCTCCCATGGCCAATATTAAAGGTATAAAAGTAGCCATTACAGCATTTTCCTTTAGTTGGTATTCAAAAAAACCAATTACATATGCCCCAAGAATTCCTCCTATTAGTCCAATCAATAACCATGGCAGTCTAGCTCTACTAATTACAAATAGTGAATCGGATGATTCTACCTTTTCAGAAATCCCACTCGCCATCTGGTAATCTTTTTCTGCTTCTTCTTTAATAACATCTAGAGCATCATCAATGGTAATTCTACCAAGCAATTTGTTGTTTTCATCCACAACCGGCACCACAACCAAGTCATATTTTTCCATTTTTAATGCTACAGATTCAGAGTCTTCACTTGCCAAAACTGAAATAGAATCTTTTTTATAAATATCTTTTATTAAAGTTTCGTCAGATGTATATAGAAATCTTTTAAGAGAAAGTATTCCTTTAAATTTATTGGAAGAATCCACTACATAAATAGTATAAACTTGATTTACATTTTCTACTTGTTCTCTTAGTTTTTTTAGTGCATTTTTTACTGTCCAGTTCCAATTTGCAGAAACAAAATCTACATCCATAATTCCTCCCGCACTATCTTCGTCATAGTTCATTAACATGGAAATGTCTGAGGAGTGTTCTTCGTCTTTTAAAGCTTCAAGAACTTCTTCTTGGACATTTTCCGGTAAATCTTGAATTACATCAGTTGCGTCGTCAGCATCCATTTTTTCTAAGGACTCGGCAATTTCTTCAGCAGAAAAAGATTCAAGAAATTGCTCTCTAGTATCCTCTTCAATTTCTACTAAAACTTCAGAAGCTAATTCTTCGTCTAGCAATTGGTATAGATATTGAGCTTGCGGAAGATCAACTATTTCTAATATTTCTGCAATGTCAGCAGGATGCAAAGGATTAATAGCTTCTACTATATAACTACTGTCTTCACTTTCAATTGCTGAAATGACGTTGTTTATAAATTCTTTAGTTAGTTCAAATTGCATTCAAAAAAAAGTATGAAATATAATCTACGCGAAAATATGAATTATTAACTGGATTTTAGCTAGTTAATTTTGGATTCTATTATGTTTGTGATTTCTATAAAGTTTTCAATGGAAAGTTCTTCTGGTCTTTTAGTGAGTAAAACATGGTTAATTTTTTTATCTCCTAATAAAGATTTAAGTGAATTTCTAGCCATTTTTCTTCGTTGATTAAAAATGGCTTTAACAACTCGAAAAAATAATTTTTCGTCACAATCTAGCTCAATTATATTATTTCTAGTGATTTTAATTACACCAGATTTTATTTTTGGTGGGGGATTAAAAACATCTTCATTTACGGTAAATAAATATTCTACATTGTAAAATGCTTGAATTAATACAGATAAAATACCATACCTTTTAGTCCCTGGTCCCGAGCAAACCCTTTCAGCAACTTCTTTCTGAAACATTCCCACCATTTCATCTATTATAATTCTGTTTTCATAGATTTTGAAAAGTATTTGAGAAGATATGTTATAAGGGAAATTTCCGGTAACGGAATAGTTCCCTTTAAATATTTTAGTCCAATCAGTTTTTAAAATATCTGTATTAAGAACTTTCAAAGTTGGATATGCATTTTTTAAATAGGTTATTGATTCTTGGTCTACCTCGTAGGAAATTAAATTAATATTTTCATCTAAGAGAAACTTTGTCAAAGCACCTGTCCCAGGCCCAATTTCAAGTAAGTTAACTTTACTAGTCTTTGAAATAGCTTCAGATATTCTCTCGCTTATTTTATCATCTATTAAAAAATGTTGCCCTAAGTACTTTTTTGGTTTCACATCCATTATTCAAAAGATTGCATATCTATAAATTTCTTATAGAAGCTATTTTTGCTTACCAATTCTTTGTGATTTCCCATTTCTACAATTTTCCCATTGTCTAAAACTATAATTTTATCAGCGTTTTGAATTGTTGATAATCTATGTGCTATAACTAAAGAAGTTCGATTTTTCATTAATCTGTTTAAAGCTTCTTGAACAGCTTTTTCAGACTTTGTGTCTAGGGAAGAAGTGGCTTCGTCTAAAATAAGTATTTCCGGATTTTTATAAATTGCTCTGGCTATACTTAGTCTTTGTTTTTCACCACCTGATAATTTGTTTCCCGCATCCCCAATAAATGTTTCGTATTTTTCTTCAAGATTTTGAATAAATTTATCAGCATTAGCCATTTTAGAGGATTCCAAGACTTGAGAATTTTCTATTTCAACCCCAAAAGCTATATTATTTATTACAGTATCATTGAATAGAATTGAATCTTGAGATACTACTCCCATTAAGTTTCTAAGCTGACTTAGATTAATTTTTTTTACGTTTATGTTATCAATATTTATACTTCCGTCAACAACATCATAAAATCTGATTAACAAATCTGCAATTGTTGATTTACCCGACCCAGAATGACCTACAATTGCTACCGTTTCTCCTTTTTTTATTTTAAATGAAATATCTTCTAACACCTGTTCCTGGTTGTACTTAAAGGATACATTGTTAAAACTTATTTCTTTATTGAAAATAACTGGTTGTGGGCTCACAGGACTATTTTTAATTAATTGGTCTTGTAATGTTATTTTTTCTATTCGTTCTAAAGCTGCAATTCCTTGGGATGAGTCATAAACAGCTTTAGAAATAGATTTGAATGGACTTATAAGCTGAGAAAATAGGATGAGATAACCAATAAAAACATCTGGCTGAATAAATTCATTCAGAACTAAATTTCCACCATATAATAAGACACCAGAAGTTGCTAAAACCCCCAGAAATTCACTTATTGGAGATGCTAAATAAACTCTTCTGTTTATACCAAGCATTAATGAGTAAAGCGAATTACTTTTATTCTCAAACCTATTATTCATAAAGGACTGAGCATTGAAACTTTTAATAATTCTTAAGCCAAATAAAGTTTCTTCAGCCAGAGATAAAATATCTCCCAAATTCTCTTGTCCTTTTTTAGATCTTTTCTTTAAACCATTACTAATTTTTGAAATAATTAACCCCGCTAAAGGCAAGAACAATACAATGAAAAAAGTCAATTTAAAACTTATAATAAAAAGAGTAGCAAAATACCCAATAACATAAAAAGGATCTTTAAAAATTGCGTTAGTAGTTGCTTTTATAGCAAGTTCAGTCTCTTTTAAATCTGCTGAAAATGTCGATAATAAATTCCCTTTTCTTTCATCAGAGAAGAAAGACATGGGTAAAACTAGTATTTTTTGATACATTTTTTCTCGCAATTTTTTTATAGAACTTTGTACTAAATCGGATAGAAAAAAAGTGCTTAAAAATGTAAACATATTTTTCAAAAAAACCATTATTACTAAAAATATACAAATCAATATTAGAGTAGAATATCTTCCTTCACTTATTGCATGCTTGGCTATGTAATAATTGACAAAGTTTAGTATTCCATCTTTTGTCCAGCTGAAATCTCCACTGTAGGAGCTAATTATTTTTTCAAAAACAGCAGTAGAAGAATTGAATATAACTCTTAATAAAGGAATAATCATAGCAAAGGAAAAGATGGAAAACACCATTCCTAAAATATTAAATCCTAGGTTCAAAAAAAGTGTTTTTTTGAATTGTAAGGTTATTTTACCTATTCTAATTAAGTTTTTCATCTTTAATTATCTTTTGCAAAGTTAATATACTTCCTTAATTGTTATTATCAACTATCAATATCCCCAACTATTGTGTTAAAGTGATCTCTTTTTCTAAATTTGCATCCTTAATGAGTGTAAGACAAGAAAAAATAGCTAGTGTAATTAAAAAAGAGCTTGGAACCTATTTTCAGAGAAATGCAACATCAGTTGGTAAAGGGGCTATGGTTACCGTTACAACCGTAAGAATGAGTCCAGATTTATCAATTGCAAAAGTATATATAAGTATTTTTGGAGGAAAAGATAACGATGACTCATTTGACCATATTTACTCGCAATCAAATTCTATAAGATATGAGATTAGTAAATTGGTAAGAAACCAATTAAGAAAAATGCCAGAATTGCATTTTTACAGAGACGATTCGTTAGATTACGCTCAAGAAATAGACAATCTATTGAAATGAAAAAGCTTTACAAATTTCTAATTAATACTCTTCCAAGGCCACTTTTAATAAGGTTAAGTTATTTATTCAAATTATTTGCACCATTTGCTTATTACGGAAATAAAGTACATTGTCCAGTGTGTGAAAAAAATTTCAGGAAATTCCTCTCTTACGGATCCAATACTGCGCATAGAGAAAATGTTTTATGTCCTTACGATTTAACTTTGGAA
The DNA here is from genome assembly GCA_938075455.1 of uncultured Flavobacteriales bacterium. Classification (GTDB taxonomy): domain Bacteria; phylum Bacteroidota; class Bacteroidia; order Flavobacteriales_D; family Parvicellaceae; genus MED-G20. The sequence goes on from CALJHN010000012.1 coordinate 14,879, forward strand.
AGACATAGATTGATGTGGCTTTATTTGAAACAGAGTTCTTTTTTCAATGAGGAAAATCAAAAAGTACTTCATATTGCTCCAGAACAATGCTTTTTTCCAATTTTTAAAAAACAAAAAAATCTGAGTTATACTACTGCAGATATGGAATCTCCAATTGCTGATTTACATTTTGATTTACATAACATCCCTCTTGAAGATAATTTATATGATGTTATTTTTTGTAACCATGTTTTAGAACATGTTCAAGACGATCATCAATGCATGAAGGAGTTGCTTAGAGTAATGAAGCCTGGTGGATGGGGAATTTTCCAAGTTCCAATTGATTACAATAATAAAGTCACCTATGAAGATTCTTCAATTACTGATCCTAAAGAAAGAGAAATTCACTTTTGGCAAAAAGACCATGTTAGGTTGTATGGCTTAGATTATGCAAAAAAACTTGAAAAAGCAGGTTTTAAAGTGGATGTTTTTGACCCCAAAACTTCTCTTGGAGATGTAGACTATGAAAAATTAAGATTGAATTCTTCGGAACTCATTTTTATAGCTCGTAAATAATGTCCAATAAATCCTTTATCGTCAAACAACTTTCTGAACTAAATAAAGTTTCAAAAGAAATTATTGAATTAACAAAAACCTATAAGTTATTTTTATTTGAAGGAGAAATGGGAAGTGGGAAAACTACTCTTGTTAGTTCTGTAGTATCTATTTTAGGGGTTAAAGATGCTAATTCACCAACATTCAGTATTATCAACAGCTATTTAGGGGATAGTAGACAGATTATTTACCATATAGATTGCTATAGAATTGAAGATGAAAATGAGGTAGAAAACATTGGTTTACTTGAAATAATTAACGATAAGAATTTGTGCTTTATTGAATGGCCACAAAATATTTATAACTTTTTACCATCTAATTGCGTATGGATAAATATAACAGTAGATAAAGGTCTACGAAAAATTAACATTAAGACATGAGTTTTTCTGGAGATGCACTTAAATCATTAGCGCTTCAAGCTTCACTTTCTCCTCAAGAGGAAATGTTAGAAACTAGCCAGAAGAATCAAAATTTATATATTGGAATTCCTAAAGAAACAGAGCTACAAGAACAACGAGTTGCATTAGTACCTGAGTCAGTAAGTCTATTAGTTGCTAATGGTCACAGAGTTGTAGTTGAAACTGGCGCCGGCGAAAACGCTAATTTTTCGGATTCTGATTACAGTGAGTCTGGTGCTGAGATTATATACGACACTAAGCAAATATATAAGGCAGATATAATACTTAAGGTAAGTCCACCTAACGACAACGAAATTGCTTTAATGAAGCACAAGCAAATACTTTTTTCTGCATTACAAATTACAGCTCAACCTGAAAATTCATTGAAAAAATTAATGGCTAAAAAAATTACGGCCATAGCTTGGGACTATATTGAAGACAAGAGTGGTTCTTACCCTCTAGTTAGATCCATGGGAGAAATAGCTGGAACTTCTTCTTTTTTAATTGCAGCAGAACTTATGAGTAATGCTAATAACGGGAAAGGATTGATGATGGGAGGAGTAGCTGGAATAACCCCGCCAGAATTAGTAATAATTGGTGCTGGTACTGTTGGACAGTTTGCTGCTAGTGCAGCTATAGCACTCGGAGTTTCTGTAAAAGTCTTTGATAATTCTTTATTTAAATTAAGACGCCTCCAAAATGAAATTGGACAAAAGGTTTTCACTTCTGTCATCCAGCCTAAAGTTTTAGAAAAAGCTCTAATGAGGTGTGATGTAGCTATCGGTGCACTGAGTGCTCCTCAAGGAAGGACACCCTGTATTGTAAGTGAAGATGTGGTTAAGAAAATGAAATCAGGATCGGTTATTATAGATGTAAGTATAGACAAAGGAGGTTGCTTTGAAACTTCTAAAATTACTACTCATCAAAAGCCAACGTTCACTAAGCACGATATTATTCATTATTGCGTTCCTAATATTGGTTCTAGAGTTTCAAGAACAGCAAGTTTTAGTTTGAGTAATATTTTTTCTCCATTGTTAATTGAAATTTCTGAGTGTGGAGGTTGTGAAAAATTAATTCAGTACTCCAAAGGGTTTAGGCACGGAGTATATATTTATAATGGCATATTGACCTCATCCATATTAGGAAAGGCTTTTAATATACCTTATAAAAACTTAGATTTACTTATTTCGGCACTTTAAATGAGTTTTTAACTAACGTAAAGACTTGACTTCACAGCATCAATAATTCTTTTAACGCTTGGAAGAGCTTCATCAATTAACACTTTAGAAAATGCAAAAGGTGTATCAGCTTGCATAACCCTCATTACAGGAGAGTCTAAGTAATCAAAGGCATGTCTTTGTAGGTGGTAAGCAATTTCACCAGATATTGAGGCAAGTGGCCAGCTTTCTTCAACAACTACACATCTGTTGGTTTTCTTTACAGAACTAACAATCGCTTCATAGTCAATTGGTCTAACAGATCTTAGGTCAATTATTTCGCAAGAAACACCATCCTTAGCAAGTTCATCTGCTGCTTGATAAGCAACTTTTAAAATTTTACCAAAGGAAACTATTGTTACGTGTTCACCTTTTCTTTTGATGTCTGCTTTCCCAATGGGCACTAAATATTCACCTTCAGGAATTTCACCTTTATCACCATACATTTTTTCAGATTCCATTATAAGAACAGGGTCATTGTCTCTAATCGCAGATTTTAAAAGACCTTTCGCATCGTATGGATTTGAAGGAGTAACTACTTTAAGTCCAGGAACATGAGCATAAAAAGACTCAAAGCTTTGGGAATGAGTTGCAGCTAATTGACCTGCTGGACCATTTCCTCCTCTGAAAACTATTGGACATGAATATTGTCCTCCACTCATCTGAAGGATCTTTGCTGCACTATTAATTATTTGATCTGAAGCAAGGAGTGCGAAATTCCAAGTCATAAATTCTACAATTGGTCTAAGACCATTCATGGCTGCTCCAACTGCAATTCCAGCAAATCCAAGTTCAGCAATTGGAGTATCAATAACTCTCTTAGCGCCAAACTCGTCCAACATACCTTGGGAAACTTTATACGCTCCGTTGTACTCAGCAACTTCTTCACCCATAAGAAAGACTGTTTCGTCTTTTCTCATTTCCTCTACCATTGCTTCTCTAAGAGCCTCTCTATATTGAACTGTTCTCATATTGTAAATTTGGCCAAAAGTAAATCATAAATAAGACATTTTAAATTAAATTAATATTTTTTTGAAAAATTATTTCAAAAACTCTTGTCTAGATAAATTTTATTATGATTTAACAATATTAAACAGATGATTTTAAATGTTCTAGATAGAATTATTTAACTTTATTGAAAATTCCTTTTAAATGAAAATATTAGTATGTATTAGTAAAGTTCCAGATACTACAAGCAAAATAAATTTTGTGGATAACAATACAAAATTTGATGAAAATGGAGTACAGTATATTGTAAATCCTTACGACGAATGGTATGCTCTTGTTCGGGCTTTGGAGTTAGTGGAGGCTAGTGGTGGAACTGTAACCACAATAACAGTTGGAACTTCTTCAGATGACCCTACCATAAGAAAGGCACTTGCTATTGGAGCAAATGATGCAGTTAGAATTGATGGAGAGCCAACTGATTCATTCTTTGTTGCTAAACAAATCTTTGAATATGCAAAAAATGAAAATTTTGATATTGTAATGACTGGAAAAGAAACTATCAATTATAATGGGGCTCAAATTGGTGGAATGCTAGCAGAATTACTTGACATGCCTTTTGTCTCTTTGGCAAATAAATTAGATGTTAGTGGTACTCAAGCAACTCTCGAAAGAGATGTTCAAGGGGGAATTGAGGTTGTTGAAGTTGATTTTCCATTCGTATTAAGCGCATCAAAAGGAATGGCAGAACAAAGAATTCCTAACATGAGAGGAATTATGGCGGCTCGAACAAAACCTTTAAATGTTGTTGCACCTACTGATCATAACAAATTGACTTCAGTAGTTAAATTTGAATTGCCTGCCCCAAAAACAGGTTGTAAATATTTAGATCCGGAAAGTATGGATGAATTAGTAGAGTTATTACACAATGAAACAAAAGTTATTTAATTATGTCAGTATTAGTATTTGTTGAAATTAAAAATAAATTAAGTAAGGCTGCCAAGGAAGTCATTACTTACGGAAAGAATTTAGGCGAAGTTAATGTAGTTACCTACGGAAATGCAAATAACGAGGTTCTTTTGGAAATGGGAGATTATGGTGCTAAGAATATTTTAGTCTACAGAAAGATTAATGAACCCAATGACCAAGTTATATCTAAACTTATCTTAAAAGCAGTAGATAAGCTTGATGCAGAATTTATTCTACTTTCTCAAGACCAAACAGGAAAATCTATTGGACCAAGGGTTGCTGCAAAATTAGAAGCAGGACATATTTCAGGAGCCATTTCTTTTCCTGAAGTATCAGATAATTTCACAGTAAAAACTAATGTCTATTCTGGAAAAGCAATTGCATACGTCTGCGTGCACTCAGATAAAAAAGTTATTTCTATACTTCCAAACTCGATTCAACCGGTAGAAAATAAAGTAGATGCATCTATTTCAGAATTTGAGGAGGATTTAGGAAATGGAAGAATTAAAACTGTGGATTTAAAACCACTAGGAGACGGTATACCATTACCTGAAGCAGAATTAGTAGTTTCTGCTGGAAGAGGGTTGAAAGGTCCTGAGAACTGGGGAATAGTTGAAGATTTAGCTAAATCATTAGGTGCAACTACTGCATGTTCTAGACCGGTCGCAGATATTGGATGGAGACCTCATCATGAACATGTAGGCCAAACAGGTGTTGCTATAAGACCAAACCTTTACATTGCAGCAGGTATTTCAGGAGCTATTCAACATTTAGCTGGTGTCAATGGAAGTAAGGTTATTGTTGTTATTAATACTGACCCCGAAGCTCCATTTTTTAAGGCTGCAGATTACGGTGTAGTTGGAGATGCATTTGAAGTGTTGCCAAAACTAACATCCGCAATCAATAATTTTAAAGCTTCACAAAGATAAATTCTTAATATTTAGTTATCTTTATATTTAACCCTAAAATGTAGGTTTATATTTATATCACCTATGGAGAAAATCAAGTTAGATATTGCTGGATTGTCCTACAGTCAAACTCAGTCCGGAGCTTATGCATTAGTTCTTTCCGAAGTGATTGGCAAAAGAAGATTACCAATTATAATTGGTGGTTTTGAAGCTCAAGCTATAGCAATAGAGTTAGAAAAAATGACACCAAGTAGACCTTTAACTCATGATTTGTTTAAAAATTTTTCCGATCATTTTAATATAAACTTAGTAGAAGTAATTATTTACAATTTAGTGGAAGGAATTTTTTTTGCAAAACTAATTTGTGAGCAAGATGGAAAAGAAGTGGAAATTGATTCTAGAACTTCGGATGCTATTGCTTTAGCTGTTAGATTTGAATGTCCTATTTATACTTTTGAATTTGTCTTAAGTTCTGCGGGTATTATTTTAGATGATGATGATGCGGAAGATTTAGATGATATTAATTCTGAGATAAACTTAGAAGAAATCACTAAAAACCCTACTGAAAGAATGAGTCTTAAAGAACTCAAAAATCATCTAAAAAAATCAATTGATAATGAAGATTACGAAGCAGCTTCAAGATTTAGAGATGAAATTAATAAAAGAAAAGAAAACTAAATTTTTCAAATCACTAATTTTTTATTTGACTTTTAACCTTTTATTCATAGGTTGCTCAAAATCAGTTGAAAACAAATTAATTGGAGATTGGCAGATTGATTATATAGAGTTTAACGACCAAAATCTCTCAACTGTTCCAGTTGATGAAAAGTATATTATGAAATTGGCAATAGAAAACAACAAAAAACAGTTTTCAATTGATGGTGTCAAAGGGTCTTGGTTACTAGATGATTCTATATTGTTATTTGAAAATATTCCAGAATCAAAAACTCACATTGACTCTATGTTTGTTGTCAATGACATAAATGGAAATTCTACTATTGTTCTTCAAAACGGAGATCAAAAAATTGCTACAATTAAAGAGGGATTCGTTGTTCCGGAAAAAGTAAAATATAAAATGAAAATTATTTCTGTTAACTTAGACCAATTAATCCTTCAAATTGATGGAGATTTTCATACCTATAATAAAGTAAATTAATATTTTGGACATTTCTTTTGTTTCTATTTTAAGAGGTATAATTGGCATTGCAGTTGTTGTTTCAATAGCCTTTTTATTTAGTGAGAAAAAGTCGAAAATACCTTGGAAAATAGTTGGCATTGGACTTTTGTTTCAAATTGTTTTAGCATTTTTAATTTTAAATCCTTTTGGGGTTTCTTTTCTTGAATATTTCAGATTAGGTTTTCAACTTTTAGGAAAGATGTTTGTTGCTATTCTAGATTTTAGCAAAGCTGGAGCTGACTTTCTTTTCGGATCTTTTTTAGATACAGAAAAACATGGGTTTCTTTTTGCCTTTCAAGTATTACCTACCATTATCTTTTTTTCAGCATTAACAAGCTTGTTGTTTTATTTGGGGGTAATCCAAAAAATAGTTTATTATTTTGCTTTGATTATGATCAAAGTTTTAAACCTTTCAGGGGCTGAAAGTCTTTCAGTTGCGGGAAATATTTTTTTAGGGCAAACAGAATCTCCATTAATGATTAAAGCTTATTTAGCTAAAATGTCAAGGTCTGAATTGCTTTTAGTGATGACTGGTGGAATGGCAACATTGGCGGGTGGAGTCCTTGCGGCCTACATTGCTTTTTTAGGTGGAGACGATCCTAGCGAAAGATTAATATTTGCTAAGCATTTATTGGCAGCCTCTTTTATGGCAGCCCCTGGAGCTGTAATAATATCTAAAATTTTAATTCCCCAAACCCAAGAAATTGAAACAAATGTTGAGGTTTCTAAAGAAAAAATAGGTAGTAATGTTTTAGATGCTATTTCAAATGGTACCGTTGAAGGATTAAAACTGGCAGTGAATGTTGCATCCATGCTTTTAGTCTTTATAGCGTTTCTTGCAATGGGTAATTTTATACTTTTAAAAGTAGGCTCTTTTACAGGACTAAATTCTGTTATTTATAATTTTAGTAATGGTCAATTTTCTGAACTTTCACTTCAAGTTATATTGGGCTATATTTTTGCCCCCTTAATGTGGCTCTTAGGAGTTTGTAGTGAGGATATCACTATTGTTGGAAGATTAATTGGCGAAAAATTAATTATGACGGAGTTTATTGGGTATATAAGCCTTGGAGATTTAAAATCTGCAGGATCTTTTGCACAAGAAAAGTCCATAACAATGGCTACTTATATGCTATGTGGTTTTGCAAACTTTGCTTCAATTGGCATCCAAATTGGAGGAATTGGTTCTTTAGCTCCTAGTAAAAGAAAGCTACTTTCCGAATTAGGAATGAAGGCTTTATTGGCAGGAACATTAGCGTCTCTTTTATCTGCTACAATTGTTGGGATGACTTATTAACTTTTCGTTGATAAGTTTTTAAATCATTTCTTATTTTTTGAATAAATACATTCTATTTTTAAAGCGTAAAATCTTTATGAAACAATACCATAAATTATTATCGCATATTCTTGAAAAGGGTGTTCAAAAAGGAGATAGAACTGGAACAGGAACTTTAAGTACATTTGGATATCAAATGAGATTTGATCTTTCAGATGGCTTTCCGCTACTAACCACAAAAAAGCTTCATCTAAAATCTATAATTCACGAATTACTTTGGTTTATCAAGGGTGAAACAAACACCAAATATTTAAAAGAAAATAATGTTAAAATATGGGACGCTTGGTCTGATGAAAATGGAGATTTAGGTCCGATTTATGGTCATCAATGGAGAAACTGGAACTCCGATGGAGTAGATCAAATTAGTATTTTAATTGATCAAATCAAAAATAACCCTAATAGCAGACGAATGATTGTATCTGCATGGAATCCAAGTGTTTTACCTGATACTTCTAAGAGTTTCTCTAAAAATGTTTCTAACGGTAAAGCTGCTTTGCCACCTTGTCATGCTTTTTTTCAATTTTATGTGTCTGAAGGAAAATTATCTTGTCAATTATACCAAAGAAGTGCAGATACTTTTCTTGGTGTTCCATTTAACATAGCATCTTACGCTTTATTTACCATGATGATTGCTCAAGTAACTAATTTAGAGGTTGGAGATTTTATTCACACATTTGGTGACGTTCATTTGTATAATAATCATTTAGAACAAGCAAAAGAACAATTATCCAGAGATTTTCGTAGCCTTCCCACATTAAAGATTAATTCTAAAATAACAGATATTAATGAATTTAAGTATGAAGATTTTCAGTTAATCAATTATAATCCACATCCACATATAAAAGCAGCTGTTTCCGTATGATTATTTCAATAATAGTGGCTATCAGTAAAAATCAGGTTATTGGAAAAAATAATCAATTAATTTGGCACCTACCAAAAGACATGAAATTTTTCATGGATACAACTATGGATACTGTTGTAATAATGGGAAGAAAGAATTATGAAAGTATTCCCAAAAAATATAGGCCGTTAAAAAACAGGAAAAATGTTATTATTACAAGAAATAAGTCATATGAAGCAGAGGGTTGTACTGTAGTCAATAGCATTGATGAAAGTTTAAAGGTTCTCAATAATATTGAAAATAGCGAGGTTTTTGTAATTGGAGGTGGTGAAATTTATAAAAAATTCTTAGAAAAAGAATTGGTAGATAGAATGTATGTAACCCATATTGACGAATATTTTGATGGTGATACTTTTTTCCCAGACATTAATTACGAATCATGGAAATTTTCTAAAATTCTTGACCATAGCAAAGACGAGATTAACCCTCATGACTTTAAAATAATGGTATACGATAAATTAAATTAGGCTACTTTAAGTTTGCTAATTTTTGATTTTGAAAACTGTTTTTCAGCATAGGATAAATCAATAACCAATTCTTTAATTTTTTGATCTGGAGCGTTAAACATTGAATCAGTTAGGATAGCTTCGCATATTGATCTTAACCCTCTAGCACCTAAATTCAAAAGAATTGCTTTTTGAACAATAAAATCTAAAACTTCTTTCTTTATAATTAAATTTATTTCATCCATCTCAAATAATTTGACATACTGTTTGGTAAGCGCATTTTTTGGTTCTGTTAAAATACTCAATAAAGTTTCTTCACTAAGGGGGTGGAGATAGGTTAGAACAGGAAATCTTCCAATAAGTTCTGGGATTAATCCATATTTTTTGACATCAAGTTGATTGACATTGGATAGTATTTTTTCATCGTTAAAATTCGCATCAGATAAGGTATTAAATCCAATAGACTGACTTTTCACCCTTCTTTCAATTATTTTAGAAATTCCGTCAAAAGCTCCACCGCAGATGAAAAGTATATTTTTGGTGTCGATTTGAATCATTTTTTGTTCAGGATGCTTTCTGCCACCTTGAGGTGGAACATTTACTATTGTACCTTCTAAAAGCTTAAGCATAGCTTGTTGTACACCTTCACCAGAAACATCTCTTGTAATCGAAGGATTGTCACTTTTTCTGGCAACTTTATCTATTTCATCTATAAAAACTATGCCTCTTTCTGCAGCTTCAACATTGTAGTCTGCGGCTTGCAATAGTCTTGAAAGAATACTTTCAACATCTTCACCAACATAGCCTGCTTCAGTTAGAACTGTAGCATCTGCTATACAAAATGGTACTTTTAAAAGATTAGCTATTGTTTTCGCAAGTAGTGTCTTTCCAGTTCCAGTTTCACCAATCATAATAATATTGGATTTTTCAATCTCAATATTGTCATTGGTTTTATTTTTTTGCGTTAGTCTCTTGTAGTGATTGTAGACAGCTACCGACAATACTTTCTTAGCTTCATCTTGACCAATGACATGCAACCCTAAATTTTCTACAATTTCTTTTGGTGTAAGAAGTTTAAGAGTGTTTTCAATTTCATTTTTTGATTTTATTCCACCTTCTTCCTTTACTATTAAATGAGCTTGGATTATACAAGAATCGCATATATGACCTGTAATACCAGCTATAAGTATATTTACCTCTTTCTTCTCTCTACTACAAAATGAACATCTTATACTTTCTTCTGAAGTCTTTGACATAGTTTATTTTCTAGTTAATACTTCATCAATCATCCCATAATCTTTTGCTTCTTGAGATGTCATCCAGTAGTCTCTATCACTATCTTTCCATACTGATTCGTAATCTTTTTTAGTATGATGAGAGATAATATCGTAAAGTTCTTTCTTTAACTTTTGTATTTCTCTAGCTGTAATTTCTATGTCTGAAGCTTGGCCTTGAGCACCTCCCAATGGTTGGTGAATCATTACTCTTGAGTGTTTTAGCCCAGTTCTTTTTCCCTCTTCTCCTGCACATAGTAATACAGCTCCCATAGACGCTGCCATACCAATACATATGGTAGAAATATCTGGTTTTATATATTGCATGGTGTCATAGATTCCAAGACCAGCGTAAACTGAACCACCTGGTGAATTTATATATATTTGAATATCTCTTTTAGAATCAATAGACTCTAAAAAAAGCAACTGTGCAGTAATAATATTAGCAACATAATCGTCTATTGCAGTTCCTAGAAAAATAATTCTATCCATCATTAATCTTGAAAAAACATCCATTACTGCTATATTCATCTGTCTTTCTTCAATAATATTTGGAGTCATTCCAACGGGGACATTCGGTAATATCGAACTATAACTATTCAATGTGGAACTGGATATTCCCATGTGTTTTGTTGCAAATTTTCTAAACTCTTCGCTACTTTTATTCATAATATTATAATATTTCTCTAAAGTTAGAAATTTATTGAGTTAGCTCTGCAACCTTTTTAGTAAAATCTTCATGAGCAATAAACTTATCGTTAATCTTCAAAGTATTTTTTAGATATTCCATTACTTTTTTATCATAGATCATATCGTTGATTTTTCTTGCTTCTTCGTTATTTGAAAGTACTTTTTGTGCTGTCTTTTTTAACTCAGCTTCTTCGGGAATCATCATTCCATATTGAACGTATTGATTGCCCATTAATTCCATGGTGAAATTCAATAATTCCTCCCCATCTACTTTTAATTCTTGATCTTTAATAATAAAATTTTCAATTAATTGCCATTTTAGACTTTCTGCATATATATCATATTCCTTTTCTATGTCCTCTTTTTTCGCTTTTTTGTTGGAAGAAAGTATCCATTTTTTTAAAAAATTATCAGGTAACTTAATTTTTAGTTTTTTTATAAGGTTTGTAGAGATTTCATTTTTTAAAAGTCTATCTATATCTGCAACAAACATTTTATTTAAATCTTCATTTACTTTAGCTCTAAACTCTTGTTCATTCTTAGCTTCCCCAGCACCATATATTTTATCAAAAAGTACTACATCAATATTTGCTGGCTCTAAAGTTTTAATTTCGTTAACAGTCATTAAAACATCATTTATATAATGTTTTGCTTTTTCTTTATCAATTCCAAGCATCGCTGCCATATCTGCCTCTCCTCTTGAGATATTCTTAGGGTCTAGTTGGAAAGTGTCTGTAGGCTTACAACCAGTAAGTTTTTTCTTTGATTTTTTGTCTGTAATAAATTCCAAAGACACTGTAGAACTTTGATTAAATCCATTAATAACTATATTTCCGCTCTGGTCTAATTCTTTAAAATTAGCCATAATCATATCTCTCTCACCAGCTTTTTCTACACTAGTAAGTTTTCCGTATCTTCTAGCAAAGTCATCTACCTGTTTGTCAATTAGTGCTTCATTAATTTTTGGTTGGTATTTTGTATATTTTAATCTTCCAGGCAAATCAGGTAAAATTTCTGGCGCTAATCCCAATTCATACTTAAATTCAAAGTCAGAAGGTTGGTTCCAGTCTATTTTTATTTTTTCGTCTTCAATTGGAAGAGGATTCCCCAAAATATTAAGCTTATTTTCAGTTATGTGATCGTAAATAGACTTGTTGAGTAATTTATCAATTTCCTCTGCTAAAATTGAAGGTCCGTATTTTTTCTTGATAATGCTTGTAGGAACGTGGCCTTTTCTAAAACCTGGAAGTTGCATTTGTTTCCTATGATTTTTTAATGAAGACTCGTAAGGAGTTTTATAATCTTCGTTCGAAATTTTTACAGTAAGAACAGCATTCAGTGCATCAACTTTCTTTACGCTAACATCCATGTTTTTTATTTAATATAAAAATGGCATAAAGCTATCTCTATGCCATTAGGTTATTTTGGTACGGGTGAAGGGAGTCGAACCCCCACGCCTTGCGGCACTAGATCCTAAGTCTAGCGTGTCTACCAATTCCACCACACCCGCATTTATTGTAATGCTTTTAAAAAGCAGTTTGCAAATTTATTCAATTTTATCAAATAGAAAAGCTCAAAAATAATTTTCTGCTACCTTTACAGTTATATTTTTACAAATAATATGTTGTCAATTGATCTTTCAAAAATAGGAGTTCCCAAAGCTCATCATTACTTGCTAAGTGCAGTAGGACCAAGACCTATTTGTTTTGCAAGTACAATTGATGAAAAAGGCAGGTCAAATCTAGCTCCCTTTTCTTTTTTCAATGTATTCAGTTCCAACCCACCAATTGCTGTTTTTTCTCCTTCTCGTAGCGGAAGAACAGGTCAAAATAAAGACACATTTAACAATGTTCAGAAAGTAAAACAAGTTGTTATTAACTTAGTTAATTATAAAATGGTGGAACAAATGTCACTAGCTAGTTCCCCTTACCCCCCTGAAACTGACGAATTTGTTAAAAGTGGATTAACCCCATTAAAGTCAGAATTAATAAAACCTTTTAGGGTTAAAGAAGCTCCAGTTCAGATGGAATGTGAAGTAATCGAAATAAAAGAATTGGGCCAGAGTGGGGGCGCCGGAAATTTAGTAATATGCAAAATTTTAAAGATGCATATTTCAAAAGAATTATTAAATAATGAAAAAATGATAGATCAAGAAAAAATTGATCTTGTAGCAAGAATGGGAGGTGATTGGTATTGTAGAACAGATAGTAATTCTATGTTTGAAATTAAAAAACCCATAAGCACTAAGGGTATTGGTTTTGACGAGATGCCTAATGAAGTATTAAATAGTACTATTCTCTCAGGAAATGATTTAGGCAAACTTGGAGGAATTGAAGCTTTACCAGATGAAACCGATGTCAATGAGTTTAGATTGATTGAGCTTAGTGAACTTTTTTTAGAATTTGAAGACAATGCTAAAGCATTGGAAATTGCATTACACAAGAAAGCAAAATATTTTTTAAGTAAAAATCAATTGAAAGCAGCATGGAAAACGTTACTTTCGTTTAATAATTAAATAGAATAATGGAACTTAAATTAAATGGTAAAGTAAAGTTAATTTTAGATTTACAATCTTGGGATTCAGGCTTTACAAAAAGAGAATTTGTAATTACTACTAATGAACAATATCCTCAAGATGTTAAATTGGAATGTATTAAAGATAAAACAAGCCTTTTAGATGGCTTATTAGAAGGAGATGAGGTGGAAGTCTCTTTTAACGTAAGGGGAAATGAATACAATGGCAAGTATTATGTGAATTTACAGGCTTGGAGACTAAATAAAAGTTCTGGCGAATCTGCACCCAGTGAACAAGCGCCATCCGAACCAGATTTTGAACCAGTTGGTGACGACGACGACGATTTACCATTTTAATTAAAACTTAAAATGTCCCTCATTGAAAAATATATTAAAGGGATAAGGTTTTTATTACCAACTCCATTTTCCATAGCTTTATTATTAACTCTTTTTACCATTATTTTGGCCTTGATATGGCCCAGTCAGAACTTATCAGAAAATCAAAATTGGTTAGATAAATTCACAAATATTCTAAATTCTTGGAATAATGGTCTTTGGAATGTAAAGGGTCTAGCATTTGCCGTTCAAATGATGTTGATGCTATTATTGGGGCATGTTTTAGCTTTAAGCAGACCAGTTAATGCCGCAATCAATCAACTTATTCCATTTTGTAGTAATAATGCCAGAAGTGCGTTAATCATCACATTTTTCACTTTAATTGTAAGTTGGTTTAATTGGGGATTAGGACTGGTTTTTGGCGCTGTTTTTTGTAAAAAAATCATGGAATATGCTGCTAAATCATCTTTCGGACTTAATCATGGGTTGATTGGGGCTTGTGGTTATTCTGGATTAATGATATGGCATGGTGGAATTTCAGGTTCGTCCTTGGTGAAAATTTCTGAAAGAGGACACTTAATTGATTTAGCTCCTGAAAGTGTAAAAAGTAATGTTCCGGAGTTAATAGATTTTTCTAAGACCGTATTTTCTAATATGAATATTGTTGTAACATGTTCTTTATTAGTTGCATTACCAATTACAATGTATGTTTTAGGAAAAAAAACTAAAGTAGTAGTTCCCAATGTGAAGATGTTAACAGAGAAAAACCATCAAAAAAGCACGTTAGTTGGTCTTGAAAAATTTGACCATTCAAAATCTGTGGGCTGGGTTATTGGTTTTTTTATTTTATTATTTTCTGGTTATTTGGCAATTAGCCATTCAAATACAAGATCTTTTCAGTTTATCAATCCTAATTATTTAAATTTAACATTAATAGGCCTAGCACTGGTTTTTCATGGTAAGATTTTTACTTTTTTAAAAGCAGTTGAAAAATCTATTGGTGGAACCGCAGGTATACTTATTCAATTCCCCCTTTATTTTGGTATTATGGGTATAATTAGTGAAACAGGAATAATAAGTGATTTAGCAGCTTATTTTCAAAGTATTTCTACAAATTACAACTATACAATATTTACTTTTATTAGTGCCGGAATGGTGAATTTCTTTGTTCCAAGTGGAGGCGGTCAGTGGTATATACAAGGACCTTTAATTATTCAATCTGCAATTGAGATGGGAATTCCATTAAATAAAAGCATTATGGCAATGGCTTACGGAGATCAGTTAACTAATATGATGCAACCTTTTTGGGCGCTTCCGTTATTAGGTATAACAGGATTAAAAGCAAAAGATATTATCCCATACACTCTGATAATGATGGTAGTTGGATTTATTATTTTTACTTTAGGCTTACTAATTTTCTAGTTTAAAAGATAAAATTTCACTTTAGAATTTTAATAACAAATGCAGCAACACAAGTCATTACAATCTGAAAGATTAATAATTAGACCAACTTTAGAAGAAGATGCAGATTTGATTTTTCAATTAATGAACTCTCCAAAATTTATTAAATATATAGGAGATAGACAGCTTTATTCAGTAGAGGATGCAGAGAAATATATTCAGGATAAAATGCTGCCTCAGTTATATTCCCATGGGTATTCCAATTATTCGTTAATAAATAAAAAAAATAGTGCTAAAATTGGTATTTGTGGACTTTATGATAGGGAAGGACTAGATGGGATTGATATTGGATTTGGTATTTTACCAGAATTTGAAGGCTTGGGATATGCTTTCGAGTCCTCATCAAGAATAATTAAAGCTGCATTTGACGAATTAGAAATTCCGGAAATTAAAGCAATTACCAACAAAGAAAATGTTTCTTCACAAAGTTTATTACTAAAATTAGGTTTTAAACTTAAAGGAACGATAGTATTGCCAAACGAAAGTGACGAACTACTTTTATACAAAATTGAAAGATAAAAAATCTAAGAGATTGTGTACTAAAAGTTGCATTACATTCGCCATTTATTAAAATTTTAGAAATGATTTTACTATTATCACTACTAAGTGAAATAAAATTCACTACTTTCAGCAAAAACATAAATAATGTTTAAGCTAAAACAACTTACCCCTCTTTTTTTCTTATTGCTCAACACAGTTTTAACTGCACAAGAGACATTTTCATCTTCTGGTTTTAATTCAAATGGAAATTCTGGACTAATATCCTATTCTGTTGGCCAAGTTTCTGTAGGCTTTTTTACTGGAAATAACGGTTCATTGACTCATGGTGTACAGCAGCCTTATGAAATATTTTCAACACTTGGGGATGATATTTTAAATATTAATTTAAAGTTAATTGCCTATCCCAATCCTACTATTGATCAATTATTTTTAAGTATTGAAAACATACAAGGCAAATTTTTTAATTACCAATTATTTAATATGCAAGGAAAATTACTTTTAATTGATAAATGTGAAAACAACAAAACACATATTAATTTAAATGAATTTCCCCCCAACACTTATTTGTTAAGTATTAGTGAAAACAATACAGTTATAAAATCTTTTACAATAATTAAAAAATAACAACACATGAAAAAAATTTACATACTACTTCCAGCTTTATTGGTAAATATATTTTGCTTAGGACAAACACCTGAAAAAATGACTTTTCAGGCAGTTATTAGAGATGCTTCAAATACTTTATTAACTAACCAGAATATAGGGATGCAAATAAGTATTGTTCAAGGATCAGTCACTGGAAATGCGATATATTCTGAAACCCATACACCGATGTCAAATAACAATGGTCTTGTCAATTTAGAAATTGGTACTGGAACTGTAATTTCTGGAAGTTTTAGTTCCATAAATTGGAGTAACGGGCCTTTTTTCATCAAGACAGAAACGGACCCAAATGGAGGAAATTCTTATTCAATAACTGGAACGAGTCAATTAATGAGTGTTCCATTTGCCTTACATTCAAAAGTTGCCGATAGTGTTGTTACTCCTAGCTATACTATTGGTTCTTGGCCGGAACTTGGAGGGTATGTTTTTTGGGTGTCAGCAGATGGTAAACACGGACTGGTTTCCGAAACTCAGGATCAAGGTCTAGCCACTTGGTATTTTGCCCAAGACGTAATTTCTGATCCATCAAATCATTCGGTTGACGGCCAGAAATTTAGAGATTGGAGAATGCCAACCAAGCATGAGTTAAATGAAATGTATTCTGCAAGAACAGCAATTGGATCTTTTGGAACAAAAACTTATTGGTCATCAATTAGGAGTGGTACTACAACTGCATGGAGACAAAATTTTATGTCAGGACTTCAATTTAATAGCACAGCTTACACAATAAGTGACTTTTTCTTCGTTCGTTCTGTTAGAGAATTTTAATTTTAACTAAAAATAGTTATTCATTAAAAATATCAAATAATTAATTGAATAACATCTTATGAATTCATTCTCATAGTTAATTATAGTGAATAATTCAGAGCGTAAAAAAATAATAGAATCCATCTTTCAAAATATTGATAATGAAACGATTGATATAATTATTAAATATTCCTCATTTCTTGAACTTAATAAAGGATCAGTGTTGATTTCTGAAGGAAAAAGACACCATTATTTTTATTTAATTGTAGAAGGTGGTGTTAAATCCTATTATATCAAAGAATTTAAAGAAGTTTGTACGTGGTTTGCCTTTGAAAACGAAATTATAGGTACAACATCAACTCTCCAAGGACTACCTTCTAACGAGTCTATACAATTACTAGAAGACTCAAGATTAATCAGGTTTAACACTAAAAAAATAAATGAGCTTACTCTATCCAATTTGAAAATGTGTCAACTTCTTAATAGTCTTTGGGCTGAACATTCCTTATTTTTAGAAGAAAGACTTCGATTATTACAGTTTACCAATAGCCAAGAGAGATTAGAAGCTTTGATAAAATATAATTCAGAAATATTACAAAGGGTGTCACTAACAGATATTGCCTCATTTCTTGGTGTTAGTAGAGAAACACTTAGCAGAATAAGAGCTAAGAAATAGCTTTGTGACATTTGTCACAATAATTATTCCTTCTCAAATATTACATTTGAAAACGAATTTTCCAAAACAAGAATTATGAATAGGATTAAAATTCTAAATAAGTTTTACTTACTAGTAATTACCGTATTGAGTTTTACAAGCTGTTTAAAATGGGCTGCTAGAGCTGAAAAGAAACTACCTGATGAAACAGCACTTCACAGAACATACGAATATTCAGGAAAAGTAATAGTTATTGGAGCAGGAGCATCAGGTCTCGCAGCTGCAAAAGTATTAGAAAAAAACAATATTGACTATACAATTCTTGAAGCTACCAATAGATATGGAGGTAGATTAAAAAAAGATACCACTTTAGCAGATTTCCCAATAGATATTGGTGCAGAATGGTTACATAGTGCTCCAATAACCTTGAACAAATTGAAGGGGAAATATGGAGATGAAATTGATGAAGAACTTATTCCTTATCATCTAGACTGCACTGCTATTTGGAATGGAACAGAATACAAAGTCAATCCAAGTTGGCATAATAACTTTAGCTATAATTTCATGCCAGAATCAAAATTTAAAAATACAACTTGGTATGATTTTGTAAATGAAAATATTGCTAAGACAGTGTTACAAAACATTCAGTACAATAGTCCGGTAGTTTCCATAGATTACACAAACAATCAAGTTTCAGTAGAAACTTTAAATGGGTCAAATTTTGAGGCAGATCGTGTATTGGTGACAGTACCTATTGGAGTTCTAAAATCTGAAAAAATATCATTTATACCCGAGATAAACCAAGAAAGAAAGGACGCCATTAAAGAAGTCACTTTTCATCCTGGTTTTAAAGTTGTTATGAAATTTTCAGACAAATTTTACCCAGATGCTATTGAGTGTGAAGTTAATAATGGAGAAAAAGGCTATTATGACATTGCTTTTGGAAAAGAAACACAAGACAATATACTAGGATTCCTATGTGCTGGAGATGAAACACAAAAATACTACAACCTTAGCTCTAATGATGAAATTATGGACAGTTTGCTCTATGAATTAGACCAAATATTTGATGGAAAAGCTTCCTCAAGTTATAGTGGAGAATATATATTAGAAAACTGGGGACAATACGAATTTACATTAGGAACTTGGACTCAGGCATTTCAAGAAAAAAAATCCAATCTTAAAATATTGAATGAGTCATTAGACAATAAAGTATATTTTGCTGGGGAGATTAACGACCCCTATAAACAAATGGGAGTTCCTGGTGCAATTTTATCGGGATACTATTCTACAGATAAATTGTTAACCGACCAATAATATATTTTAACACAACAAAACTTAGTGTAATTAAAATCTTATTTATTTTTTGTCTAAATAGCTGGTAAACGGTTGTTTGTTCAATTTTATTTTTAAAAGCTATGACTTTGACATTACATTGTTTACTACATTTGTAAAACATAATTAAAAAATATGAGTAAATCTACTTTTTACACTTCCATAGGATATAAAGTACTGATGGCCCTTTCTGGATTATTTTTAATGTTTTTTTTGCTTCAGCATCTTGTAATAAATTCCCTCTCTGTAATAAGCCCAGATGCATTTAATGAAGCCTCTCATTTTATGGGAACTAATCCTTTAGTACAATTTCTTTTACAACCAGTATTAATTTTTGGAGTAGTATTTCACTTTATAATGGGTTTTTTCCTTGATTTAAAAAACAGAAAATCTAGAGCTATTAATTATTCTTACAACAAACCTTCTGCAAATTCATCTTGGGTATCTAGAAATATGATTATTAGCGGTCTTACTGTACTTGCTTTTCTAGGTATTCACTTTATCGATTTTTGGATTCCAGAAATTAATGTAAAATACATTCAAGGAGATATGAGTGGAATGCACAACGGAGAGTTTAGATATTTTCACGAGTTGCACGAAAAATTTGCAGCTATGCCAAGAGTAATAGCCTACGTAATTGCATTTATATTCTTGTCCCTACACTTAATGCACGGATTTCAGTCTTCCTTTCAAAGCGTTGGAATAGCAACTAGTAAAACAAGAGTTGCTTTTTATAAATTTGGAAATATTTTTGCAATAATTGTACCTACTGGTTTTATACTAATAGCATTGTTTCATTTTATAACCCAACACTAATAAAATATGGCAACATTAAATTCTGGCGTACCACAAGGTGATTTGAAGGACAAATGGACTCAATACAAAGATTCTATTGACTTAGTTAACCCTGCCAATAAAAGAAATATTGATGTTATAGTTGTTGGAACAGGACTTGCTGGAGGTTCAGCTTCTGCAACCTTAGCAGAACTTGGATATAACGTTAAGACATTTTGTTATCAAGATAGTCCAAGAAGAGCACATTCAATTGCTGCTCAAGGCGGGATAAATGCAGCAAAAAATTACCAAGGAGATGGAGATTCTACCTATAGACTTTTTTACGATACCATAAAAGGTGGAGATTATAGATCGAGAGAAGCCAATGTATATAGATTAGCTGAAGTATCTACCAATATTATTGACCAATGTGTAGCTCAGGGAGTACCATTTGCTAGAGATTATGGTGGTTTATTAGATAATAGATCGTTTGGTGGAGTTCTCGTTTCAAGAACCTTTTATGCAAAAGGTCAAACAGGCCAACAACTTCTTTTAGGTGCTTACTCCGCCATGAATAGACAAATTGCTAGAGGTAAAATACAAATGCATAATCGTCATGAAATGTTGGATGTTGTAATTGTAGATGGAAAAGCTAGAGGAATTATTGCAAGAAATTTAATAACTGGTGAAATAGAAAGACACTCTGCACATGCAGTTGTGATTGCTTCTGGTGGATATGGAAATGTATATTTTTTATCTACAAACGCAATGGGAAGTAATGCTACTGCAGCTTGGAAAGTTCATAAGAAAGGAGCGTTTTTTGCCAATCCATGCTATACACAAATACATCCAACATGTATTCCAAGATCTGGAGAATATCAGTCTAAACTAACTCTAATGTCAGAATCTCTACGAAATGATGGAAGAATCTGGGTCCCTAAAAGAATGGAAGATGTTGAAGCTTTAAGAGAAGGAACTTTGAAAGCTACTGAAATAGCGGAAGAAAATAGAGACTATTATTTAGAGAGAAGATATCCTGCTTTTGGAAATTTAGTACCAAGAGATGTAGCCTCTAGAGCTGCAAAAGAACGATGTGATGCGGGATATGGTGTAAATAAAACTGGAGAAGCTGTATACTTAGATTTTAGTTCTGCAATTACTAGATACGGAAAAGAACAAGTTCTTTTACAAGGTGAAGATCCTAACGATCACAATCTAATTAAAAAAATGGGTCAAGAAGTTGTTAAATCAAAATATGGCAATTTATTTCAGATGTATGAAAAAATTGTTGACGAAAATCCTTATGAAAATCCTATGATGATTTATCCCGCAGTTCATTATACTATGGGAGGTATATGGGTAGATTATAATTTAATGACCACAGTTCCTGGCCTTTATGCAATTGGAGAAGCAAACTTCTCTGATCATGGCTCTAATAGGCTTGGCGCCTCAGCCTTAATGCAGGGCTTGGCTGATGGATACTTCGTTTTACCTTATACTATTGGAGATTATTTATCTAATGATATTAGAACAGGTCCTATTTCTACAGACACTCCTGAGTTCAAAGAATCTGAAGAAAAAGTTAAAGATCTATTGAAAAAATTAGTTGAAAATAAAGGAAAGCACTCTGTTGACTATTACCACAAAAAGTTGGGCAATATTATGTGGGATAAATGTGGAATGTCTAGGAACGAAACCGGATTAAATGAAGCTATTTCAGAAATTAAAGAATTGAGAGCTGATTTTTGGAAAAACGTAATGGTTCCAGGCGGTTTAAATGAACTTAATAAGGAGTTAGAAAAAGCAGGTAGAGTTGCTGATTTTCTTGAATTAGGAGAATTATTTGCCAAAGACGCACTTACTAGAAACGAATCTTGTGGAGGACACTTTAGAGAAGAATATGCTACCAAAGAAGGAGAAGCTAAAAGAGATGACAAGAAATTTAACTTTGTCTCTGCTTGGGAATATAAAGGAGAGCCTTCAGAAGCTAAATTTCATAAAGAAAAATTAGAATTTGAAAATATTGAAGTAAAAGTAAGATCCTATAAATAATAAAAAAGATGAATTTAACACTTAAAATATGGAGACAAAAAAGTAATACTGATAAAGGTTCCTTAGAAACTTATCCTATTAGTGATGTCTCCGAGGATATGTCTTTTTTAGAAATGTTAGACGTTTTAAACGAAGAACTGATTGAAAAGGAAATTGAACCAGTTGCATTTGACCATGACTGCAGGGAGGGAATTTGTGGAATGTGTTCGCTTTATATAAATGGTGAAGCCCATGGACCAGACAGAAGAGTAACTACTTGCCAACTTCATATGAGGAAATTTAATGATGGAGACACTATATTTATTGAACCTTTTAGAGCAAATTCTTTTCCAGTTGTAAAAGATTTAGTTGTAGACAGATCGTCATTTGATAGAATCCAACAGGCAGGTGGTTATGTTTCTGTTAATACATCTGGAAATACACAAGATGCTAATAGTATTCCTATACCCAAGGACGATGCAGACACCGCTTTTGATGCAGCTACTTGTATTGGTTGTGGAGCTTGTGTTGCTTCTTGCAAAAACTCATCGGCAATGCTTTTTGTTTCTGCTAAGGTTTCTCAGTTTTCTCTGCTCCCTCAAGGCCAAGTAGAAGCTAAAGAAAGAGTAATAAATATGGTTAATAAAATGGACGAAGAAGGGTTTGGAAATTGCACCAATACTGGTGCTTGTGAAGTAGAATGTCCTAAAGGAATTTCATTAGATAATATTTCAAGAATGAATAGAGAATTTATTACCGCTAACGTTAAAAAGTAGTCTCTGTAAATTTTAAACTTCTAAAAAATCCCAACATTAAATGCTGAGCCATCTAATTTATTTCATTGAGAGAAGTTATATTATCTTTAAAAATTAACCTTCTTTTAATATTTTCACCAGCATTAAATAAATAAATACATCTAATAAAACTTCTGCTTATTTTAATAAATCCATAATCTAAATTTACTTTTATCTATTGTAAGGTTTTAAAAAACATTACTTGCAACTTCTTTTACCGATTGTCCTTTGCCCATTGTATAGAAATGTAATACAGGAACACCAGCACCAATTAACTCTTTGGATTGTTCTATAGACCATTCTATACCTACTTTTTTAATTTCCTCATTAGTTTTACATTTTTCTAATTCGTTAGAAAATTCTTCAGGAAAATTGGTGTTAAAAAATTTTGGTATAAACGTTAAATGTCTTTGATTAGTTATTGGTTTTAGTCCTGGAATGATTGGAACTGTAATCCCAATTTCTCTACATTTTTTAACAAATGAGAAATATTTTTTATTGTCATAAAATAATTGAGTGACAATAAATTCAGCCCCTGCGTCAACTTTTGCTTTCAAATGCCTCAAGTCGCTAGCTAAATTCATAGCTTCAAAATGTTTTTCAGGGTAGCCAGCTGCACCTATACAAAAATTAGATGGACTATTTTTTGTCTCTTCATAAAGATATTGACCATTATTCATTTCATTAATTTGCTGGATTAGATCAATAGCAAATTTATTTCCCCCTTCTACAGGAACAAAAGAAGATTCATTTTTCATAGGGTCTCCTCTTAGTGCCAGAATATTATCTACCCCTAGAAACTTTAGGTCAATCAGTGCACTCTCAGTGTCTTCTTTGTTAAAACCACCACATATTATGTGAGGAATTGCATCCACTTTATACCTATTCATTAATGCTGCACAAATTCCAACAGTTCCAGGTCTTTTTCTAATGGATACTTTTTTAAGCAAACCATTACCCATTTTCTTGTAATCATATTCTTCTCTGTGATAAGTCACGTTAATAAATGGAGGTTTGAATTCCATTAATGGGTCAATTCCTTCACAGATATCCTCAATACCCTTTCCTTTTAAAGGGGGAATTATCTCAAATGAGAATATTGTCTTATTGCTATTTTTAATGTAATCGGTAACCTTCATTGGACCGTAAAATAAGTTCTAAATCCCAAGAAAACCAAAATATTTTCGATATGAATAAAAAGTTTTGTTTAAACAAGTTTGTAACCCTGATAGATAATCAAGAATATAATATATCAACAACTAAATTTTTTAGGTTTATATGCTACATTTGTAATAAATGAAAAATATTAGAAATTTCTGTATTATAGCCCATATTGATCATGGCAAGAGTACTTTAGCAGATAGACTCCTTCAATTCACAGGAACTATTTCTGATAGAGAGATGAAAGATCAAGCTTTAGACGATATGGATATTGAGAGAGAGAGAGGAATTACCATTAAAAGTCATGCAATTCAAATGGACTACTCCTACAATAAAGAAAATTACAAGTTAAACCTGATTGATACACCAGGACATGTAGATTTTTCTTATGAAGTTTCTAGGTCTATAGCAGCTTGTGAAGGAGCACTTTTAATTGTTGACGCTTCTCAGGGTATCGAGGCACAAACAATTTCAAATTTATACCTTGCCATAGAAAATGATTTAGAAATTATACCAATTCTAAATAAGATGGATTTACCGGGAGCAATGCCTGAAGAAGTTACAGATCAAATTATTGATTTAATTGGGTGTAGTAAGAAAGATATAATTCCAGCAAGCGGTAAAACAGGTCTTGGAGTTGACAATATCCTTGAAGCAATAATCCATAAAATACCAAGCCCTGAGGGCAGTGAGAATCAACCACTAGAAGCAATGGTCTTTGATTCTGTTTTCAATTCTTTTAGGGGGATTATAGCTTATTTTAGAGTCTTTAATGGCGTAATAAAAAAAGGTCAGCAAGTCAAATTTTTCAATACAGGAAAAACATATATCGCAGATGAAATAGGGGTTCTAAAAATGGATTTAACTCCAAAAAACGAATTGCGTTCTGGAGATGTTGGCTACATAATAAGTGGCGTGAAAAAAGCAAATGAAGTAAAAGTTGGAGACACCATAACTTCATTACTTGAACCTTGTGAAAATGCTATTCAGGGATTTGAAGACGTTAAACCAATGGTTTTTGCAGGAATGTACCCAGTGGAAACAGACGATTATGAAGAACTTAGAAACTCTATGGAAAAACTTCAATTGAACGATGCTTCTTTGGTTTTTGAACCAGAATCCTCGGCTGCCTTGGGTTTTGGATTTAGATGTGGTTTTTTAGGAATGCTTCACATGGAAATTATTCAAGAAAGATTAGAAAGAGAATTTAACATGGTTGTAATAACAACTGTTCCTAATGTTTCTTACAATGTTTTTCTTAAGAAAGAATTAAAAGAAATTGTAGTAAACAACCCATCGGAGCTACCAGATCCTTCAAAATTGGAGTGGATTGAAGAACCTTATATAAAAGCCCAATTAATAACAAAAACAGAATATGTTGGATCAGTTATGAATTTATGTATAGAAAAAAGAGGAGAATTAAACAATCAAGTATATTTAACTCAAGATAGAGTGGAACTTAGTTTTCAAATGCCTCTATCAGAAATTGTTTTTGACTTTTACGACAGACTAAAATCTGTAAGTAGAGGTTATGCATCCTTTGACTATTCACCTGTTGGTCACAAGAAATCTGACCTTATAAAGTTGGATATTCTTTTAAATTCTGAGCAAGTAGATGCTCTATCAGCATTGGTCCATCGCTCTAACGCATTTACTCTCGGAAAAAGAATTTGTTTAAAATTGAAAGAACTTATTCCTAGGCAACAATTTGAAATTCCTGTTCAGGCAGCCATTGGTGCAAAAATTGTTTCTAGAGAAACAATAAAAGCATTAAGAAAAGATGTTACTGCAAAATGTTATGGTGGAGATATCACAAGAAAAAGAAAACTTTTGGAGAAACAAAAAGCTGGTAAAAAAAGAATGCGACAAGTTGGAAGGGTAGAAGTTCCTCAAGAAGCATTTTTAGCTGTTTTAAAATTAGATTAGAAAAATGCTCTCATTTGTATGCTTCCAGTATGTATTGCTCTATTTTCTTCAGATTTTCTTCCATTATAATTTATAGATATTTGTATATTATTTGACATGTTTTTTTGAAAACTCAACTTCCATGTGATGTTTTTACCTATCTGCAAACCTTCTAACATTTCAAACTCAATAGTACTACTACTTTCCCCATTGTAATTGATGTTAACAAAATGAAGTTCCCCATTTAATAATCCCTTGTCTCTTTTACTTCTTCTTAATTCTATCCCAATATCATTTATAAATGCTTTTTCATTGCCATATTCAATTGAATTTCTTTTTTCTGAATACCTGCCATTTAGTGCTATCCTAAATAAAGTATTTGGTTGAAATGAAATTCTGTTTTTTATTTCTTTATTTTCAATATTATAATTTCTATTGGTCATATAAGTTGAAGAATTTTTCTTTACTTCTTTGGACAATTGTGAGTTAACCATATAGGACTTATTTAGATTCCATCTAAATTTTATTTGATCTTTATTGTTGGATCTAAAGTCTGTCCCGTTAATTAAAAGATTTTTATTGGCAAACAATTGAGTAACTAGTTCAATGCTGTATTTAGAGCTTGATCGATTGAAAAACAAGCTGTTTCTAAGGCTATTAGACATTTGTTGAATTATTGGATTATCTGCATTAACCAAGGGATTCAATAAAGTTTGTAAATCTAAATCATTAGTCTTTTTATGGGTGTTAAGTGCAGTTTGATTGTAAAACTTGTTAAAGAACTTTTCTGCCATAGTTTTTCCTTTAATGATCCTTTTAAAATCAATATTTAAGTTTTGATTATATTGAAAACTATAAATTTTGACATAGTTATTATTAGGTGTAAATACTCTAATATAGGTTGCTTGATCACTAAATGCAGCTATTTCAAATTCATTGAGTTCTTTTATGCCATTATCATTATAATCATTCCATGTATATACTCCTTGACCAGCTGGAACTTCAATGTAAATAAACTCTTTTTGTAGCTCTAATCCCGAACCAATTTCTAAAAATGAATTGGTATTTATTCCTCCCTTTAACAGTTTTAAATTATAATTTAGCCTGCTAGCTAATGAATTCTCTGGAAGAATAGTTGTTAAATTTGAATCTGATTGAAGTATCCTGTATGCTAAAGAGTAGTTTAAATTAAAATTTCTTCTTGAGCTAACTCCTACCATAAGCCCAGGGCTAATTGCTTTTGTAGCTTTTTTGAGAATAGACCTGTCTTTGAACCAATCGTATCTTTCTTGGTAAAAAAATTGAACTCTATTTTTTGTAGAGTCGTAATTTTCTAGATAAACTTTCCAATCGTAAAAACGATAACTATTGTTACTTAAGGTATCTGCACTAAAAAATTGATTATTTTCATTAATATCTTTAAAACCTAGTTTTAATCCTTTAATTGGAATAAATAAATCTATTTTATGCCTTAAGAAACTGGTTTTAAATTGACCATTAGAATTCATTAAGCTACCATCAAAATTCAGGTTAACTTTTTTACTCCATTTGATTTTAAAATCATTTTTATAACCATTAAAATCATCTTTAATAAAGTAGGAGTTTAGTTGGTACTGAAATAGACCATTTTCTAAATGTCTTAAATTGATTTTTGCAGAACTAAGAAGCTGATCTTTTGGTGTGATTAGGTTCTGGATATTCCAATTTCTTTCAAACTCAACTTCTCTAAATCTTTCTATTCTTCTATAATCTTTAGAGATACTCTCAATTCTATATTGTTGATTCAACTCCCATTTTTCTTTTAAAGTATTTTTATTTTCAAAATTTATAAGTCCTGAAAATCCAATATTATCTTCGTTGTTAATATTTGAAAAAGTATTTAAATCCATATTTGAAGTACTTAATTCATAACTTAAAGAATTCCCACTCCAAATTGTCTTTCCACCAATACTTATTAATTGTCTTTTTTTGGGAGTTACTAGTTTTTTAATGGGGCTGTAATTACCGTTTTTAATTATTGCACCAAATGAAATAGTATCTGGAGCGACCCATTCAAATACTTTTCCAAGTGCATTGTTTTCCTTTATTTTATAGTTTCCGTTACCCTGTCCGACATTACTAAAAGTTAACATATATACAGCCAGTTGTTCATCTGTAGAATACTGATAAACTTCATAACCTAGGGAATCTATGTTTTGATATAAGTTGGTTGCTTGGTTAAAATCAACACTATCAATTCCAGAACCAATTGCCAAATCAATATTATCGCCAATATTTTCTAAAGTTTGTCTGTCCAATAAGTCAAAATCTAATTGAAGTGGTTGGTTTTTACTGTCCTGTTCCCCGTATGCATGGACGTAAAATGATGAGTTGTTTTTTTTGATAGTAGCAGAAGATTGAAGCAAAGATCTTGCGTAATTTTTATCGCTATATTGGAATTCTACAATAATTCTTTTGTCTTTATTTATTAAGGTATTGGCAGTAAAGCTAATTTCTGCAGTGTTATAGTCAATTATATAATCATTGTTTTGTCCTCTTTTTAGAAGAACACCATCTATGTAAACGTTTTCAGTACCACTTAAAATAATTATAAAATTTTCATTCTCATTTCCAAATAGTCTGTAAGGTCCTTGATTTCCTTCAACACCTTGAATAACATTTCTTCCAAACTTTCCTTTACTAATTGAAGCGCTATTTTCAATATCTATTTCAATATTGTTATTTCTTATAATTTTATTTTCTAAATGAATTCCTTGTCCTCTTTTACGATACTTTAAAAAGTAACTGTCTTTGTTTTTAATCCAGAAATCACCAGCAGTTAATCTCCATTTTTGATCTGAAACTTGAATGAAAACCTTGTCAAAATCTTGCAGTTGCTGAGTATTTCCTTGAGGTTGAATTGGAATATTATCATCGGTAACTGATGCTAATATTTTCATAGTTGGTGAAATCATCCCTGAAAGCTGTAGATTCAGATTTGAGTTGAGTGAGAAGTCTTGGTTGTTGCCAACCATTAGTCCTCTTGAAATGCTTCCTGTTCTATTTAATTTAGTCCCTTGAAATAGGTTGTTGGAATTCACTGTATTTATAATGTTTATTGACGGATGATATTGGTGTTGTTCACTAGTTCGATTTAATGAAATTGGGTGCTTATAATATTTTTTACTAAAGTCAATTAATAACGGATGGTAATTGAAAATTAAGGTGTCGTATGGAACTTCTAAAAAAACAACCAAACCTTTGTATGGTAAAAGTTTGTAATCCAAACTTACAGACTCTTTGTTTTTATTTAAAATTTGAAATGTTCTTGGATTAACTGAAAATGTATCGATAACAATGGTGTCTTTACCCACATATTTTTTAGAATATAGTGATTCATAATCAAAACTTTGGCAGTAATCTATATTATAAATTATACAAAGTATAAAAGCCAATATTTTGTTATTAATCATGGAGTTTTCAATAAAAGCCAAATGGGTCTTTTGATATAAAACGTAAGATAAATAGATTTGTTTTTAAGTATTTAATTTAAAGGTCATTTTTATCTTTATTCAAAAGCATTTTTAAGAGAAGGTTGTTTATAAGTATAATAAATTGATGAATTTTTTATCCAATTTGGGGTCATTTTTGTTGTATATAATTAATCAATGATCAAAAACCTTCTTTCAATATTTTTAATTACAATTATTTTTTTCCAGAGCTGTGTTCCAGCAAGAAAATTTGAGGAAATTTCCGAAAAGCAAGAAGTCTGCGCAGTTGAACTAAAAACTCTAAAAACTCTAAAAACAGAACTTCAAACTGAAAATACAGAACTAGAATCACAAAACGAGCAGCTAAATAGATTAACAAAACGTTTAATTAAAGATACCACTATGTTGGGCAAATCTTTAAGAATGAAAGAAAAGCAATATGATAAAATTGATTTACTTAACAAACGAATTCAGGATCAATTAGAACTTCTACAAAAAGGCCAGTCAGTTGAAAAACAGCGTTTAATGTTGGATTTAGAAAAAAGAAAGTCAGATTTACTAACGCTAGAAGATCAACTAAGAGATTTTGAAATTGACCTAAATAATAAAAAAGTACAACTAGAGGATTTGTCTCTAGAGCTTCAAAAAAGAGAAAAAAGAGTAAATGAATTAGAACAGATTATTGCTAATAAAGATGCTATAGTAAGAGCTTTAAAAGAAAAAGTCACCAAAGCCTTACTTGGGTTTAGAGACAAAGGCCTCTCTGTTATTGAGAAAGACGGAAAAGTTTATATTAGTATGGACGCAAAACTTTTATTTGCTTCAGGAAGTACTAAAGTTGATTCTGAAGGAATTAAGGCTTTGAAAGAGTTGGCTAAAGTTCTTGAAGATCAAAAAGATTTAGAGATTTTAGTGGAAGGCCATACTGATAGTGATAAGATGAAGTCTAATTCTCATCCAATAGATAATTGGGAATTAAGCGTGTTAAGAGCTACATCAGTAGTGAAAATAATGTTAAAAAACAGTAAAATGGACCCAACTACTGTTAGTGCATCAGGAAGAAGTCAATACGTTCCGATTGACATCAAGGACAAAGCAAAAAACAGAAGAATTGAAGTGGTTTTAATTCCTAAACTAGATGAATTGTTTGAAATCATCAACAATTAAAAGTTTTTATTTTTTGTAAAAATTCATTTCTTCTACGTATTTATAAACTTCTGGGATAAGTAAATATCTAACATCTTTATTTTCTGAAATTGCTTTTCTAATAAAACTAGAGGATATTTTCATTACAGGAGCTTCACATCTTATAACTTTTGGGTCATCAACCTGACTTTCTAAATTGTTTTTATCAAGTTTTTCTTGTTCAGTTAAAACTCTAGGGTAGACATATAAATAGTGGTATTTTAATATTTCTTCGTAGTTTTTCCATTTATTAAAAGATCTAAGATTGTCTTCTCCCATAATCAAGTTAAATTCATATCCAGAATATTTTTCTTTTAAATGTGTCAATGTATTTATTGTGTAAGATGGAATTGGTAAATTAAACTCTTCATTACATGCTTTTAATTTAGGGTTTTGTTCGATTGCAATTCTCACTAAATTTAGCCGATGGTAATCTTCTAATAAAGACTCTTTTTTCTTTAAAGGGTTAAGTGGACTGACGACAAACCATACTTCATCCAAATTAGTGTACCCAACCATATAATTAGAAATTATTAAATGACCTACATGGATAGGATTAAATGTGCCAAAATATAAACCAACTTTTTTCATTCTATTTCAAAAATTTCTCAACTATTTCAACTATATATTTGGTGGAGATATTTAGCTCATCGTTGATAATTATTTTGTCAAATTTATCTATAGATTTCATTTCTTCAAAAGATTTTTCCAACCTGTTTTTAATAGCTTTTCTATCATCTGAATTTCTTTTTTTGAGTCTTTCGCTTAAAACTTCCATGCTTGGAGGTTTTATAAAAATTGATATTGAATTCTCCTTAAAATATTTTTTTAAAGAAATACCTCCAACTACATCCACATCAAAAACTACATGTTTTTTTTCTTCCCATATTCTTTCAATTTCTTTTTTTAGTGTTCCATAGAAATTCCCTTTATAGACTTCCTCCCACTCTACAAAATCCTGTGCCTTTATTTTTTCTTTAAATTCTTCAACAGAAAAGAAATAATAATCTTTTTTATCTTCTTCTCCATCTCGAGGAGCTCTACTACAGGCAGAAACAGAAAATAAAAGAGGAAGTTTTGCCTTCAATAACTTATTAACAAGTGTGGTTTTTCCTGCTCCAGAAGGTGCTGAAATAATAACTGCTTTACCTTGGAAATTATTAGACGAATTCATAAGATGTTTAAAACTTGTTCTTTGATTTTTTCTAGTTCATCTTTCATTTCAACTACTATTTTTTGAATTGAAAGGTGGTTTGCTTTCGAACCAAGAGTATTGATTTCTCTTCCCATCTCTTGGGTAATAAATCCTAGTTTTTTTCCAGAATTCATTTCTCTAAGTGTTTCCATAAAATGGCTACAGTGTTCTTTTAATCTTACTTTTTCTTCTGTAAGGTCTAGTTTCTCAGCGTAATAGATAAGTTCTTGTTCCAATCTTTTTTCATCTATTTCGGATTTTAAATTTAGCTTCTTAATAGACCGCAACAACTTCTCTTTTACTTTGGGAAGTCTTTCCTTTTCGAATGGGTCTATTTTTGTAAGGTTATCTAGAATAGAATTCACATAATTTAAAAGCTCTTTTTGAAGTGAAGCTCCCTCTTTTTTGCGAAAACTATTAAGGTCGTCACAGGCTTCTTTTACAGCATTTATTAGGATTTCATTACTTTGTTTATCAACAGTTTCTTTTTGGTGTTGAATTACTTCAGGAAGCTTTAAAGCATAACCCATAAAATCTTCATCATTCTGGTTGTCTAGTTCTGTAGATATATTCTTTAACTGTTTGTAATAATTTTTTAGTTGTTCCTTATTGATCGTGATTTTACTATTAGAATTTATTTTCTCATAATTAATAGCAAGTTCTATTTTCCCTCTTTTAAGTTCGTTTTTTATTAAAGACCTTAATGAAGAATCAATTTCTTTAAATACAGTTGGTATTTTTAGGGTTAGGTCTAAAAACTTACTATTTAGAGATCGTATTTCAATGTTTACATGAAGGTGACCAATGGTAACTTCTGACTTGCCATAACCAGTCATTGAATGTGTCATAAAATCTTATTTATCCCAAAAGTAATCAATTGATTTTATTAGTATTTATACTTACTAAATAAACACCACCAAAAATCATAAGAGAACATAACACACTAACAAATTCTATATCTTCTTTTCCACTTAAAACAGCAATTATAGAGGTTAAAACAGGTTGTAGATAAATATATGCACTTACTACAGTTGGACTTACGTATTTAATTCCATAAATATTAAATAGATAGCATAAATAAGTGGTGAATAAAATAACAAAACCTATTTTCATAATGATATTACTCCCCATATCCCAGTTAACTTCATCAATCTCATATATTCCAAATGGAATTACTCCAATTAGTCCAAATGTAAATACCCATTTTGCAACTGTAATGGGACTGTATTTACTCATTAAAGGTTTTACCAAAATTAGATAGAGGCCAAAACTAGTAGCATTTAAGAAAATTAAAAAATCCCCAGTTATGCCGCTATTTCCAGCTCCAGATTTATTTTGAAATATTATTGTAATTGCTCCTACCAAACCAATTAATACACCAACAATCTTAGTAATTCGTAATTTCTCTTTTAAAATAATTACAGAAAGAACACTTACAATAATTGGACTTGTCACCATAATAATTGACGCATGAATGGTAGATGTTAATTCTAGTCCATTAAAAAACATCAATTGATTTGCTGTTACTCCAAACAACCCGCAAAGTGCAAACTTAAGTAGGTCAGACTTAATTATCTTCTCATAAAAAAACAAAGAAGTTATCCAAAAAAGAAAAGTTGCGCCAATTCCTCTAAAAAGAATAAAAGTAAATGGCGGAACATATCCTCCATTCATTACATCTTTGGCAAAACCATAGTTTATCGCATAAATTAAATTAGCTACTAAAATAGCAAGATGTGCAAAAAGTAGTTTTTTGTTCAAAGTATATAAAACATTTTTTTTTTGAATTTATTAAATAATTAGATTTGTATTATCATCCTAAAATTTTAAAATGAAATTCAATACTAAAGTAATTCATGCAGGTGTTCACCCAGACGCCTCGACTGGAGCAATTATGACTCCAATTTATCAAACTTCTACCTATGTTCAAGATGAAATTGGTGTTCATAAAGGTTTTGAATATTCTAGAACAGGCAATCCAACTAGACAAGCATTAGAAAATAATTTAGCAGCCATAGAAGGAGGG
This sequence comes from uncultured Flavobacteriales bacterium, assembly GCA_938075455.1. Taxonomy (GTDB): domain Bacteria; phylum Bacteroidota; class Bacteroidia; order Flavobacteriales_D; family Parvicellaceae; genus MED-G20. The sequence goes on from CALJHN010000012.1 coordinate 48,487, forward strand.
AAATATGGTGCTTGTTTTGGAAGTGGTCTTGCGGCAATTGACGCTATTGTGAAAATGTTAAACCCTGGAGATGAAGTAATTTCTACGAACGATCTTTATGGTGGTTCTTACAGGATTTTCACTACTATTTTTGAAAAGTATGGCATTAAATTTCATTTTGTTAATATGTTGGATATACAAAACATAGAAGAAAAAATTAATGATAAGACCAAGCTTATATGGACAGAAACCCCAACTAATCCGATGCTGAATATTATTGATATTAAGAAAGTTTGTGATTTGGCCCATGAAAATAATATTATGGTAGGTGTGGACAATACTTTTGCAACTCCTTATCTACAGAATCCATTAGCGCTTGGAGCAGATGTGGTAATGCATTCTGTTACAAAATATTTAGGAGGACATTCGGATGTTATTATGGGAGCTTTGGTTACAAATGATGATAAAATTGCAGAGGAAATTTACAGAATTCAAAACTCTAGCGGTGCTGTTTGTGGACCTATGGATTCCTTTTTAGTTCTAAGAGGAATTAAAACTCTTCATCTCAGAATGCAAAGACACTGTGAAAATGGTGAAAAAATTGCTCACTTTTTAAATAATCATCCGCTTATAGATACTGTTTACTGGCCAGGGTTAAAGTCTCATTCTAATCATGAAGTAGCTAAAAGTCAAATGAAAGACTTTGGGGGAATGATATCATTCAATTTAGTTGGAGATGATTTAGAGATGGCAAAGAGAGTAGTAAGCAAAACAGAATTGTTTACATTAGCAGAATCTTTGGGAGGTGTAGAGTCGCTAATTGGTCATCCTTCAACAATGACCCATGCATCAATTCCAAGAGAAGAAAGAATGAAGTCTGGTGTTGTTGACTCACTCATAAGGTTAAGTGTTGGAATTGAAGATATTGAAGATTTAATAAGTGATTTAAAAAATGCTCTGATGGTTTAAAATTTTATAATGAAAAAATTTTTATTAAGTATATTTTCTTTAATTCAGATTGCACTTTTTTCTCAATATTTAGACTTTAAAATTATCGATCCTGCCAATTGCAGAGCTGGTGAAAATGTAGAATATTGTAAAACTCATAAATTAATGAATAAGCTTAAAAAAGACTCGGGAGCTTATCGAAAATATTTACAAGAACAAATTGAATTAAAGAAAATAGAAAATCAAATTTCTAACAATACTAGAAACAGAACAGTTTATAAAATTCCTCTGGTTTTTCATGTCTTACATAATGGTGGATTAGAAAATATTTCTCGTCAGCAGATTGAAGATGCAGTAGTAATTTTAAACAGAGATTTTAGACGTCAAAATGCAGATGCCAATACTGTTCAATCTACTTTTTCAGGAATGCCTGCAGATATTGAAATTGAATTTGAACTAGCTACCAAAGCTCCAAATGGTCAATGTTTTAGTGGCATTACTAGAACTTTAAGTCCTTTGACCAATAGTGGAGCAAATGGAGCAAATCAAGTTTCAGCTATTATTGCTGGAAATGATGTTTACAATTCCACATGGCCAGGAAATAAGTATTTAAATATTTTTGTGGTAAATGATGCTGACGGTGCTGCAGGATATACAACCAATCCAAGTAATAATCCTTTGTTCGGTGCAAATATGAGAAATGGAATTTGGATTCTTCACGATTATGTTGGTTCAATTGGTACTTCGGACACTTATTCAAGTAGAGCGTTAACTCACGAAGTAGGACATTGGTTAAATTTAGAACATCTTTGGGGACCGAATAATAATCCAGGGAATAGCTCAAGTTGTTCTTCAGATGATTTTGTTGACGATACACCTAGATGCATAGGTGTAACTTCTTGTAATCTAAGTTCTAATTCTTGCTCCAACGATATTATTGATGGTTATTGGACATCTGATGTAGTTGACAATGTTGAAAATTTTATGGAATACTCATCTTGTAACAAGATGTTTACTAATGGTCAAAAAAATAGAATGAGAGCTGCAATGGTTAGTAGTATTGGTGGGAGAAATAATATTTGGACCACCAATAACCATAATGCTACTGGATTAAACTCCACCCCTTCACTTTGTGCGGTTGATATTAGAGTCGAAAGAGATATAGTTTGTGGAGGTGATAACATTCAATTTTTTGATGAATCTTACAACAATATAACTTCATGGAATTGGACTTTTCCTAATGGTTCCCCTAGTTCCTCAACACAACAAAATCCTATCATTTCTTATTTTGGTTCTGGTTCATTTGATGTTACTCTTGAAGTAACAGATGCAATTGGAAATACAATGACTCAAGTTTTTCCAAACTTTATTTCAGTAATTGGAAATCCAGGGTATACACCACCAATTTACGAAGGATTTGAGACTATATCTTCTATACCAAATAACGATTGGACAGTTTCTAACCCTGATGGCCCAGGATTTCAAATAGTTTCAACTGCATTTCATACTGGAAGTCAAAGTGTCAAACTAGATAATTCTCAAGGTACTAATGGTTCTATAGATGAATTAATAAGCAATACTATTGACTTGTCAAATAGTGCTGCAGCTAGTATATCATTTAAATATGCTTTTGCAAAGCGAAATAGCGGAAATACAGACTATCTTCAAGTTTATGCTAGTAAAGATTGTGGAGAGACGTGGTTTATGAGAAAAAATATTTCATCTTCTGTAATTTCTACTATGCCTAATACAAATTCAACTTTTGCTCCTACTGGATCAGATTGGAAAACTATTACAATTAACCCAAGTTCATTCACTAATTATTTGGTCAGTAACTTTAGGTTTAAATTTAAGTTTATAAATGGTGGAGGAAACGATTTTTTTATAGATAATATAAATTTATCTGGTGCTGTTTCAATTGATGAAACTAAATTAAACCAAGTATTTAGAATATACCCTAATCCAGTTATAGATGACATAAATATCTCATTTTATTCAATTTCAAAGTTGACAAATCCTGTATTAGAACTTTATGATGCAATGGGAAGATTAGTTAATTCTAAGAAACTTAATAATCTTGTAAGTGGAGCTAACGAGATTCAACTGCCTTCTTCAAATTTAGATGCTGGATGGTATCTTATTGTAGTAAAATCCCAAGAAAAAATAATTACTAATAGATTTCTAAAAAAATAATAAAATGAAGAACTTATTTTGGACCATCACTTTAATAGTTGGTTTGTTTTCTTCTTGCGAGACAGACTTTGAGCTCAATGCTCCCTATAAGACTATTCCAGTAGTATATGGACTTTTAGATCAGTCGTTAGACACACAATTTGTTAAAATTAATAAATCCTATCTGGCAAATGAAAATAACGCAAATTTTACAACTATTAACGATTGTACCCAGTTTGAATATGTTGTTGCTGTTTTAGAAAAGTATAGTCAAAATAATGTTTTTCTAGGTTCTGACACTTTAAAAGAGATGATGGTTGGGAATTTACAGCCTGGAATTTTTTATGAAGACTCACAGAAAATCTATTTCTTAGAAACTCCCTCTAACTCTTTTGTAGATGAGTACACTTACAAGTTAAATGTCAATGTTCCTGATAAAAATTTGAATTTTAGTGCTCAGACAGATTTAGTTAATGGAACTGGTTTGATATTTGATTTTTTATCTAAAATCACTTTACAACTCAATGGGTTTCGTTGCGCAGATAATGATTTAGCTACAACAGATGAGTATTTCGACCCTAGGCTAGACTGGAAAACAACTCTAAATGGGAAAAGATACGAATTGGTTCTACGTTTTGCTTATGTAGAACATTTTGTTAACGGCGACACCATTCAAAAATTTATAGATTGGGATTTAGGGGATCAAACCAGTGTTAATACAGATGGAGGAGAAAATATGTTTAAAGTAATTTCTGGAAGTAGTTTCTTTGAAATGGTTCAAGTTAGGTTATCTTCTTATGACTTAGAAGATCAAGTTGAAAAAAGAACTTTTAATAGTAAAGCTATAGAATTTATTCTCACGGCTGGAAATGAAGACTTAAACACTTACATGCAAATAAATGAACCTGTTACAAGTATTGTTACAGAAAGACCTATTTTCACTAATGTTGAAAATGGAATAGGATTGTTTGGTAGTAAATTTAGTAGATCTTTAAAGTCTTTTATGTCGAACGGTACTATTTTAGAATTGTGTAGAGGTCAAATAACAAGTGAATTTAAGTTTTGTTGTGACTCTGCAGAACAAGTTATAGCTATTTCAAATCTTAGTGGTGGCGAACTAGTAGGTTGTAATTAAGTCAAAAGCTTCTAAGAATTTTTTTAGCTTTTACATTATCTTTTAAAATTTGACTTTTTAGGTCTTGTAAGGAGTTGAATTTTACTTCGTCTCTTATTCTTCCAATTACCTTAGTTCTTAAATGTTGGCCGTATATATCTTTTTGATAATCAAAAAGATGTATTTCTATTGTTCTTTTCTGACCTTCATCTACAGTAGGTTTATAGCCAATATTCATTATGCCTTTATATTTAGCATTTTTAATTTGACAAACAACAGCATAAACTCCATCTAAAGGAATTATTTTTTCGATATTATTTAGCTTAATATTTGCAGTTGGAGTACCAATTGTTTTGCCAATCCCATTTCCATGTACAACTTCACCGGAAAATTCGTAAAAATGTCCACAATAATCATTTACCAAATGAATGTTTCCATTTTCAATTGCATTTCTAACTTTTGTTGAGCTAACTTTTATTTCTTCAATTTCATGTGCTTTTATTTCTTCTAGATAAAAAGGGTTTGATTTTTCATGCTTTTTAAGTAAGTCAATATTTCCTTCTCTGTCATTTCCAAAATGATGATCATACCCTATTACTAAAGTATGAGTATCCAGTTTTTTAACTAATAACTCATCTACATATCTTTTGGCAGTAAATTTTGAAAACTCTATTGTGAATGGATAAATAACTAAATGGTCTAATCCAAGACTTTCTAAAATATTTATTTTTTCATTAATTGTATGGATTAATTTCAACCCTTGATCATTTAGAAGAACTTTTCTTGGATGTGGGTCAAAAGTCAAAAGGACGGTTTCTCCATTATTTTTTTTTGCAATTTTTTGAAGTCTATGAATTATTTTTTGGTGTCCAAAGTGAACGCCGTCAAAAGTACCAACTGTAACAATTGGATTTTTAATATTCTTGTATGATTCAAAGCCGTAGTGAACTTGCATCCTCATTTTTTCAGCGAATTTACATTTTAATAATTAATCTCAGTGGCCTGTTAATTTTAACTTGAAATAATATGTTATATTTTATTAACATTGGACTTGAAATAATATAATTTATGTTAGATTTGCAGCGTAATTTTTAAAAATAAAGCAATGTCTCAACTTAAGGGGAAAATATCACAAATAATTGGTCCTGTCATAGATGTTAGTTTTGAAAACGCTGACAAACTACCAAATTTATTAGAAGCTATCGAAATCACAAAAGACGATGGATCCAAAGTTGTTTTGGAATGTCAAAAGCATATTGGTGAAGATAGTGTAAGAACTGTTGCAATGGATTCAACAGATGGTCTAACAAGAGGTATGGAGGCAATTCCAGTAGGAAGTCCTATCACAATGCCAACAGGAGACAAAGTTAAAGGCAGACTGTTTAATGTTGTTGGAGATGCAATTGATGGTATTGGTCCATGCGATACTGATAAAAGGTTGCCGATACATAGAGAAGCGCCTAAATTTGAAGATTTATCTACTGCGACTGAAGTTTTATATACAGGAATTAAAGTTATTGATTTGGTAGAGCCTTATGCTAAGGGTGGTAAAATTGGTTTATTTGGTGGTGCTGGTGTAGGAAAAACAGTTTTAATTCAAGAACTAATTAATAATATTGCGAAGGGCCATGATGGACTTTCTGTTTTTGCTGGTGTTGGTGAAAGATCTAGAGAAGGTAATGATTTACTTAGGGAAATGTTAGAGTCCGGAATTGTAAAATATGGTGACGAATTTATGCATGAGATGGAAAAAGGTAATTGGCCGTTGGACAAAGTAGACGACGAAGCTCTGAAAAAATCTCAAGCTGCATTTGTATTTGGTCAAATGAATGAACCCCCTGGAGCAAGAGCTAGAGTTGCCCTTTCTGGTTTAACGCTTGCTGAGGATTTTAGGGACGGTGATGGAGAAGGAAAAGGGAAAGATATACTGTTCTTTATAGATAATATATTTAGATTTACTCAAGCAGGTTCTGAAGTTTCTGCACTTTTAGGTAGAATGCCATCAGCGGTAGGATACCAACCAACTTTAGCGACTGAAATGGGAGCCATGCAAGAGAGAATTACATCAACTAAAAAGGGTTCTATTACATCAGTTCAGGCTGTTTATGTTCCTGCAGATGATTTAACAGATCCAGCTCCAGCTACTACGTTTGCCCACTTAGATGCAACTACAGTTTTGTCTAGAAAATTAGCAGCCTTAGGAATTTATCCTGCTGTTGATCCACTAGATTCCACTTCAAGAATTCTAACGCCTCAAATCTTAGGTGACGCTCATTATAATTGTGCTCAAAGAGTTAAAATGTTGTTACAGCGTTACAATGAATTGCAAGATATTATTGCAATTTTAGGAATGGATGAATTGTCAGAAGAAGATAAGCAAGCTGTTCATAGAGCTAGAAGAGTTCAAAGATTTTTATCACAGCCATTTCACGTTGCAGAGCAATTTACAGGAATGAAAGGTGTTTTTGTAAATATTGAAGACACTATTAAAGGTTTCACAATGATAATGGATGGAGAAGTTGATAAATATCCAGAAGCTGCATTTAACTTGAAGGGAACTATTGAAGAGGTTATTGAAGCTGGAGAAAAAATGTTAGCAGAAGTAAGTTAAAAATTCATTATGGATGTTCAAATAATTACGCCTGATAAATCTCTTTATGATGGCAAGGCAGATTTAGTTAATGTTCCTGGCACTACTGGTTCTATAGGTATTTTAAATAATCATGCTCCTTTGGTTTCTTCTCTTACTAAAGGCGAAGTAAGAATTGTTCTTAATAATAAAGAAGAATTATTTAATATTGATGGAGGAGTTGTTGAAGTCATGAAAAATAAGGTCGTTGTTTTAGCGTCTTAATTTAAGTTAATTTGAAACTTTTTCTATGGTGTTTTGTAATGCCAAACTCAGAAATAGCATTCTTATGTTTTTTAGTAGGATAACCTTTATTTTGGTTCCACATATATTCTGGATAAATTTCTGAAAGTCTTTTCATTATTTCATCTCTTTTTGTTTTTGCAATTATCGATGCAGCAGCAATATTCAAATACTTTCCATCTCCTTTTATAATACAGGTGTGATCTATTTTTGGATATGGGTTGAACTTATTTCCGTCAATTGCTAAATGGCTGGGTTTAATAGCTAGTTTTTTTATTGCAAGGTGCATTGCAAGAAGAGAAGCTTGAAGAATATTTATTTTTTCAATTTTTCTTTCCTCTACAATGCCAATTCCAATTGCGACAGCATTTTTTTCAATATCAATTCTTAATTCGTTTCTATTTTTTTCTGAAATCTTTTTTGAATCATTAAGCTCTATATTTTTATAGCCTCTAGGAAGAATAACTGCAGCAGCTACTACGGGTCCTGCTAGGCATCCTCTACCAGCTTCATCACAGCCAGCTTCAGTAAAAGAAGTTAGAAAAGGTTTTAATTTCAAAATAGCAGATTCATATTTACTTTAGAATCTATAAAATTAGATAATTCACTTATTTTTATTCTTTCTTGATTCATAGAGTCTCTTTCTCTAACCGTCACAGAATTGTCTTCTATGGATTCATAGTCAACGGTAATGCAAAAAGGGGTTCCTAGAGCATCGTTTCTTCTATACCTTTTTCCAATAGAATCTTTTTCGTCGTAAGCACAGTTACAAATAGATTTTAGATTGTTAAATATTTCTTTAGCTTTTTCTGAAAGACCATCTTTTTTTACAAGTGGAAGAACTGCAGCTTTGTTAGGTGCTAAGCTGAAAGGCAGGGCAAGTACTGTTCGAGAAGTTCCATCTTCAAGCGTTTCTTCTTTTAAACTGTAAGAAATTAGAGCTAAGAACATTCTATCCAGACCAATAGATGTTTCAACCACATATGGAATATAACTTTCGTTTTTTTCAGGATCAAAATATCTAATTTTTTTCTTAGATAATTCTTCGTGTTGTTTTAAATCAAAATTTGTTCTTGAATGAATCCCCTCTATTTCTTTAAATCCAAAAGGAAATTTAAATTCAATATCGCATGCTGCATCAGCGTAATGGGCAAGTTTTACATGGTCATGAAATCTTAAATAATCTTCTGGAATACCTAGAGATTTATGCCACTTCATTCTAGTTTCTTTCCAATGTTCGTACCACTTTTGTTGAGTTCCTGGTTTGATGAAAAATTGCATTTCCATTTGTTCAAACTCTCTCATTCTAAAAATAAATTGTCTTGCAATAATTTCGTTTCTAAAAGCTTTACCAATTTGGGCGATACCAAAAGGTATTTTCTTTCTACCAGTTTTCTGAACATTTAGATAGTTGACAAATATTCCCTGAGCAGTTTCCGGTCTAAGAAAAATACTTGTTGATTCACCTGAAACAGATCCTAAGTCGGTTTTAAACATTAGGTTAAATTGTCTAACATTGGTCCAATTTTTAGACCCGCTTACAGGGCATGTTATCTCCAGTTCTATAATAAGATCATAAATGGCAGACAAATCCTCACTATTAAAAGCTTTATCCATTTTGATTTTAATGTCGTTTTTATCTCTTTCTCTTCTTAAGACATTTGGATTGGTTTCTCTAAATGTTTTCTCGTTAAAATCTTTTCCAAATCTTTTTTTAGCTTTTTTTATTTCTTTTTCTATTTTCCCTTCAATTTTAAGAATATAATCTTCAATAAGAATATCGGCTCTGTATCTTTTTTTAGAATCCTTGTTGTCAATTAGTGGATCATTAAAAGCATCAATATGTCCAGAGGCTTTCCATGTATTTGGATGCATAAAAATGGCAGCATCAATTCCAACAATGTTTTCATGCATTTGAACCATAGAACGCCACCAGAATTTTTTAATATTGTTTTTAAGCTCTACACCATTTTGTCCGTAATCATAAGTTGCACTTAGCCCATCGTAAATCTCACTACTCGGAAATATGAATCCAAATTCTTTAGAGTGGCTAATTATTTTTTTGAAATGTTCTTCTGTCATCTTCTTTCTTAATTTGTTGGAGTTATCACAAAAATAGAACTTCCGGTGAAAGGGTTATATTTAAATTTTAAAAATTATAAAGTTTTATATTTAATATGGTAGAAATAGAAGATAAAATCATTTCTGATGAGCTGTTTGAAAAAAAGTTTGTTTGTGATTTACAAAAGTGCAAAGGGAGCTGTTGTGTGGAGGGTGATTCTGGCGCTCCTTTAAGGTCTAAAGAAATAAAAGAAATTTCGAAAAATCTTTCAATTATTAAATCTGAAATGTCTACAAAAGGTCTAAATGCGATTAAAAATAATGACTTTCATTATGTTGATTCCGATGGAGATAAAGTAACCAAATTAGTAGATGGAAAGGAATGTGTTTTTGTTGTTTTTGATAAAAATAATATTGCCAAGTGTTCCATAGAGTCAGCATTCAGAAAAAATAAAATAAATTTCAATAAACCTATTAGCTGTCATTTATACCCTGTAAGAGTCAAAAAATATGATTCTTTCACAGCAATAAATGTTGATAGTTGGCATGTTTGTAAGCCAGCATGTGAATGTGGAACCGAACTAAATGTACCAGTGTTTAAATTTTTAAAAGATGCAATTGTAAGATATTGGGATTTAGATTTTTTCTACCATTTAGATTCTGTATACAATGAGTTTTTTAATAAAAAAAAATAAAATAAAATTCCGCAAAACCTTAACTTGGCAGCTTATAATTCTATAGTTTAACTATGATTAAAAGATTGTTGTTATTAACATGCAATTTTTAATAAAGATTTCTATACAAAGGCTGAATATTATAGATCAAAAATTAACTTTATTTGTCTTTAAATACGTTCTTTTAGTGTCAATATTTGTCAATCGTTTTGACTTTCAGCAAGTTAGCAAGTTTTAATTTTGATTTGTTGAAAACTATTAAAAATGTTAGGTAATTTTTTTTGTCATACCTAGGATTATTTCTAATTTTTGTATTCCACTAAAATTTGTTTTTTAGATAGGTACCCAAAACGTATTTTTTTAATGACATTCTTCAAAAAACTCATTGTTTTTTTAGAGAATTTTTGGCTTTAATTTTTTACGTTTTTGATTAAAATACAACAACGAATATGGATAAAAATACAACTACAAAAGATACAAGTTCAGTTAAAATCGATCTTGAAAAGGAATTAGATACTAAAATAACTGTTGAAGAACCAATTCTAAAAGAAAATCCAAACAGATTTGTGCTTTTTCCAATTCAACACAATGATATTTGGGAAATGTATAAAAAACAAGAAGCTAGTATTTGGACTGCAGAGGAATTGGATTTGTCTCCGGATTTAGTAGATTGGGAATCTAAACTTAACGATGACGAACGTTTTTTTATAAAACATGTGCTTGCTTTTTTTGCTGCGTCAGACGGGATTGTTAACGAAAATCTTGCAGAAAATTTTCTAAGTGAAGTGCAGTACACAGAAGCCAAGTTTTTTTATGGGTTTCAAGTAATGATGGAGAATATTCATTCTGAAACTTATTCTTTGCTTATTGATACTTATATTAAAGACACTAAGGAGAAAAACTATTTGTTCAATGCAATCGAAACCTTTGAACCCGTAAAGAAAAAGGCAGATTGGGCAATGAGGTGGATTGATAACGGATCTTATGCAGAACGTTTGGTTTCTTTTGCCGCTGTAGAAGGTATATTCTTTTCTGGATCATTTTGTTCTATTTTTTGGTTAAAGAAAAGAGGCTTAATGCCAGGTTTAACTTTTTCTAATGAGTTAATATCAAGAGATGAGGGATTGCATTGCGATTTTGCATGTATGCTTTACAACAATCATCTAGTCAATAAATTACCTAAGGAACAGGTACAGAAAATAATTGCTGATGCTGTTGAAATTGAAAAAGAATTCGTAACCGAATCATTACCAGTAAGATTAATTGGAATGAATTCAGACTTAATGTCACAATATATAGAGTTTGTTGCCGACAGATTACTTACAGAGCTAGGTAACAATAAAATTTACAATACTTCAAATCCTTTTGATTTCATGGATATGATTAATCTGCAAGGAAAAACTAACTTTTTTGAAAAAAGAGTGGGGGAATATCAAAAAGCAGGTGTATTGAATAACGAAAACAATACCACATTTAGTTTAGATTCAGATTTTTAAAAACATTAGAATTAGATCGTATGTACGTAGTAAAAAGAGACGGAAGAAGAGAAGCTGTAAAGTTTGATAAAATAACAGCTAGAATCAAAAAGCTTTGTTATGGATTAAATCCTTTGGTAGCACCTGAAAAAGTTGCTATGAAGGTGATAGAAGGTCTTTTTGATGGAGTTACTACTAGTGAGTTGGATAATTTAGCGGCTGAGGTTGCCGCAACCAACACAATAACTCATCCGGATTACGCACTTTTGGCTTCTCGTATTGCTGTTTCTAATTTACATAAGAACACTAAAAAGTCATTTTCAGATACTATTAAAGATTTATACGACTACATAGATCCAAAGACTAATGAAAAGGCACCCCTAATATCAGATGAGGTTTATAAAATCGTTAAAAAAAATGCAGATGTTTTAGACTCCACCATTATTTATGACAGAGACTTTAGATACGATTTTTTCGGTTTTAAAACTTTGGAAAGATCTTACTTATTAAAGTTAAAAGGTCAGGTTGCAGAGCGTCCGCAGCAAATGATAATGAGGGTTGCAGTAGGGATACATAAAGAAGATCTAGATGCTGCTATAGAAACTTACAATTATATGAGCGAAGGATGGTTTACCCATGCAACACCTACTTTATTTAATTCTGGCACACCAAAGCCTCAAATGTCTTCTTGTTTTTTACTTGCCACCAAAGAAGATAGCATCCCAGGTATTTACGATACGTTAAAGCAATGTGCTCAAATTTCCCAATCTGCTGGCGGTATAGGACTTTCTATTCACGATATCAGAGCTACTGGTTCTTACATTAAAGGTACCAATGGTACATCCAATGGAATAGTTCCTATGCTAAGAGTATTTAATGATACTGCTAGGTATGTAGATCAAGGTGGTGGAAAAAGAAAAGGATCATTTGCAATATATATTGAACCTTGGCATGCAGATATTTTTGACTTCTTAGATCTTAGAAAAAATCATGGTAAAGAAGAGCAAAGAGCAAGAGATTTATTTTATGCTCTATGGATTTCTGATTTGTTCATGCAAAGAGTTGAAGAAAACGGAGATTGGACATTGATGTGCCCAAAAGAGTGCCCAGGCCTTTCAGATACTTATGGTAAAGGCTTTGAGAAGCTATATAAAAAGTATGAAAAAGAGGGGAAAGGTAGAAAAACAATAAAAGCTCAAGAATTGTGGTTTAAAATTTTAGAGAGTCAAATTGAGACAGGTACACCTTACATGTTGTACAAAGATGCGGCCAACGAAAAATCAAACCAAAAAAACCTGGGG